>JAKAJN010000034.1 GCA_021813725.1 bacterium | reverse complement strand
AGCAGCAGCGCATCGCGGTGATGGACCACGAACCCACTGCCCTGCAGGCCTGGGCGCCCGACCTGTTTTACGATGACGCAACGCGCCAGTTCGTCATCGCCTGGGCGACGTCCATCCCCGGCCGCTTCCCGGCCACCGATTCGATGGCGCAGGTGACGTCGAAGGGGCGCGCCGATCACCGACTGTACTACGTCACCACAAGGGACTTCGTCACCTACTCCAGGGCGCAGCTCCTCTACGACGGTGGTTTCGCCGCCATTGACGGCACCATCACGAAGGCCGGCAATCGCTATGTGCTCGTGCTGAAGGACGAGACCTTCTTCCCCGAGCGTCGCAACCTTCGCGTCGCCTTCGCCGAGCACGCCACGGGACCGTACGGCCCGGCCTCTCCCGCCTTCACTGATCTGCACACCGAAGGTCCGTCGATTCTCCGCACCGGCGGCTGGTGGTACGTCTACTACGACGAATACACCCGCGGGCACTACGGCGCGGTGCGCACGTGGGACTTCGTCACCTTCGAGCCGTACCGCGATTCGCTGCGCACGCCGCGCGGCATCCGTCACGGTTCGGCGTTTCTTGCGCCGGCCGCGGTGCTGCGCGGCCTGCTCGCGCTCGATTCGCTGCCGCCCAGCCAGCCGACTCCTCCCCGAACCTCGGCCGCGATCGCCCGGATTGCCGGCAGCACGCGCCCCATCGCGACGGGTGACGAGTCCGGCGTGCCCATCGCGTAGTACAGCTCGCGATAGAGGGGATACAGCCGCTCGTACACGGCGACGTCGCGCGGATCGGGCAACACCGTGCGGTACTTGGGGCAGAGCGCGTGCTGGGCCTCTTCGATGCTCGCGAAGGCGCCGCACGCGAGAAACGCGAAGATCGCCGAGCCAAGACTGGTGATCGGTGTCTCGGGGACAAGCACCGGCAGGTTCAGCACGCTCGCATACACCCGGTTGAGCACCTCGTTCTTCTGCGGGATACCGCCGCCGTGGATGACGCGACGGATCGGCACGCCATGCTCGCGCATCCGGTCGAGAATCACCCGCGTATGGAACGCCGTCCCCTCGATCGCCGCAAACAGGTCGTCCTCGGCGGTGCTGTTGAGGTTCCAGCCGAGTGTCACGCCGCCAAGGTTCGGGTTCACCAGCACCGTGCGGTCACCGTTGTCCCACGTCATGCGCAGGAGCCCCGTCTGCCCTGCCCGGTGGCGCGCGAGGCCTTCGGAAAGCGCCCGTACACTGCGCCCCGTGCGCGCGGCAAGCGCCTCGAACAGGTAGCCGCACGCCGAGAGCCCGGCTTCGATTCCCATCCTTTGCGGATGGATGGAGCCGTCCACCACGCCGCAGACGCCAGGGACCAGGCCCACGTCGTCCGCGATTCCCATGATGCACGTCGCCGTGCCGATCACGTTTACGATGTCACCCTCGGCGACTCCCGCGCCGATGGCATCCCAATGCGCGTCAAACGCGCCGACGGGGATCGGGATTCCCGCATCGAGCCCCAGCCGCTCGGCCCACGACGTGGTCAGGTGACCGGCAACGTGATCGGACGTGCGGTACGGTCCGTCGAGCTTCTCGCGGATGCCGGCGAGCAGCGGATCCACGGCCACAAAGAACGCCTCCTCGGGGAAGCCGCCGAGCGACGCGTTCCAGAGCCACTTGTGCCCCATCGCGCAGATGCTGCGCGGCACCTGGCGCGCGTCGGTGATGCCGCACAGCACGGCTGCCACCATGTCGCAGTGCTCGAGCGCGGTGACCAGCTCGCCCCGCCGGTCGGGGTTGTGGCGCAGCCAATGGAGCAGCTTGGCGAACCCCCACTCCGACGAATAGACGCCGCCGCACCACTCGATGGCCGGCACCTGGCGCTCGTGCGCGACGCGGGTGATGCGCGCCGCCTCGTCCTTGGCGCGGTGGTCGCACCAGAGGTAATAGTCGCCAAGTGGTACTAGATCGGCACCGACGGGCACGACCGTCGAACCGGTGGTGTCGAGGGCCAGGGCGCGCACGACGCTGCCGGGTACGCCGGCATCGCGCCGTGCCGTCGCCATCGCCGCCACCAGCGCGTTCATGTGTGCGTCGTGCGATTGCGTCGCAAAGTCGGGATCGCGCCGATCGCGCTGCACGGGGTACTCCGACACACCGTGCCCGATGACGCCACGCGCACTGTCCACGATGGAGACGCGCACGCTCTGCGTGCCGAAGTCCACCCCGGCAACGACAGTCATGCGGCGCCGTGCCGCAGCACGTCCCAACCCAGGTAGTGCGCCGTCGCTTCGTGCACCGCGCCGGCCACGTGCGAAAACGTCCCGGCCACGTGGTGCTCAAAGCCCTGACGGCAGATGTGCCGCAGCAGCGCCTGCAGGTTGTCGATCTGCACGACGCCGGCACCGCCGAAGGTCTTCAGCGGATCCTTGGTGAATTTCCCCTCCCCGACATACCCGCGAATCGCCCCGGTCCGGTCGTCGGTCGAGAAGCGGGCGAAGGTCATCGCCCCGGCCTTCACCTTGCCGACGATTGTCCCGTACGTGTTCTCGCGTCCCACCGTGCCGGCGATGATCTCCTGATAGTCCATCCGCGGCGACTCGAAGAAGTCGAGCGGCAGGTTGCTGCAATGGAAGCAGACGGCCTTGTCGGGGTCATCGCCGTAGTTGTTGTTCCAGTCGAGCAGGGCCGCCGGCGTCTGCGACGCGAGCGTCAGCGCGTGCATGCTGATGGTCCCCATCACGTCCACTTCGCACGCGCTCGGCAGATTGGCGTTGCTCATCATGCTCATCAGCGTGCACGGCACGACGCCGAAATACTCTTCCATCGACGTCCAGCACTGCACGGCGCTGATGGTGACGTCCACCTCCTGCATCCAGCGTTCCATCACGAGCCCCAGCTTGGCCATCTTTACCAAGGCCGGGTCCGGCACGCCCGTGGTGTCCACGTACGCGGCCATTTCCTCGAGCTTCCGCTGGACGGCCGCGTCGCGGTCCTTGAGGCGCGCGATCCGGCCGAGGATTTCGGAGAGGTCGATGGGCTCCACCGAAATCCCGGCGCGTTCCAGGATCTTCTCGCTGTACCGCACCGTCTTGAACGCCGCCGGGCGCGCGCCGATGGCACCGATGCGTGCGCCTCGCAGCCCGCGCACCACCCGGCACGTGGCGGCGAATTCGCGCAGGTCGCGCCGGAAGCCGGGTGACTCGGGTCGCTGCGTATGCTGCGAGGTCAGCGAATACTTGATGCCGTACTGCGACAGCACGTTGCAGCACGACATCTTGCCGCAGAACGCATCGCGCCGGTTGTCGATCAGCATCTTCGCGGGATCGTCGGCGGTGGCGTGCACCAGGACGGGCACGTCGAGGCCGGCCAGCCGCAGGGTATCGGCCACCGCGCGTTCGTCACCGAAGTTCGGCAGCGTCACCACCACGCCGTCCATCCGGTCGCGATGCGCGCGAAACAGCGTGGCGCAGGCCTTGGCTTCGTCCCGGCTCTCGATGGCGCCGTGGTTGGTGGAGGCGGCATCCACGATCACCGCCTCGATCCCCTCCTCGCGGAAGGCGCGCAGCATCTCCTCGCGCCCCTTGGCCGCCAGATGTCCGGGAAAGAAGCCGCGGTTGCCGACGATGATGCCGAGGGTCACGGGACGCGAAACGGGCCTGGACCGCGCGGCTTGCCTTGCCGCGCGTGCCGCGCGCGCCGCGCCGGCCTTGCCCCCGATATTGGATTCGATCTTGTGCACACGCATAAGAGACACCTGGAAGACGGTGGAAAACTGCGTTGACGTTACCGATCGCCGCGTTGACGCGCTACGGCGCGTCCGTATGTTCCCTCTCGGTGCGGATCCCCGCGCCGATCTCATCCTGCCACGTCATCACGTGACCGACCCGACCTCGCCCCCGACGCTTGCGCAGCGCGCCTGGCGCGCCGCGCTGCGGTCCCCGCAACTGGGGCTCCTGCTCGTGCTGTTCGTGCTCGCCACGGCGCTCACGCTCGCCGCGGGGTCGCACGTGGATCCGCAGTCGGGGCGGATGATCAATAACTTCCTCAACCAGTACACGCTCATCCAGATGGCGACCGACGCGAGCGCCTTCGCCATCATGGGCGTCGGCGCCACGCTGGTCATCATCGCCGGCGGCATTGACCTGTCCGTCGGCGCCATCTACGCGCTCGCGGGCGTGGTGATGGCGATGGTGTTGCGCGCCGCCGGCCCACTCCCCCCGGGGCTGACGCTTGTCCTCGGACTCGGTACCTGCCTTGCCGTTAGCCTGCTCGCCGGCCTCGCCAACGGCACAATGGTCATTGGACTCGGCGTGCATCCGTTCATCATCACGCTGGGCACGATGTGGATCCTCCGCGGTATCGCCTTCGTGGTGAGTCGCGCCGAGAGCATTCTCGTGCCCGCGTCACTCACGGCCGTTGCCAAGGCGCCGCTGGGGCTGGGCACGGCCCTCTATCCGGTGCCCCTGCTCGGCATGCTCGCGGTGACTGCGGCCGGAGGCATCTACCTCTCGCGCACCGTGATGGGACGGCACGTCTTCGCCGTGGGCGGCAACGCCGAAGCGAGCCGCTTTTCGGGATTGAACGTGCCACGCATTACGCTCGGCGTCTTCGTGCTCTCGGGACTGACCGCGGGTTTCGCCGCCTTCCTTGGCGCAGCGTTCTACGGTTCGGCCACGTCGTCCGACGCCAACGGCTACGAACTCTACGTCATCGCCTCGGCGGTCGTGGGCGGTGCCTCGCTGTCCGGCGGCAAGGGCAGCGCGATCAGCGCGATGCTCGGCGCCGTGCTCATTGTCACGATGCGGCAGGCTATCCGCACGCTGCATCTTGACCAGAACTACGAGTGGATCATCATCGGCACCGCGCTGATCATCGCCGTGGTGCTCGACCAGCGCGGCGCCAAGCTGCTCACCGAACGGCTCGCCCGCGACGCCTGACGTCCAGCCATCCGCACGACCGACCTCACTTTTGACCTTTACCCGCTCTCCGATGCCCACGTCCTCCCTGTTCTCGCGCGCCACGCTTGCGGTTGTCGTGCTGGCGCTCGCCTCCTGCGGCAAGCCCGACACGATCGCGGGGGGCAAGACTTTCACCATCGCGATGATCGCCAAGAGCTCCACCAATCCCGTCTTCCTGTCGGGGCGCCAGGGCGCCGAGGTGGCCGCCGCCGAGTTGACGAAGGCGCAGGGCGTCACGGTGAAGATTGACTGGCTCACCCCGCCCAACGAGGATGGCGCCGTACAGGCGCAGCGCATCGCCGAAGCCGTCAACTCGGGCGCGAACGCCATTCTTCTCTCGGCGAGTGACGCGGGCAAGGTGCGCGGCGCGGTGAACGAAGCGGTGGATCGCGGCGTCCCGGTGATGACCTTCGACAGCGACGTCCCCGATTCCAAGCGCTTTTCGTTCTACGGCGGCGACGACTTCAAGATGGGACAGCAGGTGATGGACGAACTGGCGGCACAGATGGGCGGCAAGGGGAAGATTGGCATCATTGCCGGCAACCAGAACGCACCCAACCTGCAGAATCGTGTGCGTGGCGTGCGCGAGACGGCGGCCAAGTATCCCGGCATCGTCATCGTGGATGCGTTCTACCACGCCGAGACGCCGCAGGATGCCGCGGCGGAAGTGCTGCGCGTCAAGAACGCGTACCCCGACCTGAATGGCATCGCGATGATTGGCGGATGGGCGCTGTTCACGCGCACCCTGCTCACGGACCTCGATCCCAAGAAGCTGAAGATCGTCTCCGTGGATGCGCTTCCGGCGGAGCTTCCGTACATCGAAACCGGACTCGCACCGGTGCTGTTCGCCCAGCCGTGCTACCTGTGGGGCTACGAGTCGGTGAAGGTCATCTTCGATCACGTCTACCTGAAGAAGGACGTGCCGGCGCACGTGCCGATGGAACTGGTGCGCGTTTCCCGGGAGAACCTCGGCACGTGGGCGCGCCAGTTGAAGGACTGGGGCTTCACCGACGTGGACGCCAAGTACCTCGCTCTGCCCAAGTAAGTGCCGGAGCCGCGCGTCCGTTTTCGCGGCGTCACCAAGCGCTTTCCCGGCATGGTCGCCCTGCGCGACGTCTCGTTCGACGTCGCGCCGGGCTCCTGTCACGCCATCTGTGGCGAAAACGGCGCCGGCAAGAGCACGCTGGGACGCATCCTGGCCGGCGTGCATCGCGCCGATGAGGGCGGCGTGGAGATTGACGGCGCGGTCGTGCGCTTCGCCTCGCCACGCGACGCACTGGCGGCCGGCGTAGCCATGGTGCACCAGGAACTCGCATTCTGCGACAACCTGACCGTCGCCGACAACCTCTGCCTCGGCCGGCTTCCCCGACGCTTCGGTATCATCGACGAGCGCGCGCTCCGACAATGCGCGCTCGATCTGCTCGCAACCACGGGAGCGCAGATTGACCCGTCGCGCCTGATGGGGACGCTGAGCGTCGCCGAGCAGCAGCTGGTGCAGATTGCCGCCGCGGTGGGCGAAGGCGCGCGCGTGATCATCTTCGACGAGCCGACGAGCAGCCTCGGCGACGCCGAGGCGGAGCGGCTGTACGCACTCATGCGTGCGCTTCGTGGTCGCGGCGTCACACAGCTCTATGTGTCACATCGCATGCCCGAGATCTTTGCCCTCTGCGACACCGTCACCGTGCTGCGCGATGGCCAGCACGTCGCCACGCAGCCCGTGCAGGGACTTACGGAGGCGGCGCTCGTACGCCAGATGATCGGCCGCGAGCTCGGCGACTACCTCCCCACGCACACCGCCGCGCCGCGTGGTGACGAGCGCCTGCGCGTCGAGCGCTTCAGCTCGCCCGGTCGGTTCGAGGACGTGTCGTTCGCCGTCCACGCCGGTGAGGTGGTGGGGCTCGCCGGTCTCGTGGGAGCCGGACGCTCGGAGATTGCGCGCGCGCTGTTCGGGCTCGATCCATCGGTCACCGGAGATGTGTTTGTGCGACGCACGCGTGCGGTGCTCGCGTCACCGCGCGACGCACTGCGCCTGGGGATGGGATTCGTCCCCGAGGATCGCAAGAAGCAGGGGCTCGTGCTCGGCCTGTGCGCCCGTGAGAACGCCACGCTTCCCACACTGTCGCGCTTCGCGCGCGGCGGGTGGGTGAACCGGCGCGCCGAGCACGCGGCCGCGGCCAGCAGTTTTTCGCGCGTGGCGTTGCGCGCTGGGGGCGAGTCGGCCGCTTCGTCGCTTTCCGGCGGCAATCAGCAGAAGGTCGTGCTTGCCAAGTGGCTCACGGCCGACAGCGAGCTGCTGATTCTCGACGAGCCGACGCGCGGCGTGGATGTCGGCGCGAAGGCCGAGTTGCACGCGTGGATCGATCAGCGCGCCGCGGCAGGAGCTGCCATCCTGCTCATCTCGAGCGAACTCCCCGAACTGTTGGCGCTCGCCTCGCGCATTCTCGTGCTGCGCGAGGGGCGCCTGCGCGGCGAGTTGTCGCGCACGCAGGCCAGCCAGGATGCCCTGCTGCGACTGATGGCCGGACTCGGTTGACGCTTCAGCGCCGGACGAAGCGCAGGGCGTAGACCGGAATGATGCGCCCGCCCTTGGCGGCTTCCAGGCGCACTGTCACCGACTTCCTTCCCTGCGTGACGGCGGCCGGCACGGCGTACTCGGCCTCATAGAACCCTGACTTCACATTGTTCGGCGCATACGTGGCGACCGGCACCCCTTCGACGAGAATAGAGAAGTTCCCCTGCGGCGCCGGCAAGCCGTGCTCGTTGAAGTAGGTGACCGCCAGCGTCACCGGCACCGTACCGTCCACGCGCAGCTCGTACGAGAACCATCCGTTTCCGGCGCGGCTCCGGCGGCGGCCGCGGCCGACGGGGCGCTCCTTCGGTTCGCTCTGATAGTTCGCCGCTTTCTCCGAGTCGGCGTCGCCAACAACGACGCGCCCCACGGTGGCCGTGTCCATGCGCACCGCGCGGCGACGCTCGGACTCGCGCGTCGCCTGTAGCGTCTCGTAGCCCGGCGGATCTACGAGATCCACGTACACGCTGTAGGTGCGCCGGTGCGTCCGATAGAACGGCGCGAATTGCATGGGTGGCGCCGGTTGCCGTGGCTCCAGCAGGTACGTCGCCGAGCGCGTTTTGAACTCGCCGGCTCGGCCGGCCGGAACAAGGAACACGGATGGTGCGCGCGAATCATCCACGATCACCGGCACCGGTCCGGACGGGTCCTCTTCGCCGCGCTTGAGATCGCGCGGTCCCAAGTCGGCAGCGAGCGCCAGCGGTCCCCACAGGATTGCCGTCACGTTTGGATCGTCGGGGGTCGGCTCGAGCACCAGAGACTTTGGAATCGTCACGCTCACCGTGTCGCCGGTGGACCAAGTGCGCGTGAGGTACACGTACGTACTCGCGGGCGATTCGCTCTCATTGTGCACGCCGCCCGCGCGTCCGCCGGCCACCGGATCCTGCAGTGTCGCAAACGCGGGCTGGGCGACCGCACTGCCGTTCACGGCAATGGCAAAGCCATCGCCGGCCCAGTACGGCCGGCGCACCGCCAACGTGAACTGCGCCGGCTTCGGGAGCGTCACGCGGATCGTCGCCGAATCGCCATCGGGGAAATCCGATTCCATCGCCAGCTTCGCCCGCCCCAGCACGAACTCCGCCGTGCTCGGCACGAAGAGGTTCGCCCAGATGGTGTCGTCGGACTCGTACCAGACACCGAAGCCGTGCAGGGCGTGGCTCTCCATTCCCGTCCCCACGCAGCAGGTGAAGTCGCGTTGCATGTCCTGGTATTCCTGCTGCACGCCGCGTCCCACGGGCACCATGTACGACGTGCGCCCGTCGGCCGGGTCGATGGACGCGAGAATGTGGTTGAACAGCGCGCGTTCGTGGAAGTCCGCGTACGCCGCATCCGGCCGCCACGCAAACAGGCGACGCGTCAGCTTGATCATGTTGTACACGTTGCACGTCTCGGCGGCGCGTCCGTCCACACGCGGTGCAAACTCGTCCGGCGGGCCGAAGTACTCCGAGAGGCCGTGCCCACCGCTGGCGTAGCTGTGATGTCGCACCACGCGATCCCAGAAGAACGAGGCGGCCACGATGTCATCGGCGTCACCCGTATAGCCGAAGCGTGCGGCCGATCCGATGAGCTTGGGGATCTGGCAGTTGCCGTGCTTCCCCGAGAGGTTGTCCTCGTGACGCTTGAGCGGCAGGGTGAATGCATGGTGTTCGAAGCGGCGCGACAGCGTGAGCCAGCGCGCGTTTCCCGTGTCGGCGTAGAGGTCGGCCAGCACCTCGTTCATGCCGCCGTGCTCCGTGAGCAGCATCTTCTGCACTTGCGCGTCGCTCATCGGCGTCAGCACGCCCTCGGCCCATGCGGCGTACTTCACCTCGAGCTGCAGCGCCAGCGTGTTGCCCGTATGGCGATAGGCGTCGCGCAATCCCGCGTATGTCTTGTGCAGTGTATACCACGGCGACCAGAGGCCGTTCAGGTCGAACGCGCCGGAGCGGATCTCTCCCCTGGAGACCTGCGCGAACGCCTCGCGCAGTCCCTCGAGTGCGCCGAGGTAGCCGTCGCCATTCTTGCGCTGGACGAGGTCGAGTTCGGTGACGATGTAGTCGGCACGCTCCTTCATGCGCGCATCGCCGGTGGCCTCGTACATCAGCGACACCGCCGAGAGGTAGTGCCCGGCGATGTGTCCCGTGAGATTGCGACCGCCGCCGTCCCACCCGGTGAGCGGCTCCGCCTTCTTCGCCAGGCCAGCCCGTGCGCGATACGGCGCAAGCATCCGGTCGGGTTCGAGCGAGAGCAGGTAGGTGGCCGTGATCTCCTGCGCATGCTTCAGCGGCCCGCCGGTGAGCCGCACCTTGGAGAGCGGCACCGCGCGGGCGCGCAGCAGGCGACGTTCGGCGGCGAATGCCGTTTCGCCGCGGCATAGCGGCTCACTCACTGCGTCATCTGCCGTGCGCAACGGAGCCCCGTCGGCGGCGTTCCCCGCTGCCACCGTCGAGCCAAGCGTGAGCGCGGCCGCCGTGGTGGCGGAACGCTTGAGGAAGTCGCGACGCGCAGAGTTCACCGTTCACACCCCGTTGGCATTGGCATTCGCACAAAGATGATCTTCTGGTACGGTCCCTGCTCATAAAGTACGCCCAGCATGCCGTCCGCGAGTCGGGCGATGGTCGAGTAGGCCGATGGCCCGCTGTCCACGACCGTCCGGAAGGGCCAGGTCGCACCATCGTCGCAACTCAGCTTCACGGTCACGTTGCGGCGCTCCTTCCGGTGATCGGTGTTGCTGAAGAGGAGCCAGTGGGATCGCGACCCGCGGTCGCGCTCGTCGTAGCGGATGATGGCGCCGTTGTTGGCCGGATCCTGCAGCTGTGGCTCGTCTCGCCACCCCGTCCAGCTTTCGCCGCCATCGTCGGAGAACGCAATGCGCCGGTGCGGCGTTGCCCGGCTGTTCAGCATCAGGCGACCGTCGCTGAGTTCCACCACTTTGTTCTCGTCGGCACCCGGGCCTACAAGTGCCCCCATTCGCCACGTTGCGCCGTGATCGTCGCTCAACGCGCTCGCTGCATAGAACGCCGTGTCCACGCGCACCGCAAACTGCTGGATCAGACGCCCTCGGTGCGGCCCCTGCTGCACCTGGATACCCGCGCCGGACGAAGCGAAGAGCGACACCCATTCCGGCCGCTTGATCGCGCCCGTGATTCGGCGATGTTGCCACGTGAGCCCATCGTCATCGGACCACGACAGGTCGGCCTGGTGGATGTTTGGGTCGTTTTCGTCGTTGCCGCGATGCGAACCGAAGATCCCCTGCCGCACGCTGGCTGCGTAGAACAGAAAGATGCGCCTCGTTTTGCGATCCACCACGAACGAGGGATCACCGTAGCCACGCGGTGCCGAGTCGCGGCGCACGACGATGGGCGGTTCCCACGTGCGGCCGTGATCGCGCGAACGGCGCACCAAGACGGCGATGTTGCTCGGCAGGTCGCGCAACGTCGGGCGTGCGTCGTACGCGGCGAGCACCGTTCCCGCAGCGGATACCGCCAGCGCAGGAATGCGGTAGTACGGCGACCCCTCGCCCGCCGTCGCGAGCGTGATCCGGAACTCGCCATCGGTCGGTGTCGTAGAGGAACTTGCAGTCCGCCACGCCGCGCAGGCCGCCATCACTGGCAGCATGCCGACGGTCAGCCCTCGTAAGGAAGCGCGGTACGCTGTACCCTTCACCCTGCACCTCACGCTGTTTCCTGCACCCTGCACCCAAAGATGTCGCCGCGCTCCTCCGTCGTCACCCGCAAGGCCGTTTCGCTCGCCGGCACCGTCAAGGCACAGGCCGTCACACTCGGCACCCCACTCGGCATCTCGTGGGCTGCGCTCGGCGCCAACACGTTGCTCGGCGGCGCGCTCAATCACTTCGGCGTCATTCCGCGCACGGAACGCGGTCTGTGGGGCATTCTCTTTGCGCCATTCCTGCACGGCAGTGTGGCGCACCTCGCCGCCAACAGCGTCTCCCTGCTCATCCTCGGATGGCTCACGCTCGCCTTTGCCGGGCGGCGGACATTCTGGATCGTCTCAGCCGCGGCGGCACTCGGGTCCGGGCTGACCGCCTGGACCTTCGGTGCGCCGGGGACGGTGCACATCGGCGCGAGCGGCGTGATCTTCGGCTACCTCGGGTACCTGATGCTCAGCGGGTGGTTCGCGCGGCGTGTCATGCCCATCCTCGCCAGCCTGGCCGTCACGGCGATGTGGGGCGGGATGGTGCTCGGCGTGCTCCCCGGCCAGGTCGGGATCAGCTGGCAGTCACACCTTGGCGGATTCATTGGCGGAGTGCTCGCGGCGCGCGCGCTGCATGCGAGAGGACGGTAGCTGCACCTGCTCACGACTACAACTGCTCACCACGGAGGCACGGAGAACACGGAGATACACGGAGAACTACAACTTCTTGGAGGAACGGCGTTCTCCACGCTGAATCCTGCGTGGCACACTGTCGTTCCAATAAGTGTTTGCTGTTGCTGTTCTCCGTGTATCTCCGTGTTCTCCGTGCCTCCGTGGTGAGCGGTTGTGGTGAGCGGTTGTAGTTAAGGTCGCGCCAGTCGCACCGCCGCAACGACGATCACGATGCCCGCGATGGCGCTCACCCGTGCATACCGCGACGCCTGCCGCCGCATCGCCAGTGCCTCCGGCGAACCCGCCAGCACCCGCCCCGCCCGCGGACCGAGCACCCAGTCGTGGTACGCTTCGACGATGAGCATCACCGTGACCGCCACGAGCTTGATCTTCAGCGCCGTCGCCCATCCGGAGTTCGCGAACGCCGGATCGCGCCACATGGCCGCGCTCAGCGCGCCCCGGTACCACAGGTTGGCGACACCCGTGATGAGCAGTACGCCGAGCGACAGCCACCCGACCGAGCGGAAGCGATATCCAAGCTGGTCAAACAGCCGCTGACGCAGCTCGGGGTTCTCCACCGCGCGCAGCACGGGAGCGCCAACGAGCGCCAGAAAGAACATCCCGCCCAGCCAGACGAGCGCTGAGAGGACGTGGATTGTGACGCTGAGGTAGTAGAGCGACGGCATCGCGGGGGGCGCGCGGCGCGATTATCGCTTCGACTTGTTGTACTTCAGGTTTGCGCAGGCCATCACGTCCTGCTCGCGCACGCCCGACATGCCGAAGACCACGAGCTGAAACCCGCCATCCGGTGTGAGCGCGAGCGGGCCTTCCCACGAGGTCTCCGCGTCGCCGCCGCTGCGCACTTCCAGCGGCGATACCGCCGTCGGTGGCACGAGCGGCTGGAGCCGCGCGCCGCAGCGCCCGGGCGCGACGGTCCATTGCAGGATGGACGTTGGGGCCATTCCGCCGGTGGACTGCAGGCGAATGGCCACCTTGTACTGCCCCGATTTCGCGGTGCTCGATGGCTCGATCAGCACGGTACCCGAGAGCCGCGACGAGTCGCCGACGCGCCCCATTGCCGTGCCGCGGGCACCTTGGGTGCCGCGCAGCGAACCGGTGAAGCTGCCAGCGTCGGAGTCCTGGGCGCCGGCCACGTTCACGGCAAACACGGCGGCGATGGCGAACAGCGAAGTGTTTCGCAACAAAGCGTTCATGGTACGACCACGTGTGGAGGGTACAATATCGAATATCAGTGTAACATGACGGAGCAGGGGCCAAATCGCGAGAGCGGCGTTCGCTTCAACGAATTGCCGGATGCCCTGCGTAGTGGTACCGCCCGCGATCATGGCAGTTCCCCAGCGTGGAGTCCTCCGAATGCAGAACGTCCGCCGCTTCGCACTCACCCTTGCCGTCCTTGCCGTCGCCATCTCCGGCGACGCGCGCGCCCAGGGCAAGCTCAACCGCTTCGGCAATCCGCCGACGATGTCGCCCGTACCGACGACCAGCGCCATCACCGCGAAGGACCTGCAGGTGCGCCTCTACCAGTTTGCCGATGACTCCATGCAGGGGCGACAGATCGGGCGCCTCGGCAACAAGAAGGGGACGGACTACATCGCCGCCGAGATGAAGCGCCTCGGCGCAATTCCGGCGGGCGACAACGGCACCTACTTCCAGGTGATGCCGTATCACCTGCGGTCGTTCACCAACCACTCGCGGCTCACGGTGGATGGCAACCCGCTTGCGTGGGTAAAGGACTGGGTCCCCGTTCCCGGCGTGCGCGCGCCGCGTCCCATCAGCGGGGTGACGGTGATCTTCGGCGGCGTAGCCGGAGACACGACCAAGCAGATCAGTGCGGCGCAGGCGAACGGCAAGTTCGTGGTCCTGCTCCCCGCCCCGCCGGCGCCGCCGACAGGGCCCGGTGGGCGTGGTTTCGGTTTCGCGCTGCCACCCACGCGCCTCAATGGCGCCGTCGCCGTGGCCACCATCAACCTCGACGACCTCACACCCGCCCAGCGTGCCGCCATCAACCAGCCCGTGGTCGCCACGTCGTCGGTGATGCGCACCTTTGGCGGACGCCCGGGCGCGCAAGGCGCGGCGCCCGATTCACTCACCATCGTGAAGGCGCTGCTCGACCAGCTGCAGCCGCAGGCGAATATTCGCCTCAGCAAGGGCGCGGCCGCGCAGCTCTTTGGACGGCGCTCGGTGGACGGCATTCCGCTGGGCACCACGGGCGGCAGTGTCACCGCCTCGCTCGACTTCATTGAGCTCCCCACCGACTACGCGCGCAATGTCGTCGCCATCATTCCCGGCAGCGATCCCGTGCTGAAGCACCAGTACGTCGCCATCGGCGCGCATAACGACCACGTCGGCTTCACCACGTCGCCGGTGGATAAGGACTCGGTGAAGGCGTTCAATGACATTCGCAACCGCCTGTTGCTCGCCAATAACATGGTGACGCTCGATCCGCAGAGAATCGCGTCCATCCGCGTCAACATGGACAGCATCCGGAAGGCGCATCCCAAGCCGCGCCTCGACAGCATTCGCAACGGCGCCGATGACGACGGCTCCGGCTCGATGGGCGTGCTCGAGATCGCCGAGTCCATTGCCGCAATGAAGGTGAAGCCCAAGCGCTCCACGCTCTTCGTCTGGCACACGGGCGAGGAAGCCGGCCTGCTCGGCTCGGCCTTCTTCACGGCGAATCCCACGGTGCCGATGGACAGCGTGGTGGCGCAGATCAACATCGACATGATCGGACGTGGGCGCGCCGAGGATCTGCCGGGCGGCGGCCCCGACTATGTCGGCGTGATCGGCAGTTCGTTCGACTCCAAGGATCTGGGCGACGAGGTGCTGGCGGTGAACAAGAAGCAGCCCAAGCCGCTAACGCTCGACTTCAAGTTCGACACGACCATTTCGTGGAGCGGTTACAACAACCTGTACGGACGCAGCGACCACATCAACTATGCGCGTGCCGGCGTGCCGATCGCGTTCTTCTTCACCGGGCTGCACGGCGACTATCACCAGCTCTCGGACGAGCCCGAGTTCATCGACTACCCGCACTACGCCAAGATCGCCAACTACCTGCGGGACCTGACGGTCGAAGTCGGCAACGGGCCGCGGCCGCGCATCAACGGAACCAAGCCCTCACGGCCGCCGCGCACGGCGGTGCCGTGAGGGCGCGATGACGACAACGGCCTACCGCATCCGCTCGTCGTAGCGGAGGTTCGCGCAGGCAATCATGTGCTGCTGCGCGTGGCCGTTGCGGAACAGTCCCACCTGGTAGCTCGCCTGTGCATTCAGGTCGAGTGCCGTCTTGTGCTGCACTTCGCCGTCGCCGCCGGCGCGTGTCACGAACGACGGCATCTGGTTGGCGTTTTCCACCATGATCAGCTTCGATCCGCAGCGCCCCATCGAGACTCCCCACTCCAGCTCATCGCCCGGCGTGGTCGTGGAGACCTGGATGCTGATGTTGTACAAGTCGAGGCCGCTCTCGTGCACCGGTTGGAGCGTGACGGTGCCGGTGATGCGGCCCGTCAGCCCGCCAGCGTTGCGCGAGTCCTGCGTCATCAGGATGGAGCGGAACTGTCCGGACCAGCCGCCGAGCATCGGCGCCTCGGTGGTTTCCGTCTGGGCTCGTGCGGAGGGAGCCGCGAGGAGGGCGGCGAGCGTGACTGCCGTGGCCGCGGAGCGAAGGGAGATGGTCATGACCCGGCACCTCGGGTTGGGGGACTAATTACAACATGAGGGGTGCGAGGCGGCAACGCCACCGGTTGAGGGGCAAGGACACGAGGCCTATGTCGGGTCCGCCGCGGTAAAGGCAAGCATCAAGGCGTGGGCGCGAATGTCGGGCGGCCAGCCCTGGGTGAGCGCTTCGAGGCGCTCGCGGTCGTTGGCGAAGAGGGCGCGCGTGGCTTCCTCGTAGTTGGTGAAGTTGCCGGCGATGGCGTACATAAAATGATACGCGCGCTCGTGCGCCGCCTTCGTGAGGTGTGCATCGCCGCTCGCGCGCCGCGCTTCATCCACCAGGCGCCGCAGCGTGACCGATGCGCCGCCTTTTTGGGCGTTTAGCCACTCCCAGTGGCGCGGCAGCAACGTCACCTCGCGCGGCACTACGCCCAGCTTGGGGCGCCCGCGTCCGCGCGGCGGTTCGGGAGCCGGCGCATACCGCGCGCGGATCTCGTCGTCGGAGCCGCGCGTGTCCACGTCGAGTTGTGTGCCCGCGCCATCGTCGAAGACGAGCACCGGCACCGCCGCGTCGGTGCGCTTTACGGCAATCGCGACGTCGGCGAGCGACCCGTGGGCGATGCGGCGGTTACTGAGGAAGGCGGTATAAGTGCCGGGTTGGCTGGGCATTGCGCATCTATATAGTAGGAGAAGTCTTGATAATAACATCCGGATGTAATATTTGTCAATATCATCCAGATAAAATCGCATACTCCATTTCAAGCTGGCTACAACCCTATGCGCCACTGATATTTATAGCGCAGTTAACATTGCTTGGCTATTGCGTTATGTACATTTATTAACTATCGTATATTATTATTTAATATGATATATATTTTTTAAATAGCATATAAGTTGTATTATATACTATATTTCTTTGTGTTGCTGTTGCCCTGTGAATACGTAAGACATAACTTATTTATGTTTTACACGCATATCATCGCTACAAAAGCACTTATTTGTATAATACCATAAGCACACGCCAATTACGCTGACTCATGGACAAGATCACGAAGCACGCCACCACCGACGAAATCCTCGCCCTAATCGGCGAGCGGTTGCAGCGTTTGCGCCTCCGGCAGAATCGCACCGCGGCTGACGTGGCGACGGCGGCTGGCGTCAGCCTGATGAGCGTGATGCGCGCCGAGCATGGGGAAAACGCGACGATGGAGACGATCGTGCGCGTGCTCCGTGCGCTTGACCAGCTCGAAGCACTCGACAACTTCCTGCCGGCGCCCATCGTGTCGCCGCTGGCGCTCGCGCGACTCGGCGGTCGCGCACGACAGCGCGCCGGCACGCCGCGCAAACCGCGCACCGACCGCACATCGCACGCGCCGCACGCACCACGCGCGCCGCACAAGAAACCGTGAGCAACTCCACGCCCACCTCGCGCGACCGGCCGCGACGGCGCCTGGCGCACGAGGAGTACGCCGTCGCTCGCGTGTACCTCTGGGAGCACGAGGTCGGCGCGGTCGCCGAGAGCGCGAGTGGCGAGATCACGTTTGAGTACGCCGAGTCGTTCCGGCGATCGGGGCTCGAGATCTCGCCCGTTCACTTGCCGCTCTCTACCGAGGGGCCGCGGATTTTTCCCGAACTCCGCCGCAGTGAGTCGTTCGCCGGCTTGCCCGGTGTGCTCGCTGATTGTCTGCCCGATGCGTTCGGCACCGCAGCGATTCGCGCGTACTTCGAGCGCAGCGGGCGCCCCACTGCCGCGCTGAGCCCGGTGCAGAAACTCCTCTACATCGGCAATCGCGCCATGGGAGCGCTCGAGTTTCGTCCGGCACTCGAACGGCGCACGCGTGCAGCCGATGAGGCGCTGGAAATTCGCGCGCTGTGGGAGGACGCTCGGCGTCTGGTGGACGGCGACGCGGACCTTGTCATCCCCGAGATGATTCGCATCTCCGCCTCGGCGGGCGGCGCCCGTGCCAAGGCGCTCGTGCTCTGGAATGCGGAGCGCGCGCGCCTCAAGTCGGCGTTCGCGCCGCGCGAGCACGGCGACGAACACTGGCTGCTCAAGTTCGACGGTGTCTCCGACGGCGAGGGTGGACCTGTGGCGCGCAAGCAGGATGCGCCGGGTCCGTACGGCCGCACCGAGTACGCGTACGCGCAGATGGCGCGCCGCGCCGGCATCGAGATGCCGGCCACGCACCTGCTGCACGAACGCAGCTACGCGCACTTCATGGTGCAGCGGTTCGACCGCGTGGGCGACATACGCGTGCACCTGCACAGTCTCGGCGGCCTGCTGCACGCCGACTACCGCCAGCCAGGCGTCACGTCGTACGAGGAGTACCTGCGCGCCGTGCGCGCTCTCGGCATGGCGCAGCCCGACGTGGAGCAGGCGTACCGCCGGATGGTCTTCAACCTCGCCGCGCGCAACCAGGACGATCACGTCAAGAACCTCGCCTTCCTGATGGATGAGCGCGGGGCGTGGCGTCTTGCGCCCGCCTTCGACGTGACGTGGGCCGTGGGGCGCCATTGGACGCGCTCGCACCAGATGCGCGCCAACGGCAAGGTGGACGGCTTCACGCGCGACGACCTTCTGCGCGTCGGCAGCCAGTTCGATGTACGGCGCGACGGCGCCGAGATCCTCGACGAGGTGGACGACGCACTGCACCGCTGGGACACCGAAGCCGAAGCGGCCGGGTTGGAGTCCGATTGGATTGCCCTGCTTCGCGCACAATTCCGGCACTTCGCGTAGCGTTGTGCGTGCCGCGGCGTCATCGGCGCTATCTTCGTTCTTCATGACCATCCGCGTCGCCAAGAAACCGTTCCTCGCCGGCGTCACCTGCCGTACGCAGGGCTGGCACCTGCATCACACTCCCGACGAAGTGCCCAGTCCCGGCTTGCAGTGGCGCTTCTGGGTGGGGGCGCACGTGCACGACCGCGCCCGCGCCTGGCTGGGCGACGGCGTGATGCTGCGCCGCACGCCGCTCGAGGCGGCGATGGAGGACACGCAGGCCTGCATCGCCGACGCGTCACAGGAGCTGCTTTTCGAGACGACGTTCGTGTGGAACGGACTCGTCGCGCGCGCCGACGCTATCCGCCGGCACGGCATCGAGTGGGATCTCATCGAGATCAAGTCGGGGAAGTTCAAACCCGACGAGAAGGTGAACGCCGAGTTCGTGGACGATCTCGCGTACACGCGTATGGTCGCTGCCGGGGCGGGAATCAAGATTGCGCGATCGCTGCTCGTCCTGATCAACGGCGAGTATCGGCTGAACGGCACCGCTGAGCCGTTCCATGCCGCGGACATCACCGAGCTGGTGAACGCGCGCGCCGCGGAGTTCGCGGCGATCGCCGACGACGTATACGCCACGGTGGCGGCCGCCGAGCCGCCCACGCCCGAGTTGATCTTCGCCTGTCGCAAGTGCGACTACTTCGACACCCAATGCGTGGGGCGCGGCATTCCCGATCCGCTCTTCCTGATTCCGCGCATCACCGAGAAGAAGTTCGAGGCGCTCAAGCGCTACGAGCGCATCTCGCGGCTCCCCGCCGACGCCGATCTCACCGATAACCAGCGGCGCGTGGTGGAGGTGCTGCAGAGTGGTACGCCGCGGGTGAACCAGGACGGACTCAGCGTGCTCGACCAGATCGAGTGGCCGGTGAGCTATCTCGACTTCGAGACCATCTCACCCCCGTTTCCGTGGTTCGAGGACACGGAGCCGTACCAGATGGTGCCGTTCCAGTACTCGCTGCACCGGCAGGACACACCTGGCGCGGCGGTGACGCACAAGGAATATCTCGCGCCGACTGACGGCGACTGGCGTCTCTACCTGACCGAGCTCCTGCTGCACGACCTCGGCACCGCGGGCTCCATAGTTGTCTACTCGAGCTTCGAGAAGCAGCGGCTCACCGAACTCGCGGCGCTCTTTCCGGCCCTTGCCGATCAACTGAAGGCGGTGATCGCGCGGCTCTTCGACCTCGAGCCCGTCTTCAAGCACGGCTACCAGCACCCCGCGTTTCTCGGACGCACGTCCATCAAGAAGGTGCTGCCCGTGATGGTGCGCGACCTCAGCTACAAGGCGCTGCCGGTGAACAACGGCGACGACGCGCTGGGCGTGTTCGGGTTGATGCGCGTGAAGATGATGGATGAGGAACTCGTGCCAGCCAGGCGGGAGCAACTGCTGCGGTACTGCGAGCTCGACACCATGGCGATGGTGCGACTGCACGAGGCGGCGGCGCAGCTGCGCGGAGGCGGCTAGGAAGCAGCGCGGCGCCTGCGGTGCGAGCGCTCGCGTTCCATCGAGATTCGATCGGCGAGAAAGACCTTCAACAGCGACTGGTAGGGCACGTCACGCTGGTTGGCGAGCACCTTGAGCTCGTCGAGCATCGCCTGCGGCAAGCGCAGGGAGATGGTCGCGGTCGAGGGTTTCAGGTTCGGGAATGTCGCCACACGAGCCTTCGAAAGGTCGAAGTAGTCGGTGACATCCGCATCCGACCAGAAGCTGCGCTCCTCGTCCTCTGTGGCGAAGGGGGGATGGGCTTACGGCGTCTCGCTCGCATTGGTGGCCGTGTCATAATCGGCAATATCCTCCGTTGACCCAGAGGGTATGGCGCGGGTGCTGATTGACCATCATCATCTGAACGCGGGCCTGGCGAATCCTTGCGAGCGCCCCCCTACCCCACCATCCCCACAATCTCCGCCCCGTACGCCTCGAGCTTCTTCGCTCCCACGCCGCTGATGCGCCCGAGCTCGGCGAGCGTTCCGGGGCGCATCCGCGCGATCTCGTGCAGCGTGGCGTCGTGGAAGATCACGTAGGCCGGCACGCCGTGCTCCGCGGCCGTTGCGCGCCGCCACTCGCGCAGACGCTCGAACACCGGAAGCGCCTCGGCCGGCAAATCAGCCACGAACGTCGACGTGGGCTTGGCCTTCTTCACCTTCTCGGCCTTGCGATACTCGCGCAGCGGCACGCGCTGCTCGCCCTTGAGCACGGGACGCGCGGCGGCGGTGAGCTTGAGCGCGCTGTAGTTGGCGTGGTCCACGACAATCAGCCCCAGCGCGATGGCCTGGCGGATGATCGCGCGCCATTCCTGCGCTGAACGGTCCTTGCCGATACCGAAGGTGCTGAGATCGTGGTGGCGCCAATGGAGAATCTTGTCGGTGTCGTGCCCCATCAGCACGTCCATCACGTGCACAGCGCCGAAGCGCTGCCCCACCCGATAAATGCAACTGAGCAGCTGCTGCATCGGGATGGTGCCGTCGACGGTGACGGGCGGGGTGAGGCAGGTGTCGCAGTTGCCGCAGGGGATGCCGCTCTCGCCGAAGTAGGCGAGCAATCGCGTGCGCCGGCAGTCGGAGGTTTCGCAGAAACCGAGCATCGCGTCGAGCTTGGCCACCTGCACCTTCTTGTACGCCTCGTCCGCCTCGGAGCCGTCGATCATTTGCCGGAGTTGCACGACATCTTGCAAACCGTAGGTCATCCAGGCGTTGGCGGGGAGCCCGTCGCGTCCCGCGCGTCCCGTTTCCTGATAGTACCCCTCGATGC
>JAKAJN010000180.1 GCA_021813725.1 bacterium | reverse complement strand
GAACGTCGACTGCATCGCCGTGTGCTTGTAGAGCTGGTTGAGCACCACGCGCGGAATGGCGTCACGCTTCAGCTCGATGACGACGCGCAGGCCGTCGCGGTCCGACTCGTCGCGCAGGTCGCTGATGCCGTCGAGCTTCTTGTCGCGCACGAGTGAGGCGATGTCCTCGACGAGGCGTGCCTTGTTCACCTGGTACGGCAGCTCGGTGACAACGATCTGCTGCTTGCTGCTGCTCTCCTTCTCCTCGATCACGGCACGGGCGCGCATCACGATCTTGCCACGCCCCGTCTCGATGTAGTCCTTGATCCCCTCGCGGCCGTAGATGAAGCCGCCGGTCGGGAAATCCGGCCCCTTGATGTGCTGCCGGATCGCCACCGCGTCCATCTCGGGGTGGTCGATCAGCTCCAGCAGTGCCGCCACCGTTTCGCGCAGGTTGTGGGGCGGAATGTTCGTCGCCATCCCCACGGCGATGCCGGCCGAGCCGTTGACGATCAGGTTCGGGATGCCCGACGGCAGCACCATCGGCTCTTCAAGCCGGTCGTCGAAGTTGGGGGCGAAGCCGACCGTGTTCTTGTCAATGTCGGCCAGCATCTCCACCGCGACCCGCGTGAGGCGCGCCTCGGTGTAGCGGTATGCCGCCGCGGGGTCGCCGTCCACCGAACCGAAATTCCCCTGCCCGTCCACCAGCGGATAGCGCAGCGAGAAATCCTGCACCATACGCACCAGCGCGTCATAGACGGACTGGTCGCCATGCGGGTGGTACTTGCCGAGCACATCTCCCACCACGGTCGCTGACTTCTTGTACGGGCGCCCGGGGACGAGCCCCAATTCGTTCATCGCGTAGAGCACGCGGCGATGCACCGGCTTGAGCCCGTCGCGCACGTCGGGCAGTGCGCGCGACACGATGACGCTCATCGAGTAGTTGATGAACGACTCTCGGATCTCTTCGTCGATGAGCCGGGGGAGGATCCGCTCGCGGTTGTTCGGTGCGGTCATGAGCCGTGCCAGGGGGGTGGAAAAAGGCCAGCTATCAATCCGGAAAATTTACCGAAACGCACTTGGAAACGCAATAGAAAATTCAGCTTCTAAGTTGTTGATGTGCAACCGGTTATGAACACGCTTGGGGAACGGCAATAACGAAACTCGAACAACCGCCAAACCATGCCTAGGATTTCGCGGAAATTGCCCGCTTACACGAACAAAAAAGGGCGGGCCCTTGAGCCCGCCCTGCGGTCGAGTCGTGCCCTGTTCGTCTTCCGTTGGCCCGCTACGTCCACGTCCGCACAATCGCCAACAACCTCCATTCCCCGTTGACGAGATGGAACAGGTACGTCGCTCCCCCAGCCCCTCCACGCGACAGCAGCGTCCCCATTTGTTCGACGGGACGGTTCACCGCCACGACCGCATAGTCGCGCCACATCACGTTCGCGATCACGTGCGCGTAGGTCAGCACCGCCGTGCTGTCGCCCCGGTGCTCCGCGAAAAATTTGTCGCGCAGATCGGACAGGCCGGCTTCGCCAAAACCGACCGTCAGCGCCGTGCGCGGCGGGCGCGGCATCGTGAACTGCGTGAGCGGCGGCAGCAGCACGTACTGCGGTTCCTGCGGCACGAACGACTCGCAGCGCTTCGTGTCGGGATTCCAGAACTCGCCCGACATCCCGGCCGCGACGGCCGCGAAAGTGGGTTCACCGGATGGCACGTCCCAGTTGGGACGCACCATCCCCGTCTCCCATCCGACCACGCCACGCAGCAGCGCGTGTCCGAGCGGATTGTCAATCGGCTCTTCCACCCCTTCGGCGATCACCAGGCGCTCGAGCCGCGCCAGCAGTTCCAGCGCACCCGGAGTGCCGGCGGATCGCGCCGAATCGGGAAAGGTCCGCAGCACGCCGGGGTTGCACTGCGTGGTGTCGAGGTGGACGAATCGCGCCGCGTCGAGAATGGCGGTGCGCAGGGAATCCGCCCTGCGGAGAGACGTGAGCGAGTCTTCCACGGCGTCCGCGCGCACCGGCGCGGGGACGCGCGCATCGGACAGGGTCTTCGGCGGCGCCATCAGCGACGCCGCGAGGACGAACGCCCCAAGCACGCGCTACGCTCCCGTCGGCGGTGTCGGCGCGGCCGCCTTGTGCGCGGAGGTGTCGGCCAGCACGTCGGCCTCCTCCTCTGCCACCTCGCGGTCAATCTGCTCCCGCTCCGCCTTGTATCGGTCGTACCACTCACGCGAGATCTCGGCCGCGAGTTCGCGATTGCCGAGGCCGAACGACAGCGCCAACGCGAGTGCGACTGCCCCGAAGATGATGGCGAAGGCCGTCGTCACGATCTCCGTGGCCACGCCCAGTTCCTGCAGCGCCATGAACACCGCCAGCAGCACCACGCCGCCCTTGCCGACACGTGCCAGGGTTGGCCCGCCGTGCAGCGAGATGGTGCTCGCCGAGATCAGCCCGCCGACGAAATCACCGAGCACGATGCCGACGATGATGATGACCACCGCCGCGACGACGCTCGGTACGTAGCCGACGAGTTCGCCGAACAGCGACGCGAGTGAGTCGAGGCCCAGTGCGTTCGCGGCGAGCAGCAGCGCGCTGAACATCACGAGCCAGAAGAGCAGGTTGGCGATGGCGAGCGTC
Source organism: bacterium (assembly GCA_021813725.1). Classification (GTDB taxonomy): domain Bacteria; phylum Gemmatimonadota; class Gemmatimonadetes; order Gemmatimonadales; family Gemmatimonadaceae; genus PNKL01. The sequence continues at coordinate 1,948 of JAKAJN010000180.1, read as the reverse complement.
GGATTGAGATGCGCGCCGACGCGGTCGAGCGGCACCACGCCGCCCTTCTTCAGCACGTCGTTCAGGTGCAGGCGGCGCAGCAGTCGTGCGGCACCCTTTTGCACCAGCTTGGCCAGCAGGTAGCCGGCGAGGAGCACCACCGCGGCGCCGAACAGCGCCGGGATGTACTCCCAGAACGAGGCGAAGCTTTCCTGCAGGCGATCGAGAAAGGTCACGTCGAGGGACTCGAAGAGGGTCCCTGTAATGTACTAGAACGTGAACCGGACGAGAGGATGGGAGCCGGGGACGCGCGCCGCCGCCAGGGCAAGCGCCTGCGGCGACACCCTCAGTCGCTCGCTCACCCGCCGCCCGGCGTCGGGACGCGACCCCATCCAGCGCTCGGCCATCCACACTCCGCTCGCCGCACCGACCGCGCCGAGGGCGGCGGTGGCGGCGTTGAACCGGTCGCTTGAACCGACCAGCACCGCCACGCCGCCTCCCATCAGTCCGCCGGCGATGCCGGCCACGCCGACCAGCGTTCCCTCACTCGGTGTGTGGTCAATGCGGCGCACCAGCAACCGGTCACCCGCGACCAGCCCGACCGCCGAGCCGCCGAGCACCGCGAGCGTGGAGGTCTTGTGTCCCGGATGGCCGTTGGCGACGAACGCACCGCCCGTCGCCGCCCCGATGAGCCCGCTCGTCCACAACGCACGCACGTCGCCCGCCGTGACGTTGTAGCGCGAGTAGGTGCCGTACATCGCACCGAGCTGCATCCCCAGGATGCCCGCGCCTGCTCCCACCGCGGCGCGTGCGCGCGCGTTGCCGTAATCCTGGTCAAACGCGTACATCGTGCCGACCGCCAGCCCGGCGGTCACCTCGGCGCCAAACACGGACGCCATCGCGGCACCGGTGGACAGTCGCCGGCCCAAGGTCAGCGCGCCGGTCGTGCCGAGGAGCGAACCGAAGAAGATCCCTGCGGCATAATCGTTCTTCCCCGTCATCGCGTACTGCGCGGCGGCGCCGGCTGCGGCACCGAGGATGGGGGCGCGCGTCGCGAGCATCTCTATGGCCTCGGTGATTTGCATGTCGCGCGCGAGTTCGGCCGCGGCAAAGAAGCTCCCGCCCGCCATCACCATGTAGGCCGCGGCGGCCGGAACGGGCCGATCGGCGACGGTGGCGGCGAACGCGGGCCCGTACAGCGTGATCCCCAGCAGCGTCTGATTGCGGACGAACGGGAGACTGGTCAGGCGCTTCACCGCCCCGAGGCCCGTGTCGCGCGCGGGCCGTGGCGCGACACGCGCCTCGGGAACGCGCGGGGTTTGGCTTGACGAGTCACGCAGGTCGGGGCGCGGCTTCGGAGCGCCAGGCGGATCCTGCGCGAGGAGCGGAACGGACAGGCAGAAGAGCAGAAGCAGTCGCTGCATTCGAGGGCGATTGGAGTCAGCTATTAGACGGGTGGAATGCGTGCGGCGTTTCGCGCGCTCCAGACGGACACACCTGCCGTAGACCCCCACACCCTGCCCTCAGTTCCTCGTCCCCCGCTTCACATCGAACATCGCCGACCGCTTGCACGACGGGCACATCAGCCACTCGCGCCGGCGCGCGTAGCCGAGCCCGAAGCTTCCGCCGCCGATGGACCGCGCCCGCATCGCGACTGCGCAGCGCGGACACTCGACGGGCGCGCGTGACGCGAACGCTTCGCGCAGGACACGCAGTTCCGCTTCGGTGAACTGGGCGCGATCGCGCGGCCCGACCATCAGGCGCCGATCCGCAGGACGATCTTCCCGAACTGGGTCCCCGACTGCAGGCGTTCCAGGGCTTCGCGGCCCCGTTCGAGCGGCAGGGTCGAGTCCACGGGCAACGCGAGACGCCCGGCGATCAGTTCGTCCACCACTGCCTGGAACTCGGCGTCGTTGCCCATCGTCGAACCCATGATCGTCCACTGGTTCCAGAAGAGCTTGCGCACGTC
>JAKAJN010000179.1 GCA_021813725.1 bacterium | reverse complement strand
GAGTCTCAAGCCCCCCAAACGCCGGAGCCCCCCAATGCGCACGTCCTTGCTGCTCACCGCGGCGGTGTTGATCGCCGTTCCCACGCTCGGCCACGCTCACGCGTCCGGCGTGGAGCGCGCGTCACCCCGCAAGGTGACCGACGCGACCGTCGTGGCGATTCTCGAACTTGCCAATTCGTTTGATCTCGAGACGGGCCAACTCGCCGCCGAGCGCGCGCAGCGCCCCGAAGTCCGCGAGTTCGGCCAGATGCTCGCGCGTGACCACAAGGCGGTGCGCCAGCAGGGGCGTGATCTTGCCGCGCGTCTCAAGATCACCCCCGCCGAACTCGAAGAGGGCGACCTGTCCATCGCGCACGAAGCGGCGATGAAGAAGTTGCGCGCGGCGAGCGCCGCCGAGTTCGACGTGCTCTTCCTGCAGCACGAAGTCGCGTATCACGAGAACATGATCAAGCTCACCAACGAGACGCTGCTGCCGAACATCCAGAACGCCGAGCTCAAGGCGTTTGTCGCGAAGATTGCGCCGGCGTTCGTGGCGCATCGCGATGGAGCGCGGCGACTGCTTACTCACTCACCCTGAATCGACACTGCGGATGCGCGCCGTGCTCGCACTGTTCCTCGGTGTGCGCGCCCGTCACGTGCGCCACCAGTGATCGCACCGCGCGGCACGTCTCCGGATGCGCGGCGACTGGCTCGGCGAGCGGGCATCCGTAGCCGCGGATGACGAACGCCTCGTCATCCTGCACCACGTCGACCTCGCCGCCCAGCGCGGCGAGGGCATCGGCCGCGCCGCGCACGCGCTGGGCCAGCGTTCCTGCGGATTCACCGCCCAGGCGATCGGCCAGGCGTGCACCCACGTTGCGTAGCAGCAACTCGACGCGCGGGGCGTCGAGGGCGGCGAGCGTCGCCTCCATCACGGCGGTGAGTGCGGCCGGATAGGCGCGCGAGAACATCAGCTCCGCGTCGCTGGTGAGTGCATAGAGCGTGGCCGGCTTGCCCGCGCCGCGCATCCGGCGCACGCCGGCGTTGCGCACCAGCCCATCGCGTTCGAGTGCGCTCAGGTGCGAGCGCACCGCGTTTCGGGTGGTGCCCACCGCCGCGGCAATTTCCTCGACCGAGCACGCGCCGCGCCGCAAACGGGCCGTGATTCGGCCTCGCGTAGAGGAGAGATCGAGCCGGGAAGCCGGGGAGGAGACCATCGCTACTCCTTTGCAGGACAGGCAGTTAGCTGATCAGAAATGTACGTCAAATATGTCAACAAGTCAAATATATACTATTTATCATTGACTTATTGTGTAAATACTTCAATATTAGGGCGTGCTCCTCAGTTCCGCTCCCCAAATCATTGGAGGTTTGTATGCGCCGGATGCTTGCTGCTGCAGTGGTGCTGGTCGTGGCCGCGTCGTCGCTCACCATAGCGCAGGCGCGCGGCCGAACGGTAGCGGCCGCGAACAAGCCGCTCGATGACGCCACCATCGTGGCCATCTTTGATGCCGCCAACACGGCCGACATCGAGACCGGACGTCTCGCGGCGACGCGCGGCCAGAGCGCGGAGGTGCGCGAGTTCGGCAAGATGCTCGAACGCGATCACACCGCGGTGCGCCAGCTGGGGCGCGACCTGGCGGCCAAGCTCGGCGTGACGCCCACGCCGCCCGCCGCCGACGCCGGCGCTCGCGACCACGCGGCCGCAATGAAGGCGCTGCGCGCGGCGGCGAAGGCGGACTTCGACCAGACCTTTCTCCATCACGAAGTCGCGTTTCATGCCGCGGTGATCAACGCCGTGACGACGACGTTGCTCCCGGCCATTCAGAACGCCGAACTGAAGGCGTTGGTGACGAAGGTTGCGCCCGCGTTCGAGGGGCACCGCCTCGCGGCCGACAACCTGTCGAAGAAACTGGCCAAGGCGTCACAGTAGCCAAGTGCCGGATGGCCGAGAGAGCGCCCCCACTCGGAGGCGCCCTCTCGGTTGTCTTTCTGTTTCTTCTCTGCTTTTTCTCTGTTGTCTCTCTACTTAATCCCGTACTCCTTCGGTGGGATTGCCCCCATCAAGTTCGTCACGAAATAATCCCAGCGCCGCCGCATCATGTACGTCCCGAAGACGCCGCGATAGCCGTGCGGCTCGTTGGGCATCAGCAGCAGGTCGAAGTCCTTGCCCGCGCGAATGAGCGCCTCCACCACGAGCATCGTGTTGTCCACCGGCACGTTGTCATCGGCGGTGCCGTGCGCGAGGAGCAGCTTGCCCTTGAGGTTCTTGGCCTGCAGTTGGTTCGCCTCGGCGGCGTAGTTGTCCGACCCGTCGGCGTTCCGCACCAGCAATCCCTGGTAGCGTTCGCCCCAATCATCCTCATAGTTGCGCTGGTCGTGGTTGCCGCTCTCGCTGATTCCCACCTTGAAGAAGTCCGGGTAGCGGAACATTGCGTCAGCGGTGATGAAGCCGCCGCCTGAATGCCCCCACATCCCCGCCTTCTCGACGTCAATCCACGGGAAGCGCACCGCCAGGTTCTTCATTCCGGCCACTTGGTCCTCGAGCGTGTTTCCACGGCCCATCGCGCCGTAGTAGTAGTCGTGGAAACTCTTGCTGCGTCCCGGGCCGCTGCCGCGCCCGTCGATGCTCACCACGATGAAGCCCAGTTCGGCGAGCGCCTGCTTGTCGCCGTGCGCGGCGGCGAAGCCGCGGCCGCCGACGGAACCCGACTGCGGTCCCGGGTAGGCGTTGTTGACGATCGGGTACTTCCTGGTGCTGTCGAAGTTCGTCGGGCGATAGAGCTGGCCGTAGATGTTGGTGACGCCGTCCGCCGCCTTCACGTTGAAGAGGACCGGCGGCTTCCACCCGGTGGCCAGCAGCTTGCTGATGTCGGCCTTTTCCAGCGGCATCACCAGCTGCCCCTTGGCGTCGCGCAGTGCACTTACCGGCGGTGTATCGGCCGTCGAATAAGTATCAATAAGATACTTATTATCGGGAGAGAGCCGGACCTGGTGATCGCCCACGTCGGGCGTCAGCGAGACTTGCGACCCCTGGCCGTCGAGCGTGGTGCGGTAGGCGTGACGCAGGTACGGGTCCTGGCCGGCCTCGCGTCCCTGGGCGAGGTAGGTAACGGTGCGCGCCTTCTCATCGATGCTGACGATGTCGCTCACCGGGCCTTCGCCGCTGGTGATCCGGTTCTTCAATTGCCCTGTGGCCAGGTCATACAGGTAGAGCTGGGACCAGTCGTCGCGCTGCGAGTTCCAGATGATTTCGTTGCTGTTCCAGAGGACGCGGTAGCCGGTGATGGACTCGAAGTGCGTCTTCTCCGTCTCGGTGAAGAGGGTCCGCACCTCGCCGGTGGCCGTGTTGGCGACGCGGAGGGTGGCCGACTTGTGGTCGCGCGGGGTGCTCGCGATGGCGAGCATCGAGCCGTCATCCTTCCACTGGTAGTCGTCCATCGAGATGTCGTCGCCGAGCATCGCGCGGTGGAAGTCCGGCGCCATCTTGAGGCGGACGATCGTCTTCGAGGGGACGTCGATGACGACGCGCTGGATCATCGAAACGACCGAATCGCCCGGGAACGGGTACTTCCACGATTCGAGCCGAGGCGCGCCCACCTGATAGCGCACCATGTAGAAGTTGCTGAGCGTGCGGTCGTCCTGCTGCTGGGTAGCGATCTTCTTGCTGTCGGGCGACCACTTCAGGATGGCGCGATTGCTGTGCACCCATCCCGCATTGTCGGTGGCGTAGCCGAAGTTCTCCACACCGTCGGTGGTAAGCTGCGTTTCGGCGCCGGTGGCGACGTCGCGGACGTAGAGGTTCCAGTTCTTGATGAAGGCCGTGAGCTTGCCGTCGGGGGACGGTACGTCGAGTCCGCGCGGGCCGCGGCGTCCCATCATCGGCATCGCCTCGGTGCCCGCGGCGCCCGCGACGGCGCAGGTGTAGGCCTTGAGGGCGCAGGCGTAGCGCTTGCCGGCGAGGTTGAAGGAGGCGGTGTCGCGCTTGGGGGAGAGGTCAACGCTCATGAAGGGGAGGGCGTTTGCCGTGTAGCTCCCCCCTGACGCCGTGTTGACGGCGGCGGTCAGTTTCGTGTGGTCGAAGAGCGGGGCTGACTTCTTCTTGGCCGGGTCGACGAGGATCCAGCTGACGCCATCGCTGCGGGTGGCGCGGTAGTAGAACTTCCCGTCGGGAGTCCACGTGGGATTCACCTGGCCGCCAACGACAAGCGAGTTGACGTTCTGACCGAGCATTTTGACGGCGCGGTCGTAGTCGGCTGAGGTGAGCTGCTTGTGACCCTGCGCCGCAAGGGACGCGAAAGGGGCAGCGAAGGCGAGGAGGAAGAGGAGTTTACGCATGAGCGTCTGTGGTTACGGGAGAATATGAAGTTGCGCTAGGAGTACGCGCTCCGGCAACAACCGGGTGTGTCAGCCTGGCGAGACCAGAATGAAGCTCCGTACTATTACAGCGCTTGTCGCAATCCCGAGCTGATGACCGAGCCCAATCGACAGGTACTGCCCCCGGCGTACTTCGAAACCTCTGTTGCTGACTTCCTCCGGGCGTCAGACGACGAGGTTCTCGGACACATGGCTCGACGTTCGCCATATCCACTCACAACGGAAGCAATCGCGGCATG
>JAKAJN010000178.1 GCA_021813725.1 bacterium | reverse complement strand
GACGGTGGACGGCCAGTGGTATTGGGGGGGGCACATACCCTCTCCCATATCACTTCGTGGAATGGTGAGGTTGCGCCGCTCGATGGCCGAAGGCACATCCCGACCACACGACAGGACACTCAGAACGGCGAAGTGCACCAACGCCTGACTTGTTCTACTCCTGCTGGTGTCCGGAGAATGCAGAGGCGGACAGGCGCGACTCTTCGTTGTCCTGGGCGCGACTTGTGTCCGTTACTACAAGTAACCTCTATCGACGAGATCTGTCAAGACGAATGGAGCGGGCAGACAAATCCGTTACTTAGCACAATGCGAGCAGGTTTACGGTCGCACCGATCGAGATCGGCAAGACCGCCATATCGCTCGCATCACGGTGCCCACGTATGCTTCCCGGCAACGCAAACGGGGGCGGCCTTCGGCCGCCCCTCTCGTTCCTGCAGTCGCCCCTGGCCTCCGCCTTCCTTCTGCCGCTAGCGATTCATCCCGGCCTTGAGAACCGAAAGCCGCCGCCGCACCGACCCGTCCATCACCGTGTCGCCGACGCGCACAATCACACCGCCGAGGATCGCCGGGTTCACGTGCAGGTGCGGCACCACCGTCTTGCCGATCGCCTTCGTCAGCGACTCCGCCAGCGCGTCGCGGTCGGCATCGCTCATCGCGCGCGACACCGTCACGCGCGCGTGCACGCGCCCTTCCTCGGCGTCGCGCAGGTTGTTGTATTCGGTCGCGACCGCGTCGAGCAGCATCTGGCGGCCGTTGGTCACCATCTTCTGCAGGAAGCGAACGAAAAGCGCCGGGGCGTGGCCGCCGAGCGCCTTGCCAAAGACTTCGTTCTTCTTGGCGCCACTCACCTGCGGCGCCTCGAGAAAGCGCTTGAACACCTCGTCGCGGCCGACCAGGTCGGCCAGCGCGCCGATCAGCGCGCCGTAGAGGTCGCGGGCGTCTTCCTTGGCCGCGAGCGCGAGCAGCGCTTCCGCGTAGTTCCGCGCAATCGTCGACTGCATTACCGGGTCCCGATGGACGAGAGGTACTTGTCCACGAGCGCGCGGTTCGACGCATCGTCGAGGTTCCGCTCAATCACCTTGCTCGCGCCGGCGATCGCCAGGTCCACCGCCTCGCGGCGCAGCGCGGCGATCGCGCCCTGCTTCTCCGCTTCGATGTCGCGCTTGGCGCGCTCGAGCAGGTCGGCCTGCTGCGCGTGCGTCTGCGCCAGCAGATCGGCGCGCATCTTGTCGGCGGTGGCGCGGCCGTCGGCGATGATCTTCTGCGCATCGGCGCGGGCCGCATCGAGCTGCTGCTTCTGCTCGGCGAGCAACTGCGATGCCTGCTCACGATCGGCCTTCGCCTGCTCCATCGTCTCGCGCAGCTCCTGCTCGCGCCCCTCGACGGCGGCGAGAATCGGCTTGAACGCAAACTTGGAGAGGACGAAGTAGAGAATCGCGAAGACCAGGACCGTCCAGAACATCAGGCCGCCGGCCGGCGAGAGCAGGCCACCCTTGGGGGCTTCGCCGCCTTCGCTGGCGAACGCCGGCAACGCGACAGTGGCAAGCAGCGCGAGGGCTCGAATCACGGAAGAACGCATGGGACGTGGAGTCAATTAGGAAGGGGAGCGGCGGGCCCGCGCACCCCGGGGGGCGCGGGCCGCCGGACTGCCTAGAACTTGCTCTGGATGAGGAACGTCACGACGACGGCGAAGAGCGCGGCGCCTTCGATGAACGCGGCAAAGATCAGCGCGGCCGTCTGGATCTTGGCGGCGACTTCCGGCTGGCGGGCCATGCCCTCAACCGCCTGACCGCCGACGCGGCCGATGCCCAGGCCGGCGCCGATGATGGCGAGACCGGCGCCGATGCCGGCGCCCATCATCGCCCACGCACCCATGTACTCCTTGGTGGCCACAGCGGCCTGCAACAGGGGGAACATCATCGTCAGATACTCCGGTCGAAATGTGGTACTGCCTCAGCACCCGCGATGGGTCGCCCCATCACCATCCGCCAACGGACCCCCGGGGCCCAGCGGAACTCGCCGGCAACGTGCCGGCTACGCGTCGGAACTGGTGGGTGATGCCAGCCCCGTTCCTCCGTTCAGTTGTCTTCCGTCTTCCGTCTTCCGTCTTCCGTCTTCCGTCTTCCGTCTGTCGTCTAGTGGTGCGACTCACGCACGAGCCCGATAAACACCGAACTCAAGAGCGTAAAGATGAACGCCTGCAAGAACGCCACCATCAACTCCAGCAGCATGATCGCCACCGCCATCGCCAGCGGCGCCGGCGCCACGACGTAGCTCTGGAAGGTGAAGATGAGCCCGATGAGGGCGAGCACGACGATGTGCCCCGCCGTCATGTTCGCGAACAAACGAATCGCCAACGCGAACGGCTTGGTGAACTTCGAGATCAGTTCCACCGGGCTCAGGATGATCGACATCGGGATCCGCATCATCAGTGGCATGTCATGCGGCCAGAAGATGATGGTGTTGATGTAGCCCTTCCCCAGCGCGCGCATCCCCGCCACCTCGATGACAATGAACGTCATGATGGCGAGCGTCGCCGTCACCGCGATGTTCCCCGTGGCCGTCGCCATGTACGGAATGAGGCCGAGCAGGTTGGCGGTGAGAATGAAAAAGAAGATCGTCAGCAGGTAGGGGACGAAGCCCTCGCCGTGGTGGCCGACGTTCGGGAGGATCACCTCGTTGCGCATGTAGAGGACCATCGCCTCGATGCCGCCGGCGAGCCCCTTGGGCGGCAGCCCCTGCGCCGCGCGGCGCTGGTGGGCGCGCGCGGCGCTGACGAGAATGGCGGTCAGCAGCGCGGCGACGACCCAGAGCATCACGACGAGCTTGGTCGGCGAGGTGTCCACATGGAACGGGCCGAGAACTGGCAGCGGGATGTCGAACGACGGCCAGCCCGACGGGAGCGTCACTTCCTTCGCGAAACCGTGCGCCGCGTTCAGCGATGGCAGCTCAAGATGCTTGCCGTCGGTGATGTGCGGCGTGATGATGTCCGTCTTCTCGGCGGTCGGTGCCGGCGCGTGCTCCTGCGCCGCCAGTGGAGCGGCCGCCGCCAGCGCGGCAAGGGCGAAAGCGAGGAATCCAGACTTCATGGCTTGAGGAAGACGGGTTCGATCAGCGTGGAAACGAAGAAGAACGCAGCCAGGCTCAGCAGGGCGGGCGCGGGAGGGAATCCCATCAGCCGCACGCCGATCAGCGCGTGAAGCACCAATGTGAGGAACCGCAGCAACATTCCCGCGCCCCAGCCGGCAATGATGTGCGCCGGCACGATGACACGGACAAACAGGAAGCCGATGATCTGGATGCCGAGGGCAATGCCCGCCGAGAACCAGACCGCCTGCTGGGCCATCGGGTCGGGCCAGAGCCGCGTGAACAACCAGGCCAGTCCCACGATCAGCAGGAGCGACAGCCCCGCATAGGCGAGGATGCGCTTCACGACTGTTCCTTCTCCTGCCGGTCCAGCTCCTCCTGCCGACGTTCGACCGCTTTCAGAGAGCGATACATGCTGTAGAAAGCCGCCGTGGCGCCGGTGAAGACTCCGAGGATCATGAACCAGGGCGCAGTGCCGAGCTTGCCATCCACCCACTTCCCGATGTAAAGGAAGAGGAGGATTGACAGCACGAACTGCAGGCCGAGCCCCATGAACTGGGTGAACGGCCCGGACCCGAAAGCCCCTTGGTGCAGCAGGGTTTCCGCACGCTTGCGCGTGTCCTTCGGATCATTCGCCACAGCCTTGAAGATTACCCGCTTGTGAAATCTTTCGCAAGCGAAAATGCCCCCTGCGACCACTGGCCTGCACTCTCGAAACCCCCTCCCAGTACGCCGCGCCCGCGTGGACAACCGCGTTCGCGAACGCTTGCTCGCAGTCACATTTTCTGACAGCCGCGTCAGATCCTATCTGACAAGGTTCGGTCATTGTGACCGATCTACCAAGTGCCCGTCCCATTTGCACTTGGACTGTGACTATCCGTTTGACGGATCGTCCCAGTGTCAGTAAGTTGAACGGCGAAATCGCTTGATCCCTCCCCACCGGGATCACAAATATTTCGCCCAACCGGCGAAGAGAATGAACGGACGCGTCTCATTCGTGCTGCTGGTCATCGCCGTGCTCGCCTTTGCGTGCACGCGCTCGCGCTCCGTGGAGTCCAACTCGGCGGCGCGATCGGCGCATCACACGGGACCCGCCGTTGCGTCGGCGCTCGATGTGCGCGTGGATGACGCCGTGCACTTCCAGTTGCACGTGATGAACGGCAGCGGCCGCAAGGTGGAGCTCAACTTCCCCAACGGGATGACGCACGACATCGCCGTGCTCGACGAGCAGGGGCGTCAGGTGTGGCGCTGGAGCGACGGCCGGCTCTTCACCGCCGCGTTCCAGAACAAGGTGCTGCGCAGCGATGACACGCTCTCGTTCAACGAGTCGTGGAAGGCCCCCGCCCCCGGGCGCTACATCGCCGTCGCGCGACTCGTCTCGCAGAACTACCCGCAGGAGCAGCGCGTCGCCTTCGCCGTGCGCTGAACGTTTCGCCGCACCACGCGTGTATGTCGCGCGCTCGATTCAGCATGTACGCCCTAATCGACGCTTGACCACGAAGAAGTGGCGGTCGGTGGGGCGCCCCATGGACTGCTGTACGGCGCGGAC
>JAKAJN010000177.1 GCA_021813725.1 bacterium | reverse complement strand
CATCGAGGTCCACGAGCAGCCCGGCCTCTCCCGTCTCGCCGATGACTTCGCGCACGCCTCCGGAGCGCACGCCAACCACGGGGGCACCGCATGCCATGGCCTCCAGCACGCTCAACCCGAACGTTTCCACGGCGCAGGCGTGCACCACCACCGAGGCGGCGTTGTACGCGCCGAGCAGTTCCTCGCGCGGGAGAAGTCCCAGAAACCGGACCGGAACGTCGAGCAAGACGGCTTGACGTTCGAGCGAGGCGCGTAGCGGTCCTTCGCCGCACAGGACAAGCAAGGGCCGTTCCGGCATCTGACGGACCGCATCAATGATCATCGCGGTACGCTTCTCACGGGTGAGCGCCCCGACCGCAAGCACGATGGGTTGGTCGCCAAGCGCATGGCGTTCGCGGAAGTCGCGCCCGGCCGCGCGGTCGGGGCGGAAGCCCCGCATGCAGACCCCTTCGGCAATGATGCGATGACTCGGTCGGGCCATCCACGGCGCTGCCTGACAGACTCGACGCGCCATCTCATGCGTCAGGAAGATCGTCTGTCGCACGAAAAATCGGTACGCGATGCGCGTCAGCAAGTCTCTGGCTGGACGCGACGCATGCGCGTTATAGCGGTCAACCAGCGCCACTTTCGTTCCAAGCGTCGCCAGCAGACCCAACCGCAGGTCGCGAGGTCGGTCAACGACGAGCACCTCGGCGCGGAACACGCGCAGCGCGCGGCGCACCTGCCGCGCGGTCTTCAGGCACGTCGAGCGCAGGGCGAACTCCACGACATCAAGTCCGGCCGCCCGCATTGGAGCGGTCACCGCAGGATGGCCCGTAAACACCTGGACGGTGGCACTGCGCTTGTGAAGCCCTTCGGCCAGATGCTGGTACGACACGGCAGATCCGCGGAAAGAATCAGCGGAGGTGAGAAAGACCACGCGAAGGCCGTGGTAGGTCATTCGTACCGGAACTTCAGCCGCAGGAGATCCCAGCGCACCCGCCAGGTCGAGTCGAGGTACGTCACCGGAATCCGGTGGAGCGCCATGATATCGGTGCTCGCCCGGTTGAGCCGGCGTCGAATGCCGACGCCACAGGCGTAGCCGGCGTCCCGGGCCAGGCGATGCACGGATTCGTTGTGCTGCGCCCAGGGATAGCAGATGCTGCGCACGGGCTCTTGGAGCAGGTTCTCGAGCGCCTCGCGCGAGGCGCGCAACTCCTCGAATGCCACGTCGGTTGGCGCCACCGTCAAGCGCGAGTGATGCATCGTATGCGATCCGAAGGCGAAGCCGTCGGCGTGCAACGCTCGAATCTCCTCGGCGGTCAGCAGGGGCTCCTGCGTCTCCTCGGCGTCCCATCGGTTCGATTGCCCGAGATGTCCCGGAACGACGAAGATGGTGGCGCGGAACCCGTGCCGGCGCATGATCGGCACCGCAATCTCGGCGTTGGAGCGGTAGCCGTCGTCAAAGGTCAGGATGATCGGCTTGGGCGGCAGCACCCCCTCGCCCCGGCGGTGTGCGATATACTGCTCGAAGGTAACGGTCTGGTACCCGGCGCTCTTGAGCGACCGAAGGAGCGCGTCGAACTGCTCCGGACGCACGTAGTTGCGCGGGAACTGCGAGTCTGGAGGGACAGGGGCGATCTTGTGAAACACCAAGATAGGGAGCGTCAACCGCAAGACTCTCAGTGACTTAGAGGGAAATACGCATCGCCATCGCCGCGTTGGAATGCGCACGATTAACAACGGGCAACGCTTCACGTCAAACTCAATTTGTCTGCTCCGTCTTGGTAGTCAACTGTTTACGGACACCCAAGTAGCGCAAAAGGCCGCACCCTTGGGTGCGGCCTTAGTATGAAGTGGCCACGCGCGCCGTCATTGGAACTCTACGTCCTACCGAACGGCGGCGGGCACATCGATTGTCGTGCTGCGAATGGAGCTGAGGGGGATCGAACCCCTGACCTCTGCAGTGCGATTGCAGCGCTCTCCCAGCTGAGCTACAGCCCCAAGACGAACCAGGGCGACGCTCGTCACTACGTCCGGTCGCACCCGGGTCTGAAAGCAACGGCCCCACCAGAGGCGGGGCCCCACAGACATTTAGAATTGTAGTCCTATTCTGGTCAAAGTCAACCGCCTTCCGCCTCCCCCACCCCCGCCCTCGCCGTGCCGCACCCACTCGCCTCGACCTTTGTTCGCACCCAGCTCTCGCTCCGCGTGCGCGACGTGAATACGCACGCCGAGCGTGCCGGTGGCGAGTTCGTGCTGTACTGGATGCAGTCCACCCACCGGTTCGAGGAGAACTGGGCACTGCGCTTCGCGATACGTGAGGCCGATCGGCTTGGAGTGCCGGTGATCGTTCATCAAGGGCTCGACCCGACGTACGAGCACGCAAACGATCGTATTCACGCGTTCATCCTGCACAACGCACGCGAATTGGCCCAGCGGGCCGCGTCGCTCGGCCATCGGTATCAGTTCGTGCTCCGGCGGCGCCGCAGCGACGACCGCCGGACGGTGGACCGGGTCGCCGCACGCGCCGCGCTCGTCGTCACCGACGACTTCCCCACGGCCGGCGTCGCCGAACGCACGGCCCGCTTCGCGTCGCGCTGCCCGTGTCGCGTGGTGGCGGTCGAGTCGCACGCCATCGTTCCGGCGGCGCTCTTCGAGAAGGAGGAGTACGCCGCACGCACGCTTCGCCCAAAGGTGCTTGGGCACCTCGCGCACGCGCTCGCCGCGGTCGCCGACGCACCGCCCCGCGCCAGTGTATCCGACACGCTCTGGGGCTCGCTCGACGTGGACCGGTTCGACTTCGCCGGCGACCTGCTGGCGCAGGTCGCGTCCTGCGAAATCGACCACAGCGTGCCGCCGGCGCCGTTGCCAAGCGGACGCCGCGCGGCGCAGGCACGCCTCGCAACCTTCTGCTCGGCCGCACTGCCAGAGTACGAATCGCGCCGCGGCGATCCGGCCGATGCCGATGGCTCCTCGCGACTATCGCCGTATCTCCACTTCGGACAGATCAGCGCGGCGGAGGTGGCGCGCGCGGCGATTGCCGCCGTGGGCGCGGCGCGCGCCGAGCCCTTTCTCGACGAGCTGGTCACGTGGCGCGAGCTTGCGCTCAACTTCTGCCTCCGCAATCCACGGTTCCGCACGCTCGGCGCGCTCCCCGAGTGGGTGCACCGCACGATGGACGCGCACCGTGGCGACCGTCGCGAGGCGATTTATTCCCGCGACGAACTCGAGCGCGCCGCCACGCAACACCCGCTCTGGAACGCCGCCCAGCGCGAACTGCTCGCCACCGGCGTCATCCACAACGTGATGCGGATGTACTGGGGAAAGTCGGTGCTCACGTGGACCGAGTCGTACGCCGACGCACTCGCCCATCTGATCCATCTCAACGACAAGTGGGCGCTCGACGGACGCGACCCGTCGAGCTACGGCGGCATCCAGTGGTGCTTCGGGAAGTTCGACCGGCCGTGGGGCGAACGCCCGGTCTGGGGGACCATCCGCTCGATGTCGCTTGCGCGCGCGTACAAGAAGTTCGACGCGAGCGCGTATGAGGCACGCTGGAGCGGACCGGCGTGAATGCCGGCGGTGGACGAGGTGTGCACCGCTACCCATCTTCATTCGATTGATCGACCGTCCACCGTCTACCATCCACCGTCCTCTGTCTCCTCGACTCCTTCCCTCCGAACGTGAAGTCCGCGAGGCCGCCGGCCGGCTGCAAGGCGTCACGGTCCGCACGCCCCTGCGCCGCTCCGAGGCGCTCAGCGCGCTCGTTGGCGGTGACGTCTATTTGAAGCTCGAGTCGGAGCAGGTCACGGGTTCGTTCAAGCTCCGTGGCGCCTACAACGCGTTGTCCCTGCTGTCACCCGAACAGCGTGCGCGCGGCGTTGTCACGTCGAGCGCGGGCAACCACGGACTTGGCGTCGCCGAGGCCGCACAGCGGCTCGGCATTGCCGCGACGATCTTCGTGCCGCACAACGCGCCGGCGGTGAAGAAGGAGGGGATCGCGCGCCGCGGCGCGCGGGTCGTGGACGAGGCCACCGACTATGACGAGGCGATGGTCCGGGCGCGCTCGTACGCGGCCGAGACCGGTGCGCCGTTCATCCATCCGTGTCTTGGCGTGCCGCTGCTCGCCGGGCAGGGAACGGTGGCAACGGAAGTCCTCGAACAGCTTCCCGAGGTGCAGTCGGTGCTCGTCTGCGTCGGCGGGGGCGGCCTGTTGGGCGGAATGGGCGCGTTTCTCCTGAGCGCCGCGCCGCACGTGCGCGTCGTCGGCGTGCAGAGCGAGCACACCGATGCCATGGCGCGCGCGCTCGAGGCGGGACACGTCGTGGAAATCGAGAACCGGCCAACGCTCGCCGACGGCCTCGCCGGACAGATCGACGACGACGCGCTGGCCATCGGCCAGGCGACGCTCGAGTCCATCCTCACGGTCTCCGAAGCGGAGATCGCGAGCGCCATTGCCTGGCTCTGGCTCGCCGAGGGCGTCCGCGCCGAGGGCTCGGGCGCGGTCTGCGTGGCCGCGCTGCGCAGCGGCCGACTCCAGCATCTCGCGCCTCCCATCGCCGCCGTGATCAGCGGTGCGAATATCGACGAGGCGCGCCTGCAGGGCATCCTCGCGGCGACGCCGGTTCGATTAGTTTAGGCCGTAGCTCCAACGCCTTCCA
>JAKAJN010000176.1 GCA_021813725.1 bacterium | reverse complement strand
CCCGTGACACCTTGGTCACGGCCGCAGCAGAAACAGAGGCTCTGAGCTAGGCCCGAAGTGCCTCACGAAACGGGGTACAGAGCAACCCCGGCAGACCGCGCACCGCCCGCACGAGGTGGCGGTGCACACGCGACTTCTGGTACGCCTGGTGCGCGAACAGGATGAGGACGGAGGCGGTCACAACCCGATAATCTGATCCCGGCGCGTTCCCACCGACACGTACCGGATGGGCGACTCCACCAGCTCCTCGATCCGGTCCAGATACTTCCGCGCCGGCACCGGCAGCGCCTCGATCGTGCGCGCATCCGCCGTAGAGGACATCCACCCGTCGAACCACTCATAGTGCGGCTGGATCTGCTCCAGATCGGCGAGGTCGCCCGGAAACTCGGTCACCAGTTCGCCGTTGATCTCGTACCCCGTGCAGAGCCCGATCTTCTCCAGCGTGTCGAGCACATCGAGCTTGGTCACCGCGAGCGCCGAGAGGCCGTTCACACGAACGGCGTAGCGCACCACCACGCCGTCGAACCAGCCACAGCGGCGCGGGCGTCCGGTGGTGGCCCCATACTCGTTGCCGAGCTTCCGCACCCGCTCGCCCATCGCCTCGTCGAACTCCGTCGGCAACGGCCCGCCGCCGACGCGCGTCGTGTACGCCTTCACCACGCCGATGCACTCGTCGAGCGCGCGCGGCGAGATGCCGACCCCCGTCGCCGCGCCGCCGGCCGTGGTATTACTTGAAGTAACGAAAGGGTACGTGCCATGATCCACGTCGAGCAGCGACCCCTGCGCCCCCTCGAACAGCACCGCCGCCCCCGTCTGGAGCGCCCGATGAATCGCGAGCCCCACGTCCTCGCTCAGCGCCAGCAGGCGCGGCGCCAATCCAGACAGCGCCGTGAGCGTGTGCTCCACGCTCGCCCGCTTCGAGGACCCGGTGCCGATGAGCACGTGGTTGGCGTGCTCCACGCCGCGCTCCACAAGCGTGCGCAGCCGCCCCGCGTGCGCCAGGTCCAGCACGCGCACGCCGCGTCGCGCAATCTTGTCCTCATAGCACGGCCCGATCCCCCGCCCGGTCGTGCCGATCGCCTTGCTCGCCGCGCTCTCCTTGTCCACCAGCTTGTGGTACGGCATCACCAGGTGCGCGCGGTCGCTCACGTACAGGCGCCCCGACACGTCCACCCCGTCCTGCACGAGATGGTCGACTTCCTCGAACAGCGTCTCGGGATCGAGCACCACGCCATTCCCGATGGCACAACGCACGCCGGGGTGCAGGATGCCGCTCGGCACCTGGTGCAGCACCGTCGAGTGATCGCCGATGTGCACGGTGTGGCCGGCGTTGGCGCCGCCCTGATAGCGCACCACCCAGTCGGCTCGCTCGGCCATCACGTCGACGAGCTTTCCCTTCCCCTCGTCGCCCCACTGGGCGCCGACCACCACGATGGCGCGCGTCTTCGTATCGAACATTGCACTCCACTCCCGGCAGGCTGTCGGGGCCATTGATCACAAAAAAACGCCCCGGCGCAGTCTCGCGGGGCGTTGTAAGAATCTACGCCGCGGACGGGGCCGAGGCAAATCGCCGGGGGCGGGGTCGCGGCGGTTCGCCACGCCCCCGGGGAATGTCGCGTCAGGCGCTCATCAACTCCTGCACCGTGCGCACATCGGAGACGCCAAGCGCCACGAGCGGCGCGCGCACCGGCCCGCCGACGAGCCCGACGGCGTCGAGCGCCGCCTTCACACCAGGCACGCCGAGCCCGGCCACGATCTGGCTCGCCATCGGCTTGAGCTTCTCCTGCGCGGTGCGCGCCCGCGCGAGGTCGCGCGCCCGGAACCCATCATACACGTCCACACACAGGCTGGCGGCAAACAGGCCGACCGCCACGATGCCGCCCCGGACCCCCATCTCCAGTGCCGGCAGCAGCTGCCCGCCGTTGCCGGTGAGCACCGTGAAGGACTCCCCCTGCGATTGCAGGTAGCCCTCGAGCAGTGCGAGGTCGCCCGAGCTGTCCTTGATGCCCACGATGTTCTCGTGCATCGACAGCTCCGCCACCAACTGCGGCTCGAGCCGGAAATGCATGTACTTCGGAATGTTGTACAGCAGCACGGGGACGGGGCTTTCGTCGGCCACGCGAAGGTAGTGCGCCCGGAGGGCATCACCGGTCATCTGTGGGCCATAGTAGTGCGGCGCCACCACCAGCACCGCGTCGGCGCCGCGCGCGCCAGCGTCGCGGCAGCGCGTCACGCACTGCCTGGTGGATTCGGCCCCGGTTCCCATAAGCAGCAGCCGGTCCGTTGGCACCGCCTCTCTAGCCGTCGTCACGAGCTGGTTGCGTTCCGCTTCGTCGAGCAGGGCGGCCTCGCCCGTGGAGCCGCACACGACGATGCCGTGGAGGCCATGCGCGAGATGCGAACGGATATTTGCTGCGAACCCGACGAGATCAGGGGTCTCGGAGGGAGTGAATGGCGTGGTGACAGGGCCGAGAACGCCGGCGACGCGAAACGGAGACATCGGGGGAGACGGAAGACGGGAGACGGAAGACGGAAGACGGGAGACGGCGGACGACCGCTAGCCGTTCAGGAACTCCATGCCGGAGCCGGTCTGAAAGCCCGGATCGCTCTTGGGCTTCTCGGCGGCCGGTACGTCGGCGGCCTTGACCGTCGTGGAGCGGCGACGGAAGGTCTGCATCTTCAACTGGAAGTCGCTCGGCCGCGTCGCAGCCGCGAGCGCGACTTCGAACGTGCACTCGCCGCTCTGCACGAGGTCGCCGAGGTGCTGGTCGAAGGTCTGCATCCCGTACTGCTCGCGTCCCTCGGCGATGTAATCGCGGATTTCGCCGATCTTCTCGCCCTCGAGAATCAGGTCGCGAATGGTCGCGGTGACAATCATCACTTCGGCGGCCACGACGCGCCCATGGCCGTCGGCGCGCGGGAGGAGCCGCTGGCTGACCACCGCGTGCAGTGTCTCGGCGAGGCGCACCCGCACCACTTCCTGCTCCTCGGGCGGGAACATCGCCATGATGCGGAGGATCGTGCTCTGCGCATCAGGGGTGTGCAGGGTCGACAGCAGGAGGTGCCCCGTCTCCGCCGCCTTCATGCCCGTGTCCACCGTCTCGGCGTCGCGCATTTCGCCGATCAGGATGACATCGGGATCCTGGCGCAGAGCGGCGCGCAGACCGCTGCGGAAGCTCTCGGTGTCCACCCCAATCTCGCGCTGGGTGATGGAGCTCTGCAGGTCGCGGTGGAGGAACTCGATCGGGTTCTCGAGCGTGACGATGTGCTTGTTCTTCGTCGAGTTGATGTGGTTGATCATCGCCGCCATCGTGCTCGACTTGCCCGAGCCGGTGACGCCCGTGACGAGGATCATCCCGCGCTCCGCCTCGGTGACGCTCCGCATCACCTCGGGCATCTTGAGCTTCTCGAACGTCGGCACCTCGAACGGGATGACGCGCATCACGATCATGAAGCTCGACCGCTGCCGCAGGATGTTGACGCGGAAGCGCCCGATCCCCGGCGCCCCCCAGGAGCAGTCGTAGTCGTTCAGCTTCTCAATGCGCGCGCGGTCTTCCTCGTTGGGAATCAGCCGCAGGGCGATCGCCTTGGTCTGCTCCGGCGTCAGCGCCTGCTTGGTGAGCGGCACGAGCCGGCCGTCGATGCGCGCGCGAAACACGTCGCCCGCCTTGATGTGCAGGTCCGACGCACCACGGTCCACCGCCGCCTTGATGATCTTTTCCATGGGGCCGTTAGTATCCCATCGCCTTGTCCACGAGGTTCCGGAGCGGACGTCCCTCGACGTACGCGTGCCAGTTCCCCATGAAAAGCGCCGTCAGCCGGTCCCACAGCCGGCGTGGGGATACCCCGCTGACATGCGGAGTCACGAGAACCTGTCGAAGTTGCCACAGCGGGCTCTCCGGGGCTAGTGGCTCGCGCGCAAAAACGTCGAGCACCGCACCGCGCAGGTGTCCGCTTAGCAGTGCCGCGTGCAGCGCGCCTTCGTCCAGCATCGTGCCGCGGGCCACGTTCACCACAATGGCGTGCTGGGGCAGCAGGGCGAGCCGACGCGCGTCGAGCAAGTTGCGCGTCGCGTCGGTCAGCGCCGCCGAGAGCACCACCACATCGGCCTCACGCAGCTCCGCATCGAGCGCGTCGAGCCCGGAGATCCGGCTGAAGCCGGTCGGACACCCCTTCGCCGGCACACGCCGCACCCCGGCGACGCGCGCCCCGAGGGCGGCAAAGCGCCCGCCGATTTCCCCGCCGAGTCCGCCAGCGCCCACCACGAGCACGCGCAGTTCGCTGATCTCGCGCACCATCGCCGCGCTCGTGCCGAAGGCCGCCGGATTCCACCGGTGTTCCTCGCGCAGCGATTGCGCCACGTCGAGTGCGCGCGTGAGGTGCAGCACCCCGGCCAGCACATACTCGGCGATCGGCGGGCCGTAGACCCCCGCGGCATTGGTGAAGAGGCACGGTCCGTCGCGCAGCTCGGGAATGGCGAGCAACGCCCCCGTCCCCGCCAGCGCCGACTGCACCCAGCGGAGGCGAGGGGCCGCGTGAAAGAGCGGCGCGGGCATGCCCCAGCCGAAGTAGACCTCCGCCTCGGCGACCGCGGCAAGCGATTCGGCCCCGGGGCCGCGCGGCGAGCCGTCGAGCGCGTCGTTGTCCTCGCGAACGTCCACCACCTCCC
>JAKAJN010000175.1 GCA_021813725.1 bacterium | reverse complement strand
GATCATCAGCGCCACGAGCCAGCCGCCCATGAAGACCTGCCAGCCGTACATCGTGCTGAAGAAGTGGTAGTCGAGCGACATGGAGTGGTCCCAGGCCATCACGACCCAGCCGAAGCCGAAGAGCAACGCCATCACGACCGCCATCCACCCCTGGCGGCTGTGCGTGCTGTGCAGCTCGCGGCGCTCATCGCGGAAGCCGTTCCGCATGGCCGCGCGCAGGCCGGCAGCCCACGACGCGCCGCGCTCGGGGCTCACGCCCACATCGAGGCGCACCGACGTCCACACATACCACACCTGCAGCGCGACCAGCGCGCCGAAGACGCCAATCGCGCGCGCCCAGAAGAAGCCGTGCCCGAGATAGATGTCCTTCTCGTGGATGAGCGCGCCGGTGCCCGGCAGACTCCACCAGGGATAGACGTACTTGTTGCCGACGAAGATCGTGAGCAGGAGCGCCACGAACGCGAACGGGAGGAAGGCAACGAATCCCTCGAGGAGGCGTATCACCGACCGCGACCAGCGCGCGGTGGTGATGCGCTGCACCGCCGCGAACATCACGCCCGCGGACGCGATGGTCGTAAAGAAGAGCCAGTTGACGTGGAAGGCCTGCCAGGCACGGCCGTTCCCCTGAACCGCGCCCACGGCAAAGACGGCAAACCCGACCACGAACATGGTCAGGAACGCCTGCTTGACGGCGGCCGGAATGGGCTTGTCAATCGCCGCAAGGACACGCGCGCGCGTCGGGGCGGGAGTATCGTGGGCGCTCATCGATCGTTGCCCTCCATCTTGGCATGCTCCGCCATGGCGGGCGGGTGCGGCGCCGTCACCACGGGGCGGACGACGGCCGCATTGCGGTTGGGACCGATCCGCGTGAAGCCGGGGAGCTTGTCTCCGGTTTCACCCGGCAGGCCGGCGGGCGTCGTGTCGGGAACGATCCCCGGCACCTTGCCCTGCAGCGCGCGGATGTAGTTCACGACGTCCCAGCGGTCCATCTCCTCGATGCGGTTGTACGGCGGCATCAGGCCGCGGCCGTTGCGGATCATCCCCCAGATGTAGCCGTCCGTGAAGTTCTTCACGCGGTCGCTCACGAGCGGCATTGGCACCATGCCAAGCGTCGTTGCGGGGCCGTTGCCGGCACCGGCCGGGCCGTGGCACGGCGCGCAGTTGATCTGGTAATACACACGACCGCGGTGCACCGACGTCGAGTCGGCCGCCACCGGATTGGCGAGCGTGGACATGGAGTCGATGACACTCGGCAGCTGGCCGTACGAGACGACCCAGGCGGGCATCATCGTGCCGTTTGTGGACACCGACCCGACGGGATTCCCGCGGAAGCCCTTGAGCTCCGCCGAATCGGGATTGAAGACCTGCCACGTGCCCACCGACGGCTGCTGCTTGAAGTCGGTGATGATGCCGCACGCGCCGAGCACGAACGGGAGCGCGGCGAGCGCCGCACGACGGAACTGCGTCTTAGCGTTCACCGCGCACCTCCACTGCCCCGTGCTTGCGCAGCACCGCCTCGGCGGAGGCCGCGCGCTCGGGCGCGCACTCCACCCAGATGCCGTAGTGGCCGTGGCTGAACCGCGGGTCGTAGCCAACCATCATCGTCAGGCGGGGAATGCGGGAGTGAATGAACAGGCCGGCGACCGTGGACAGCGCGCCGATCAGCACGAAGACCTCGAAGCCGAAGATCGTGTACGGGATCCACGAGCCGAACGCCTTGCCGCCCACCACGAGCGGCCAGTAGTTGGACGCCCAGATGGCGATCCAGTAGCCGAACACACAGCCCGCCAAGCCCCCGATGAGCAGGTACAAGCGCACCGGGCTCGGCGGAGCCGCCACGACCGCCTCCAACTCGTGGCGCGGCGTCGGCGTGAAGACGGTCAGCGCGCCGAGACGCGCCGCCTTCAGCTCGGTGATGGCCTCCACCGCGCTGTCCAATTCCTTGAAATGACCGAGGACGCCGCGCATTAGTGAGCCCGTCCCGTTTGGGGTTCGAAGTCTTCGGCGTCTTCCGGCGTGTGTGCGTGCGCATGCCGCACGCGCGGCGGCACGATCTCCTTGGTCTCGGAGATGGCAATCACCGGGAACTGCCGGACGAAGAGGAGGAACCACATGAAGAACCAGCCGAACGACCCAATGAGGATCGAGTAGTCCACCCACGTCGGCGCATATGTCGTCCACATCCACGGCTCGAACTCGTGCGAGAGCGACGGCACGACGATGACGAAGCGCTCGAACCACATGCCGATGTTGATGAAGATCGACAGGATCCACAACCATGTCGGGTTGCGCCGCAGTTTCTGCGAGAAGAGCGACAGCGGGAGGATCATGTTGCAGGTGAGCATGATCCACGCCGCCCACCACCACTGGCCGAAGACGCGGTTCCAGAAGAAGTCCTGCTCCGCCTTCACGCCGCCGTACCACGCAATGAAGAACTCGATGAGGTAGGCGCACCCGACGATGAGCGACGTCGTGAGCGCCAGCTTGGCCGCCGCGTCGAGGTGATTGAGCGTGACGAAATGCTGCAGGCGGAAATACTTCCGGATCGGGATGATGATCGTGAAGACCATCCCGACGCCCGAGAAGATGGCGCCGGCCACGAAATACGGCGGGAAGATCGTCGTGTGCCAGCCCGGCGTCAGCGCCATCGCGAAGTCGAACGACACCACCGAGTGCACGGAGAGCACTAGCGGGGTGCTGACCGCCGCGAGGAACAGGTACGCCCGGGCGAAGTGCCGCCACTCGCGCTCCGTATTGCGCCAGCCGAACGACAGGAAGGCGAGAATCTTCTTGCGCAGCGGATTCGTCTCGCGGTCGCGCAGCACCGCGATATCGGGAATGAGGCCGACGAACAGGAACGTCGTCGAGATGGTGAGGTATGTCGAGATGGCGAAGACGTCCCACACCAGCGGCGACTTGAACTGCGGCCAGAGCAGGCGCCAGTTGGGATAGGGGATCAGCCAGAAGAACTTCCACGGGCGCCCGAGGTGGATGATCGGAAAGAGCCCGGCCGTCATCACGGCGAAGACCGTCATCGCCTCGGCGCACCGATAGATCGTCGTGCGGAATCCGGCGCGGAAGAGATAGAGAATGGCCGAGATCAGCGTCCCGGCGTGGCCGATGCCGACCCAGAACACGAAGGTGATGATGTAGACGCCCCACATCACCGGCGGGTTGTACCCCGCCACGCCGAGCCCTTGGTGCAACTGATACAGGAACGCTCCCACGCCCAGCCCGAGGCAGCCGATCGAGATGATCAGCATCAGGAACCACGCCTTGGTGGGGCGCAGGGTTGATGTGATCTCGTTGTCGACCTGCTCGTAATCCCGGACGGCCGGGAGCTGAACGTTGGCCGATGCGATGTTCGGCCGCCGTGGTTCGTAGGCGATGGCTGCCATCGTCCGCGCCCCCTTACGCCGTGGCCCCGGCCGGGGCCGGGTGGTTGATCTTCTTCAGGTAGACGACCGCGGTGAACGTGTTCAGCTCCTCGAACACGTGGTACGCGCGGCGGTCCTCGATGAGCTTGGTGACCGACCAGTTCTCGTCGGCGGCGTCGCCGAAGAGGATGGCGCGCGACGGGCAGGCCTGCGCGCATGCCGTCGTGAACTCGTCCGCCTCGATCTCGCGGTTCTGCACCTTCGCCAGCGTCTCCGCGTCGCGGATGCGCTGCACGCAGAACGAGCACTTCTCCATCACGCCCTTGCCGCGCACCGTCACGTCCGGATTGAGCTGCCAGTGCAGCGGCTCGGGGAACGCATACTGCGCGCGGTCCTGCTCACCATACCCGAACCAGTTGAAGTAGCGGACCTTGTACGGACAGTTGTTCGAGCAGTAGCGCGTGCCGACGCAGCGGTTGTAGACCTGCACATTCAGGCCGTCCGGCGAGTGGTACGTGGCGTACACCGGGCAGACGGGCTCGCACGGCGCATTGCCGCAGTGCTGACACATCATCGGGATCACCCGCGCCTCGGGGTGATGCTCCGGATTCCAGGCCACGTCCTTGTACTCGCGGTCAATCTCGTAGTAGCGCTCGAGGCGCAGCCACGCCATCTCGCGCGAGCGCGTGATGTTGGCGCCGGGGAACTTGCGGTCGGGATACAGCACGGGCCCCTGCCACTCGGCGCCGACCGTCGGGATGTTGTTCTCGGCGTAGCAGGCCGTGACGCAGGCCGAGCACCCGGTGCACTTGGCGAGGTCGATGGTCATCGCCCAGCGCCGCTTGGCGCGGCCGCTCGGGTGGTTGGGATCGTATTCGCCCTTCTGCGCCGACTTCGGATCGCCGAGTTCGCCCTGCGCATCAATGGCGGCCGGCGCTCGCAGGCCAGGGAGGAACTCCGTGGAGGCCTGGCCCGGGAACGCATGCTCGCCATGCTCGCCTCCCTTGGCCAGTTCCTCGAGCGTCAGCGCGCGCGCGATGCCGCGCCCGTGCTGCCGCCCGGAGCCTTCGGTGGTGACGATCATCGAGTTGCCAGCGGCCTTCGTCACTGTGCAGCGCACGCCAACGAGCTGGTAGCCGCCCGACTGGTCGTTCGACGCGGGGAGCAGGCTCCACGCGTTGAAGCCGGTGCCGGTGGCGTAGCGCCCCGACGACAGCTGTCCGCGGCCGACCATCACGGCCACCGTGTCGGGGCGGACGCCGATGTACAGGAAGGCCGGCGCCGTGATCGAACCGGCCGCGGTCTTCACCGTCACATGGTCGCC
>JAKAJN010000174.1 GCA_021813725.1 bacterium | reverse complement strand
CGCCGTCGACCGGGGTTCGTCCGGTCAGCCGGATGCGCGCCGGCGTCGGCTACGACTCGCATCGTTTCGGCCCCGGGGACGGCATCATCCTCGGCGGCGTGCTCATTCCGTCGTCGCAGCGCCTCGTCGGCCACAGCGATGGTGATGCCGTGGCGCACGCGGTGGCCGACGCCATTCTTGGTGGGGCAGGGGTCGGCGATATCGGCGAGATGTTCTCCGACACCGATCCTGCCAACCGGGGACGCGACTCCATCGAGATGCTGCACCTGGCCGTCGAGCGCGTGCGCCTCGCGGGGTGGACGCCAGCGCAGGTGGATGTGACCGTGGTTGCCGAGACGCCACGCATCGGACCGTACCGCAGCTCGATGCGCGAACGGCTGGCGCACGCCTTGGGCGTCGGCGTCAGCGATGTGATGGTGAAGGGCAAGACCAACGAGGGCCTTGGGTGGATCGGCCGCGGCGAAGGGATCGCGGCGATCGCGGTGGCGACCCTCCATCCGTTCGAGGTAGAGCGCCGGTGACTGCCGTGCTGGACTGGGTGAACGCGCTGGACCTCAACACCCTGTACGTGCTGCTCGGCGTGGTGGCGTTCATCGAGAGCATCTTTCCGCCGGCGCCGGCGGATGTCGTGGTGGCGTTCGGGGCGCTCTATGCGTCGCGCCGTGGCGCCGCGCTCTGGCCGGTCGTGACCGCCATCGTCATCGGGAGCGTGCTCGGGTCGCTCGTCGTGTACGCGGTGGCGCGACGCTTTGGCGCCGACTGGATGCATGCTCGACTCAAGCGGCTGCACCTGCTCAATGCGGAAGAGCGCCTGGAGGGCCTGTACGCGCACTACGGCCTCGCGGCCCTCTTCGTGAGCCGTTTCGTGCCCGGCCTGCGTGCCGTCGTCTCCCCGATGGCGGGCGCCCTGCGCGTAAAACTGCTGCGCTATGCGGCCGTCATTGCGGTGGCCAGCACCATCTGGTACGGCCTCATCATCTGGGTCGCGTTCCGCGTGGGCGCGGATTGGGAACAGGTGAAGGCGTCTCTGCACACCGTCGGCCGCCGCGTCGGCCTCACGGCGCTTCTCGCCTTCGTGCTGCTCGCCGCGCTCGGCTGGGAATTGTGGCGGCGCCATCGCGCCAAGCATCCCCACCTTCGCGCGCGTCCCCCGGAGTGACTCTCCCCGCGGGGCTCCTTCTCCAGTCGTTTCTGCTCGAGCGATTTGCCGAGTTCCTGACGCTCGAACAGGGAAGTTCCGCACGGACCGACGAGAGCTACCGACGCGACCTGCAGCGACTCGCCGAGTGGGCGGTTGCACACGGTGCCGCCTCGCCCGAGGCGCTCACGGCGTCGCACCTGCGCGAGTTCGTCTACCATCTGAAGGATGTCGGGTTGTCGCCGGCGTCGATTCGGCGCGAAATCTCGGCCATTCGCACCTGGTACCGCTTCCTGATGACGGAAGGCGTGGTCACGGCCGATCCAAGCGAACGCCTCGAGACGCCGCGCAAGTGGCGCACGCTCCCCGAAGTGCTCACGCCGACAGAAGTGGAGACACTGCTCAGCGCGATTCCACTCGAGGAGCCGCTGGCGTTTCGTGACCGCGCAATGCTCGAGCTCGCGTACGGTGCCGGCCTGCGCGTCGGCGAGTGGATCACGTTGAAGGTGAGCGACCTGCTGCTCGACGAGGGCGTGGTGCGTGTCTTCGGCAAGGGAGGAAAGGAGCGGCTCGTCCCGGTTGGAGGGAAGGCGATCGGTGCCGTGGCCCTCTACCTGCGCGAGTTGCGCCCGCGGCTCGAGCGCGGCAAGGGGACGGGGGTGCTCTTCCTCAACGCCCGGGGTGCCCCGCTCTCGCGGATGGGCGCATGGAAGATCCTGCGGAAGTACGTCCAGCGTGCCGGCCTCACCAAGCCCGTCACCCCGCACACGCTGCGGCACTCATTTGCCACACACCTGCTCGAGGGCGGCGCCGACCTGCGATCGGTGCAGGAAATGCTCGGACACGCCGACATCAGCACGACGCAGATCTATACGCACGTGGACCGCGAGTTCCTGCGCGCGGTGCACCGCCAGTTCCATCCGCGCGGGTAGTGCCGGGGTCCGCGAACACCACTTGCTGTTAGATTCCCCCCGTGATCCTCGTCATAGATAACTACGACTCCTTCACGTACAACCTCGTGCAGTTCCTCGGCGAACTGGGCGAGGCCCTGCGCGTGGTGCGCAATGACGCCATCACGGTCGACGCGGTCGCCTCACTGGCGCCGACGGCGATCGTCCTGTCGCCTGGGCCGGGAACGCCGGCGGAGGCGGGCATCACCGTGCCGGTGATCCGTCGGTACGGCGCGAGCGTGCCGATCCTCGGCGTCTGCCTGGGACATCAGGCCATCGGCGAAGCGTATGGCGGGCGAGTCATCCGCGCCCCGCGCGGCGTGATGCACGGCAAAACCTCGCAGGTCCTGCACGATGGCACTGCGCTCTTCCATGGCCTGCCGTCGCCGTTGCGCGTGATGCGCTATCACTCGCTCGTGGTGGAGCATGACACGCTCCCCGCCTGTCTCGAGGTCACGGCCCGCGCCGCTGATGACGCCACGGAGATCCACGCCCTGCGGCACCGCACGCACCCTGTCTGGGGAGTGCAGTTCCATCCCGAGTCCATCCTGACGCAGGATGGCAAACAGATGCTTGCCAACTTCCTCGGGTTGGCGCGCACGACGTCGGCGGCATGAGTCGACCGCGGCGGCTGCTCGGCGCAGGAGTGGCCGCCGGCGTGCTCGGCGTGCTGGGCTTCTTTTTCGCACTCGCGCCGGTCGTGGGCGCCCGCATGAATCGCGTGAACCAGGCGAAGGGAATCCCCGTTTCGGCTCGCGCCGCGGCATTGCATCGGTCGCTCCTGGTGGCCGACCTGCACAACGACCTGCTGCTCTGGGACCGCGATCCCGTCACCATGGGATGGTGGGGGCACACCGACGTCGAGCGGCTCGTCGAGGGGAACGTCGCCATCGAGGTCTTCTCGACCGTCACGAAGACGCCCAAGGGCCAGAACTACGTGCGCAACAGCGCGGCGAGCGACAACATCACGCTCCTCGCGCTCGCCTCGCGCTGGCCGCGGCGCACCTGGTCCAGCCGACTGCAGCGGGCGTTGTACGAGGCCGACAAGCTCGAGCATGCAGCGGCAATTTCTGAGGGGCGGCTGGTCGTCGTGCACACGGCTGACGAGCTGCGCAAGGCACTCGAGTTCCGCGCTGCGACTCCGGGGATCAAGCCGGTCATCGGCTTGCTCAACACCGAGGGGCTCCAGGCGCTCGACGGCGAGATCGCCAATCTCGACACGCTCTTCGTACACGGCTTCCGGATGGCGGGTCTCGCCCATTTCTTCGACAACGAGGTTGCCGGCTCGGCGCACGGCGAGTCGAAGGGCGGCCTGACGCCGTTGGGGCGTCGCGTCGTTGCGCGGATGCAGCAACTCGGGATGCTCGTTGACCTTGCGCACGCCTCCCCGGCGGCGTTCGACGACGTGCTCGCGGCGACCAATCGGCCCGTGGTGGTGTCGCACACCGGGGTCCAAGCCACCTGCGCCGGCCCGCGCAATCTCACGGATGCACAATTGCGCGCGCTGGCCGCGCGCGGTGCCCTGATCGGTATCGGGTTCTGGGACGGCGCGGTCTGCGACATCTCACCGCACTCCATCGCCCGGGCAATCCGGCATGCCATTGACGTGGCTGGAGTTGAGCACGTGGCACTGGGGTCCGATTGGGACGGCGCTACCACCGTGGCATTCGGCGCGGATCAGGTGGTCCAGATAACCGAGGCGCTGCTCCAAACCGGGCTGTCCGACGCCGAAATCCGCGCCGTGATGGGGGAGAATGTCCGCCGGTTCCTGCTCGAGAACCTCCCGGCGACGCATTCGGTTACGCCCTAGCGAGCGCCCGGCACCCGCCAGAGCGCGTCCTGAGCGCCCTTTTTTGACCAATTCAGGCCCCAACCATATATTGGGTGGCGTGAATTTTGCGTCTCCTCTTTCGCGCGCGGGGGGTGCTACTTGAGCATCCTGGCCGTGATTCCCGCCCGCCTGGGTGCCACCAGGCTCCCCCGAAAACCCCTCCGGCCCCTCGGCGGCGTTCCGCTGGTCGTCCGCGTCTGGGAGCGCGTTCGCAGCCTCGGCCTCGCCGACCGGGTAGTTGCCGCGACGGAGTCGCCGGACGTGATGAATGTCCTCGCCGCGCACGGGGCGGAGGGGGTCCTCACGTCGGACCAGCACCCATCGGGGACCGATCGGGTCGCCGAGGTCGCCCGACGGCCGGAATTCACGGAGTTTGACATCGTCGTGAACGTGCAGGGAGATGAGCCCTTTATGCGCGGCGATGCGATGGCCGGGGCCATTGGGATGGTGCGCGACCAGGGGTTCGACCTCGGAACCGCGGCCGGCCGGCGTTCCGCCGAGATCATGGCCGATCCGAATTGCGTGAAGGTCGTCCGCGCCGACAACGGGCGGGCACTCTACTTCTCGCGAGCGGCCATTCCGTTCCTGCGCGACGAAGCGGACGGCCCCACGCGCGATACACTCGTGCTGCAGCACATGGGCATCTACGCGGCACGGCGCGACGCCCTGGCGCGCTGGGTGTCGCTGCCGCCGCACCCGCTGGAACTTGTCGAAAAGCTCGAACAACTCCGTGCCCTGGCCGCCGGCCTGTCGATGGGCGTGGCAATCGTGGATGCCCCGTCGTGGGGCGAAGTGAACACCGAAGACGACCTGGTG
>JAKAJN010000173.1 GCA_021813725.1 bacterium | reverse complement strand
CGGCGCCGTGGGGCGCGGCTCTCCGGTGCGCGGCACGCCGCGGCCCCCCGGAATCTGCGCCGTGGCGGCGTGCGCCACCGCGAGGGTCAGCGCGCCGAGTGCGGCGAGCCCCCGCACCGCCCGCCGCATCAGCTCCCCGAGGCGGCCGCAACGCGCTCCGCCTCTTCCTCGCGGCGCGCCCGCTTCCGCTTTGCCCGGTAGACCAGCCAGGAGAGCACGATGCTCAGCTCATACAGTCCGTAGAGCGGGATGAAGAGCATCAGCGTCGAGATGATCAAGTCGCCCGGCGTGATGACCGCCGAGAGAATCAGCATCCCGACGAACGAGTGCCGGCGGAATTTCGCCAACGTCCCCGGCGTGACCAGTCCCAGCGCGGTGATGATCACGATGAGGATCGGCAGCTCGAACACGGCGCCGAAGGCGAGCGTCAGCGTCACCGCAAACGAGAAGTACTCCGACGCCGAGATCATCTGCTTCAGCGAGGACGACGCAATCCCCTTCAGCAGGTCGAGCGTGATGGGCAGCACCCAGAGCACGGACAGCGTGCAGCCAATGAGAAACAGGCCGACGGCGCCGATGAGGACCGGGACGACCACGCGCTTCTCGTGCGGATGCAGGGCTGGCGAGAGAAACGCCCAGACCTGGTACACGATCACCGGCGCCGCCAGCACAATGCCGAGTCCGAACGCCACCTGCATCAGGATGGTGAAGGACTCGGCCGGGTGCGTGTAGATGAGCTGACCGCCGTCCAGGAAGTCGCGGGCCGGATACGCGAGGACGGTGATGAAGTCGAACTGGTAGACGATCGTAAACGCGACCGCGAACGCGACGAGCAACGCGATGCCGCTCCAGATCAGGCGCCAGCGCAGTTCCTCGAGGTGATCGAGGAACGGCATCTCCGCCTGTGCGTCGCGCTGCTGGTCTGCCGCGGCCACGCCCGCCCCCGCGCTACTTCAGGTCCCGCAGCAGGGCCGCCGCGAGAGTCGCCGCCTCGGACTTGGGATACTTGTCGATCACCTGCTGGAGGAGCGTGCGCGCCTGCCGCGTCTGCCCCGCCACCTTGAGCGCGACGGCGCGCTTGTAGATGGCCACCGGTGCCCGCTCGGAGTTGGGATACTTGTCCGCCACGAGCGCGAAGACGGAGTCGGCCTCCACGGCACTTCCGGCGGAGGCGTACGCCTCGGCGATCCAGTACTGCGCCTCCGGCGCGAGATCCGAGGTCGGATACTGGGTGAGCAAGTCGCTGAACGCCGCGCGCGCGGCCGACGTGGCCCCCTTGGCGAGCTGCTGACGCCCCAGGTCCATCAACTGATACGGCCCCGGCTGCGGCGCGGTCGGCACCGCACCGGGAGCGGCTCCCGGCAGCGCCGCGCCGGGCGGCACGACGGGCGCTGCCACCTGTGCCTGCTCGGCGGCGCGCGCCTCGAGCTGGGCGCGCAAGGACTCCACCTGCTTGCGGCTCTGTCCGGTGAGCTCCTGCACGCTCAGCAGTTGCTCCTGCACCGAGCGCATGGACATGGACACGTCGCCCTGGAACCGCTGCAGCATGGTGCTCGCGACGCGCAGTGAATCCGAGATGATGGTGAGCGACTGAATGATGCGCCGCAGCTGCACGGCGCGGGCCGTGTCGGCCGACGCCGATTGCGCGGCCGCCAGTTGCAGCCGCGCGATGTCGCCCTGCAGGATGCGGACATCCCCGCGGGTGGCGAAGCACGCCCCGGCCGTCAGGACAACGGCCGGAGCGATCAGGACTCGACGAAAACGCTGGATCACTTGGTTGGCAGCTTGAACGGGTTGGCGCCGGCGATGATCTCAAACTCGTCGCGGCGATTCTTGGCCCACGCATCCTCATTGTCCTGCGCCACGGCCGGACGTTCCTCGCCGAAGCTCACAACGTCGATGCGCCCCTCGGCGATGCCGCGGGCGATGAGATACTGCTTGACCTCGGCGGCACGGCGCTGGCCGAGCGCGAGGTTGTACTCGTCGGACCCACGGTTGTCCGTGTGCCCCGCCACGCGAATCCGCATGTCCGGGTTCGCCTGGAAGATCGGGAGCTTCGCTTCGAGCGTCGCCTTCTGGTCGTCCCGGATGTCCGACTTGTCATAGTCGAAGTAGACGGGGACGGTGAACGCGGCACGCGCCGCGGCGATCTCGGCGGCCAGCTTCTCGGCGGCGGCCCGGCGGGCGGCCTCCTCAGCGGCCAGACGCGCCTTCTCCGCGGCCTCACGCCGGGCGCGGTCGGCGGCATCGATCGAGTCCTGGTTGATCGGCGTCACCACGGGTGCCGGTGCCGGAACGACGACCGGCTTCTTCTTGCAGGCGGTCGTGGTCACGGCCGAGATCGCGATGGCGACGAGGGCGAGCGAGCGAATGCGTGCATGCATGATACGGTCTCCAGTGGGGGTACTACGAGAACGACTACGGTTGTTCCATCCGCGGCGACCAGGCCGCCTGCCGAGCCACGCCCGCACCTCGCGTGAGCTGCCGCGCGCGTCCCGATTCGGTGTCCAGCACCCAGAGCTGCTTTGCCCCGCTGCGGGTGGACGTGAACACCACATGCCGCGCATCGGGCGCCCACGACGGATTCTCGTTGCGGGCATCACCCGTCAGTTGGCGAATGCGGCGGTCCCGGATGCTGATGATCATCACCTGCAGGTTCGGACCTTCCTGCGACGTGAACGCCACGGCACGGCCGTCCGGTGACCAGTCGGGATCCGAGCGATACGGCCGGTCCCCGCTCGGGGCCTCGGTCAGCAGTTCCGAGTTCGTTCCGTCTGCGTCGGTAATATACACCTCGGGATGACCGAGGCGACCCGAGATATACGCGATCTTGCGGCCGTCGGGGCTGAAGGTCGGCGATGAAGTCGGCGTGCCACGACCGAAGGTCACGCGCCGGGGCCGCTCCCCGCTGCCGAATGCCGCGACGGCGTAGAGATCGGTGCCGTCATCACCCGCCGAATACACGAGCGTTCCGCCGTCGGGAGAGAAGGCGGGCGTGAAGTTGGAACTCCCCATCCGCGGCATTCGGCGCGCCTGCCCGGACTGCAGGTCGCGCACGGCAACGTTCAGCCCGTCATCCGCGAGCTGCGTGTAGGCGAGGTAGCGCCCCGTGGGATGCCAGGCCGGCGAGAGCGCCGTGCCGCCAACGCCGACCGGCACCAGGTTGGCGCCGTCCGAGTCTACCATCCACAACCGCTGGTCGCGGACGAACGCGATGCGCGTGGCGGCGATGCCGCGCGTCGAGGTGATCCACCGTTCGACCTCGTCGCTGGCGCGATGCACCGCCAGGCGCCAACCGGCCGACAGCGGCATCGAGCCATTGAACGCGAAATCGCCGACGTTGAGCACCCGCTTCGCCGCAACGTCGTGCACCGCGACGTGCAGCGAGCCCTGCGGCGTCACTGCGGCCTGCACAATGGCCGAGGCGCCGAGCTTGGTGTAGAGCTCGTAGTTGAAGCGTCCGGCCGGCGGTGTTCCCGCCTCGGCGCTGATGACGTTCACCCGATCACCGAAATCGAGATCGCGGGCGAGGATCGCGCGCACCGAGTCGCCGTTCTCGCCGGCGACCGCCGTGACGAACACTCCGGGCCGGGTGCTGGGATCATACGTGAGCCCGACGCGCACGCCGGTTGGAATCGTGTCCTGCGCGACGCCCGGGAGGGGGCGGAGGCACAGTGCCACGACCAGAAGGAGGCAGGGGCACGGAACTCCGTGCCGGCGGACAGATCGAGAAGGCATCAACGCAGGGTCTTCGGGTCGAACCGAAAGATGACAGGAAGCACGTCGTCCATGAACTGCGCGGGGAGCGGGCCCCACGACTTCGATGCCGCCGCCGCTTCGACGGCACCCTGGCATTCGAGGTCAAACGAGTACGAACCACTCTTCTGCAGGAAACGGAATCCGGCCATCGAGCCGTCTCGCCGAATGAAGAAGAACACTTCCGCCGTTCGCAGCGACCGGTCCGACGGCGAGAAGTTCAGGCGCACCTGACGAACGATGTTCTGCAGGTACCCCGGAAATGGGAAGTCGATCCCTTCGGTGCGGATATTCGCGACGTCAGCGCCGGCGCCTCCAACCGCGCCGCCACCGGCGCGCGGTGCGTCGGCCGCCGCGCGCGCCTTGGCGACCGGCGTCGCCTTGCTCGCGGACTTGGACGTCTTCGCGGCGGGTTTCTTGATTGGCACGGCGTCCGGCGTCGGCTTGGGCGGCGTCTTGGCCTTGGCCGCCGCGTCGGTGGGCGCATCGGTCACCACGCCAACCGCCGGCGCTCCGGGCGGCGCCGCGATCAACTCCACCTTGTACATCGGTGGCAGGTTCACCTTCCCCTCGGCGCGCGACGCCGCCACGAGGGCCGCCGCCACGAGCACGTGCAGCGCAGCCGAAGCGACGAGCGGCGCGGTGAGTCCCGCCGGGCGCGCCTGCGCGCGCGTCACGGCTGCACCACCTCCGGCTCGGTGACCAGGCCGACGTTGACGATGCCGGCCTTCTGGATGGTCGCGAGCACCTGCGCCACGATGCCGTACGGCGCCCCCTGATCGGCACGCACATACACACCGTCCCGTCCGGCCTTCGACGAGAGCATCTTGAACGACGCCTTGAACTCCGAGAGCGACATGCTCGTCTCGTCGGCGTAGATGCGTCCGTTGGCGGCGACGCTGACCACGAGCCCGCCCTTGGGCTCGAGCGACCGCGACTCCGTCTTCGGCAGGCGCACGTCGACCCCGCCCTGCATCAGCGGT
>JAKAJN010000033.1 GCA_021813725.1 bacterium | reverse complement strand
CAACGCGGTGTTAGGGTGCTTGGCTCGCATTCTTGTTTGTTTTGCAACTGCGTTGATAATCTTGTACGTGCGTCGGCAGGTTCTACCAGCCAGAGAAGTCGCCGCGATGGGCCATTCTGTCGGAGCCGCGCAGGATTTGGGCTCTGGGAACGCCGTAATCTCCGGTCGACCGGTTCCCTTCCCCACCGCTCGCGAGCTTCGCCCAGTTGGATTCGAGGCCCGAGCCCCCCGTGATCGCTCCCGTGCTCAGCGTCGCGCGGCGCGCACTTCGTTCACGGGCAACAGAACGGCGGTCCAGTCATTCTGACTGAACCGCCGTCCCCACCAGACTTCGTCTCCCACCGGCGCGTACCTTCGCGACTGCCGGTGCTACGGAATCGCCGTGTACTTGAAGGTCGCCGTCGCACCATACCCGGTGAGGGTCACGGTGACCGTCCCGGGACCCAGCGGCCAGGTGGAGGTGAGGTAGTACGTCGCCGAGGACTGCCCGTTGGCGTCCGTCACCATGCGGCCGTCGCCGACGGCGGTGGCCCAGTCCACGAGGGCTCCTGGCACCGGCTTTCCAGCGGCATCCTTGACGACGACCACGAGTGGCGCGGGGAAGTTCTGCCCGACCTTCACGCTCTGGTTGTCGCCCGACACGATACTGATGGTCGCCGGCACCCCCTGCCGAGCCCCCGCGGCGATCGCCGTGGACCCGATGACCTGGGTGCCGACCATTGCCAAGATCGACCACGTTCCCGCCTCCGAGGCCCGAACCCGGGTGGTCACCGAACCCGTGGCGTCGCTCACCCCGCTTGTCGGATTGAACGCGAGCGCGGTCGAGCCGCTGAAGGTGACCGTGACGTTGGGCATGGGAGTGCCGTTGTTGTCCCGCAGCACGACGCTCACCACCGCCTCCTCGCCGCCAATCAGGATGGCAGTGGGGAGCACGGAGACCGACGAGCGCGTCGACGATGGGATCGTCTGCATGCCAACGGCCGACACCACTACCGGCGTGAGACCGGCCACGCTCACCGTCATCTGCTGCGCGCCGATCGTCGCCCCGAGTGTCCACGTCACCGAAGCCATGCCGTTGGTATCCGTCAGCCGGTTCGCTGCGCTCACTGATCCGCCACCCGAGGTGACGGCAAAGCCCACCGCAATGCCCGGCAGGGGCATTCCGCTTACCGTGAGCACCTGCACCGCGATGGGCTGAGAGAGGGCACTCCCCGCCGGTCCCGACTGATTCTGGCCGCTGGTGACGCGAAGCTGACCGGGAACCACGCTGTTGGCGACGAGCACGGAATCCTGGAGTGGTAGGTCGTCGAACTCGGCGTGGATCCAGGTGGTGCCCGGCCGCTGACCGCCCGTGACGACGCCGGAGCGATCGTTGGTCAGGAAGGCCACGCTGTTGTCGCTCGTCCACCAGTGGAACCGGAAAGTCGTCGAAGAGAGTGCCGTCCCGCTGCCGTCATAAAGCGTCGGGGTCAATGTTACGGTCTTCCCTTCGCTGACGGTCGGCGTGCGCGGCGTGATGACGAGCTTGGTCGCCGTCTTTCCCGGTCCCACATACACGGGGGCGGCCGTGGCCGTCACCTTGGCTTGACCGCCCTGGGAGGTGGCCTCCTTCATCGAGAACGCGATGGGTCCGACCTCGTAGAGCGGCACGCCGTCGGCGCTCAGCCCCCACCCCTGCACCTCGAACTTGTCGTCCACGCTCGTGTACGGGAACGTCATCGTGATCGTGGTGCCTGCTTCGGAGTCGACCGCGTCGAGCTCGGCGGCGGTGAGCACCCGGGTCGCCACGGCGCGGCGCGTCGTTCCGGTCACGAGGTAGATGACGAAACGGGCTGAGCGGATGACATCCTCTTCTCCGCTCCCCACCTGGCTGCGAGTTCGAAGTCCGCGGACGTCGATGGCGGCCTCGCCGGACGCACCGCGCGAGGACATCACGTCGCCGAGGCATCCGGCAAGGAGCGTGACTGCAACGAGGGCGACGAGCGCTCGAACGCGGCTCGCCACGGCAGACCTCAACAATCCAGCGGGCATGCGGCGCCCCAGTGAGAGTTGGCGACTGGTCGAAGATTGCGCTCAAACCTCCAATGGACAAGCGCAACCATAGAACATTTGAGTGCGGGGGATCTCCCGACGGTCATTTCTTGCTTCCCTGACTCGCAAAGACGCATCTAAACCGGTTATTTTTCTGGGTCGTTTTCACTTTCTCTCCCATTCGCATGCGAATCGCCATCCCAAGAGAGCGCCAGGCCCTCGAGGCCCGTGTCGCGCTCGTGCCGGAAAGCGTGTCGAAACTGGTCAAGGCCGGCGTCGAAGTCGTCGTCGAAGCCGGGGCCGGTGCGTCCGCCTCCTTTCCTGATGCGCAGTACACGACGGCCGGCGCCACCGTCGCCGCAGACTTCGCGTCATGCGTTGCCGGGGCGCACCTGATCTGCAAGGTGCAGCCGCCGACGGCAGACGAGACGGCCGCGATCCCCGAGGGCGCGGCCGTCATCTGTTATCTGCAGCCCGCGGTCTACCCCGAGGCCGTCCAGCGGCTCAACGGCCGCAAGGCCAGCGCGCTCGCCCTCGAACTGGTGCCGCGCATCACGCGCGCTCAGTCCATGGACGTGCTCTCGTCGCAGGCCACCATCAGCGGTTACCGCGCGGTGCTGCTTGGCGCGTCGGCGCTCGGTCGACTGATGCCGATGCTCTCCACCGCGGCGGGAACGCTCGCTCCGGCCAAGGTGTTCGTGCTGGGCGCGGGCGTGGCCGGCCTCCAGGCGATCGCCACAGCGCGCCGCCTTGGCGCCATCGTGAGCGGATTCGACGTCCGCCCCGCGGCTCGCGAGCAGATCCTTTCCCTCGGCGCGCAGGTGCTGAAGGTCGAGGGAGTCGCCGACGCCGAGGGCGCCGGCGGGTACGCCCGCGAGCAGACGGCAGAAGAGAAGCAGAAGACGCAGGACGCCATCAAGGCGCATCTCGCCCAGATGGATCTCGTGATTACGACGGCGGCGATCCCCGGCAAGAAGGCGCCCGTGCTCGTCACGGAGGACGCGCTGAAGGGGATGAAGCCGGGCGCCGTGATCGTGGACCTCGCGGCAGAGACCGGGGGCAACGCGGTGGGAACCAAGGCCGGAGAGACGGTGACGGTGAACGGCGTGACGATCGTCGGCCCGGTCAACGTGCCCAGCCAGGCCGCGTTCCACGCCTCGCAGATGCTCAGCCGCAACATCCACACGTTGCTTCAGCATGTGATCACCAAGGAGAACACGCTGAATCTCGACGCCAACGACGAAATCACCGGCGCGATGCTGGTGTGCCAGAACGGGACGGTGCGCGTATGACGCTCATCATGCAGTTGTATGTCTTCATCCTGGCCGGCTTCGTCGGCTTCCTGGTGATCGGCAAGGTGCCGCCGCTGCTGCACACGCCGCTGATGTCGGCCACCAACGCCATCTCCGGCATCTCGCTCGTGGGCGCCATCGTCGCCGCGGGCGGACAGTACGGCAAGGTCTCGACGATCCTCGGCTTCATCGCGGTCGTCGCCGCGGCCACGAACGTCGTGGCCGGCTTCCTGATCACCGATCGCATGCTCGGGATGTTCAAGCATCCCGCCAAGGCGGATGACAAGAAGGGAGGGAGCCGCTAATGCTGCCTCTCCTTCAGGAAGTCGCCGCCGACAGCGTCGCCGCGGCAACGGAGCCCGCCGCCAGCTTCTTGCGCGACAGCATCATCCAGACGACGTACCTCGCCGCCTCGGTGATGTTCATCCTCGGCCTCAAGTCGCTGACCAAGCCGGACAGCGCGCGCCGCGGCATGCAGCAGGCGGCCATCGGCATGCTCCTCGCCGTCATCGGCACCCTGCTCAACCAGCACATCGTGACGTACCAGTGGATTCTCATCGGCCTCGTGGTCGGCGCCATCGCCGGCTACCCGATGGCGATGAAGGTCCCGATGACGGCGATGCCGCAGTTCATCGCCTTCTCGCACGCCTTCGGCGCGATTGCCGCGACGTTGGTGGGCGTGGTGGAGTACCGTGAACTGCGGGCCGAGGGACACTTGACGAGCGGCCTTGCCGGCGCGCTCGGCTTCGAGGTGCTGTTCGGCGCGCTCACCGTGACCGGATCGTTCATGGCGTTCGGCAAGCTGCAGGAGCTGATCACCGGCCGGCCGATCACGTTCAAGGGGCAGAACTTCTTCAACATCCTGCTGATGGCGGTGGCGGTCGGCTCGTTCGGCTTCCTCATCTACCAGCCCACGACGGCGTGGGCGTTCTACACAGTGGTCGGGCTGGCGCTCTTCCTCGGCATTTCGATGGTGCTGCCGATCGGCGGCGGCGACATGCCGGTGGTGATCTCGCTGCTCAACTCGTACGCCGGCCTTGCGGCCGCGGCGACGGGCTTCGCGATCGGGAACAACGTGCTGATCATCGCCGGCGCGCTGGAAGGCGCGGGCGGCTTCATCCTGTCGGTGATGATGTCGAAGGCGATGAATCGCTCGTTCGGCAACGTCATCTTCGGCGCATTCGGTGCGCCGCCGGCGGCGGCGGGGGCCAAGGGTCCGGCAAAGGAGCCGAAGACCATCTCCACGGAAGACGCGGCCATGCAGTTGGCGTACGCCGGCTCGGTCGTCGTGATCCCGGGGTACGGCATGGCGGTGGCGCAGGCGCAGCACATCTGCCGCGAGCTGGCCGACCTGGTCGAGGCGAACGGCGGATCGGTGAAGTACGCGATCCACCCGGTGGCCGGTCGCATGCCGGGCCATTTGAACGTCATCCTCGCCGAGGCGGGCATCGATTACGGCGCGCTGATGACCGACGTGGACGATGCCAACCGCGTGCTGAAGGATGCGGACATCGCGATCATCGTCGGCGGCAACGACATCGTGAACCCGGACGCCGAGAACGACAAGAGCAGCCCGCTGTTCGGCATGCCGATCTTCCGCCCGTGGACCGCGAAGGTCACGTACGTCATCAAGCGCGGCAAGGGTGTGGGCTTCTCGGGGGTGGAGAATCCGCTGTTCACGCTCGAGTCGACGCGGATGATCTACGGCGACGCGAAGGGTGCGCTGGGGACGCTCGTCAAGGAAATCAAGGCGCTGGATGAGGGGCACTAAGACTGAGGATTTGGAATCCGGATCGCGACGTAGGATTGCGATCTGCGATTGCGATGGACGATTGGGCCCGGGGCGGACGCTCCGGGCTCGTTCGTTTGCGCGGCGCGTGCCGGCGGAATGCTGCGCCCTATCCCATCGCGCGACGCCTTCATACTTTCCCCCGTCTCCCTCAGCGAGCCGCCGATGACGTCCCCGCTCTCTCGTCGTGAGTTTGTCGCGCTCGCAGCCACCGGTGTGGCAGCGGCGGGCAGTCCTGCCGCGGCAGCGGCGGCGCCGCGCGACGGTGCGACCGCCGCGCCCTTCCAGGCTCCGCGCGAGGATGCACTCTTCGAGAAGACCGCGGCGGACCTCTCGGCAATGATGCAGCGCGGCGAACTGACGTCGCGCGCGCTCGTGGAGCGATACCTGCAGCGCATTGCGGCGATGGACAAGCAGGGGCCGGCTATCAACGCCGTAATCGAACTCAATCCGGACGCGCCGGCGATTGCCGCGGCGATGGACGCCGAGCGCAAGGCCGGCAAGGTGCGTGGGCCGCTGCACGGCATCCCCGTGCTCATCAAGGACAACATCGACACCGCCGATCAGATGCGGACGACCGCGGGGTCGCTGGCGCTTGCCGACAGCCGGCCACGGCAGGACGCGTTTATCGCGCAGCGCCTGCGCGCGGCGGGGGCGGTGATTCTCGGCAAGACGAATCTCAGCGAGTGGGCCAACTACCGATCGACGCGTTCGACGAGCGGGTGGAGCGGGCGCGGCGGGTTGACGCACAATCCGTACGCGCTCGACCGCAATTGCAGCGGCTCGAGTTCCGGCACCGGCGCCGCGCTGACGTCCGATTTCGCGACGCTTGGCATTGGCACGGAGACGGACGGCTCCATCATTTCGCCGGCGAGCATATGCGGTCTCGTGGGGATCAAACCAACGCTCGGACTGTGGAGCCGGTCGGGGATCATTCCCATCGCCGCGTCGCAGGACACGGCGGGGCCGATGTGCCGCACCGTGGCCGACGCCGCCGTGCTGCTCGGCGCGCTCGTGGGCGTGGATGCACGCGACGCCGCAACGAACGCCAGCCGCGGGAAGGCATTGGCCGACTACACGCGGTTTCTGAAGCGTGATGGACTGCGCGGTGCGCGCATTGGCGTGGCACGCGCGCAGGCGGGGTTCAACCCCGACGTGGACAAGGCGCTCAACACGGCGATTGCGGCGATGAAGGAGGCAGGTGCAATCATCGTGGATCCGGCGTCGCTGCCAACTCCGTCGTCACTCGGACCCGCCGAGACGACGGTGCTCGACTACGAGTTCAAGGCCGGCCTGCGCGCCTACTTCGCGACGCGCGGCCCTGCGGTTGCGGTGAAGTCGCTCGCCGATCTCATCGCGTGGAACGAACGCAACCGGGACCGCGAGATGCCGTGGTTCGGGCAGGAGATCCTGATCCGCGCCGAGCAGAGCGGGCCGTTAACCGACCGCAAGTATCTTGACGCTCGCGCGCGATGCCTGCGGATGACCCGCAACTTCGGCATTGATGCCGTGATGACGACTCACCAGCTGAACGCCCTGGTGCTGCCGTCCAACCAGCCCGCCTGGACGACGGACCTGCTGAACGGCGACCACTTCACCGGCGGCGACACCACCTTCGCGGCCGTGTCCGGCTATCCGAGCATCACCGTGCCGATGGGGATGGTGCACGGGCTGCCGGTGGGAATGAGTTTCATCGGGCGCTCGTGGAGCGAGGGTGCGCTGATCCGGTATGCGTACGCCTTCGAGCAGACGACGAAGGCGCGCCGGGGGCCGAGGTATGTGAAGACATTGGGGTAGGAGTGTCCGCGCTCGGCCGAAGCCGCGCGCTACTGCTCCACCACAAACGCGTACCGAAACGCCGTCTCGCGCAGCCGCTCGTAGCGTCCGCTCGCGCCGCCGTGCCCTGCCCCCATGTTCATCTTGAGGAGGATGGGAGCACTGCCGGTGTTCAGCGTTCGCAGCTTCGCCACCCACTTGGCGGGCTCCCAGAACGCCACGCGTGAGTCGTTCACGCCGCTGGTGACGAGGAGCCGCGGGTAGGCCTGGACCGCCACGTTGTCGTACGGCGAGTATCGCCGAATGTAGGCGTACGCCTCCGCGTCGTGCGGACTCCCCCACTGCAGCCACTCCTGCGCGGTCAGCGGAATGGAGTCGTCCAGCATGGTGTTGATGACATCCACGAACGGGACATCCGCCACGATGGTGCGGAAGAGATCGGGGCGCAGGTTGGCAACGACACCCATCAGCAGACCACCGGCGCTTCCGCCGTGCGCCGCCATTCGGTCGGCCGACGTGTAGCGCTCCTGCACCAGGTGATCGGCGACGTCGATGAAATCGGTGAACGTGTTCAGCTTCTTCTGCATCTTGCCGTCATCGTACCACGAGCGTCCCATTTCCTGTCCGCCGCGCACATGCGCGATGGCAAACGCGAAGCCGCGGTCGAGCAGCGACACCCGCGGCGCGCTGAACGTGGGCTCGACGGTGTATCCGTACGACCCATACGCGTAGAGCAGGAGCGGACGTGCCCCGTCGCGCACGAACGGTGTGCGGTAGACGAGCGAGATGGGCACCGTCGTTCCATCGCGCGCCGTCGCCTCGAGGCGTTCGACGGCGTATTGCGACTCATCGTACCCGCCCAGGACGGGCTCCTTCTTGCGCACGACTCTCGCCCGCGACCGCAGGTCGTAATCGAACACGGTCTCCGGTGTGGCGAGCGAGGAGTACGTGAAGCGCAACTCCTGCTGGTCGAACTCGGGGTTCG
The DNA here is from genome assembly GCA_021813725.1 of bacterium. GTDB lineage: Bacteria > Gemmatimonadota > Gemmatimonadetes > Gemmatimonadales > Gemmatimonadaceae > PNKL01. The sequence goes on along the minus strand of JAKAJN010000033.1, from coordinate 14,096 downwards.
ACGCCACGCTGATGCCGTAGGCCGCCTGCGGAAAGCTGATCTCGTGCGTCTCATCGCGCTCGAGATCCGTGACGCGCAGCATGCGGAGTCCACGTTGGCGCTCCTGCACCACGACGAAGCGCTTGAAGACGTGCACGCCTTCCACGAAGACATCCGGGCGATGCGGCAACCAATCACGCCACGCCCCGGGGTCCGCAACGGGTGCTCGCATCACCTTGAAGTTGGGCGCGTCGTCGTTGGTGCAGACATACAGCCAGCCGTCGCCGGGTTCGACGTCGTACTCGACGGACTCGCGACGCGCCCGCACCAGCACGGGACGCGCATCCGGACTCGCCGAGGGCACCAGCCACACCTCGCCGTCGGTGAACGACGCGGACGTGATGACGACGAAGTCGCCGGAGCGCGCGCGGTGCACGCCCACATTGTTCAGCACGCCGGGCTCGTGGAACGTTTCAACGTCGGCGTCTCGCGCCGCGCCGAGGGTGTGGCGCCAGACGCGATCCGAGCGCTTCGCCTCATCGGTGGTCGTGTAGAAAAGCGTGCGGCCGTCCGAAGCCCACGCGAGGCCGAAGCCCAGCTTCTCCACGCGGTCGGCGAGCCACGCGCCGGTGGAGAGGTCTCGCACGCGCAACGTGAAATCCTCATAGCCCGTCACATCCTCGAGGATCGCGAGCCGGCCGTGGTCGGGGCTGACCTCGAGCGCGCCGAGCTGGTAGAACTCGTGACCAGCGGCTTCCGCGTTCTGGTCAAAGATGACCTCTTCCCGTGCCTGTGCCTGTGCCCCCTTCCGGCAGTAGATCGGGTACGCCTTGCCCTGCTCGGTGCGCGAGTAGTACACCCACGCACCGCGTCGCACCGGCACCGTGGCGTCGTCCTCCTGGATGCGTCCGAGCATCTCCCGGTAGAGCTGCTCCTGCAGGGGCTTGGTGTGGGCGGTCATGGCCTCGGTGTACGCGTTTTCCGCCTCGAGGTAGGCCGTGACATCAGGGTTGTCTCGATCGCGCATCCAGGCGTACGGATCGACGCGCGTGTCGCCGTGCAGCTGCGTCACCTGCTCGATGCGGGGAGCGACCGGCGGCAGGGGACGGGAGTGAAGAGGCAGGTCAGACATGGCGTGGAATCTAGACTGCCGCCGCAGTCTCCCGAAGCCTCAGCACATCACCGCCCATTTCCTGTTATTTTCTCCCGATGCGAAACGACTCCCCGGGCGCCGCGATCCTCGCGCAGTGGCGCCGCTTGTCGGCATTGCCATTCGGGCGCTGGCTGTTCAGCAAGCTCCTCGGCTGGCAGGTGCCGTACTCCGGGTCGGTGTCGCCGCGCGTGCTCGTGCTCGAGCCGGGTCACGCCAAGGTGCGCATCATCGAGCGGCGCGCGCTGCGTCAGCATCTGGGATCAGTGCACGCCATCGCCCTGATGAACGTCGCCGAGATGGCGAGCGGGCTGGCGATGCTCGGTGCGCTCCCGGCCGGGATGCGCGGCATCGTCACGAAGATCAGCATCGCGTACTTCAAGAAGGGGCGCGGCGTGCTGGATGCCGAATGCCGGTGTCACGTCGCGCCGGATCTGCCCGAGGGCGAGTACGACTTCCACTCCGACGTCACCGATGCCGCCGGCGAGCTGGTGGCACGCGCCACGGTCACCTGGAAACTGGGACCGGTGCCGGCATGAGCGAGGCGATGCGAACAGCGCGTTCGAGGTCGACATGAATCGCGAGTGGCAGCAGCGCTTTCTGCGGCAGACGGGTGCCACGGTGCCGTTGATCTGCGGCCCGATGTTCCCCTGCAGCAACCCGGAGCTGGTGGCGGCGGTCTCGGCGGCCGGCGGCATCGGCGTGGTGCAGCCGATCTCGCTCACGTACGTGCACGGACACGACTACCGCGAGGGACTGCGGCTCATCAACCGGCTCGCGGGCGGCCGGCCGATCGGCTTCAATGCGCTCGTCGAGAAATCGTCGCGCGTCTACGAGGAGCGGATGATCCGCTGGGTGGACATTGCGCTCGAGGAAGGGGTGCGGTTCTTCATCACCTCGCTGGGCAATCCCCGCTGGGTGGTGGACAAGGTGCACGCGGTGGGCGGTGTGGTCTATCACGACGTGATCAACCGTCGCTGGGGGGAGAAGGGGCGCGACGAAGGGGTGGACGGCCTCGTGGCAGTGAACAATCGCGCCGGCGGCCATCTGGGCAACCTGGACCCGCGTGCCCTGCTTGACGACCTCACTCCGCTCGAGCTGCCGATCATCGCCGCCGGCGGCGTCGGCGATGCCAGCGACTTCGTGCAGATGCTGCGCCACGGCTACGCGGCAGTACAGAGTGGCACGCGCTTCATCGCGACGACGGAGTGCCTCGCGAGTGCGTCGTACAAGCAGGCGATCGTCGCGGCCCGCGCGGCGGACATCGTGACGACGCAGCGGCTGACCGGCGTCCCCGTGGCGGTGATCAACACACCCTACATCCGGCGGCTTGGCACGAGCATCAACGCGTTCTGGCGCTGGATGTTCAAGGGACGGAAGACGAAGCACTGGGCCCGCACGTATTTCGGCCTGCGCGGACTCTGGCGCCTCAAGCGCGACCAGCGGCGCGAAGGATCCGGACACGACGAGTACTGGCAGGCGGGGCGCAGCGTGGAGACGATTAGGGAAATTGTCCCCGCAGGCGACGTCGTGCGCGCCTTCGCCGAGGCCCTGCGCACTGCGCCCTGACACGACCCCCCTGCACCACGCCCCACACCTTGAACCGTGCCCCTGCACCACACCCTGCACCGTGCCCCTGCACCTCTCATCTTGGGACTCGCGTATGCCAGCTGACATCATTGACTACAAACTCATCGGCGACGACCTCCAGGGCGTCGTCATCACCCTCGATCCTGGTGAGGGCGTGATTGCCGAAGCCGGCGCGATGCTGTACATGGAAGACGGCATCCAGATGGCGACGACGCTCGACCCCAACAACCAGGGGGGCGGCCTCTTCGGCAAACTGCTGGGCGCCGGCAAGCGCATCCTGACAGGTGAGTCGTTTTTCATCACGATGTTTGGCAACGCGGGAATGCGCCGACAGGATGTGGCGTTCGCCGCGCCGGTCCCCGGGAAGATCAAGGCACTCGATCTTCGCGAGTGGGGTGGCGAGATCATCGCGCAGAAAGACTCATTCCTGTGCGCCGCGCGCGGCATCAGCCTCGACATCGCATTCACGCGCCGGCTAGGCGCCGGTTTCTTCGGCGGCGAAGGATTCATCCTGCAACGCTTCAACGGCGACGGCCTTGTCTTCGTGCACGCCTGCGGCGCGCTCATCGAACGCGAGCTGCGGGCCGGCGAGACGCTGCGTGTCGACACGGGCTGCCTGGTCGCGATGCAGAGCACAGTGGACTACGACATTCGCACGGTCCCTGGCATCAAGAATGCGCTGTTCGGCGGCGAGGGGATCTTCTTCGTCCACCTGACCGGGCCGGGCAAGGTGATCCTGCAGACGCTGCCGTTTGCGCGCATGGCCGACAAGATCATCGCCGCGTCGCGGATGGGGACGGGCCAGCGGCGCGACGAGGGCGGCATGCTGGGCCCGCTGGGCGACATTCTCTCCGGCGATCGTGGATGAGCGAGCGGGCCGCGGTGCCGGCGATCGTGGCGCGCGCCAGCCAGGCCGCCGCGGTCGTGCTCGCCGGTGCGGTGCTGGCCGTCGCGCTCTACATCGGGGCTCGACCGCTGGGTCGCGTGCCAGCCCTGGGGCCGCTGCTCGACCCGGCGCATGGCATCTGGGCGGTGGCGCGCACGGCCGAGCTTCCGCGCGCCATGTCGCGGCGCATCACGGGGCTCAGGGACTCCGTCGCGGTCCGCTACGACGACCGGGCGGTGCCGCACATCTTCGCGCAGAACCTGGAAGACGTGATGCGCGCATTTGGCTTCGTCGTCGCGCGCGATCGGCTCTTTCAGATGGAATTGCAGACGCGGGCCACCGCGGGCACGCTCAGTGAACTCGTCGGCGCCTCGGCGCTGGAACTCGATCGCGAGGCGCGCGCGCAGGGGCTCGCGTGGGGCGCACGGCGCAAGTGGCGCGCCATCCCCGACACGGCGCCGGACCGGCGACTCGTCGAAGCATACGCGGAGGGTGTGAATGCGTACCTCGCGCAGATGTCACCCGACGAGGTGCCATTCGAGTATCGCCTGCTCGGTGCCACCCCACAGCCGTGGCGCCCGGAGTACACGTACTACCTGCTCGCGCGGATGTCGCTGACGTTGGCGTGGAACGACGAAGAACTACGACGGGCGGGAATCGAGGCGCTGGTCGGGGAGAAGGCCGCCGACGCGCTCTTTCCAATTGAGGCCCCGATTCAGGAGCCCATCCAGCCCGTGGCCGGGCGCCGTGCACCACGGTTTGCGACGCGTGTGCTCCCGCCTCCGGCGCCGCACGACAGCACGCGGTTGGTCATCGCGGAGGCGTTTCAGCGGGCCATGACGTCGCCCGCACTCGCGGCACTGCGCGGCGACGGCGAGGTCGCGGTGGGAAGCAACAACTGGGCCGTGGCGCCGCGTCGCACCGCGGCCGGCAGCGCGCTCCTGAGCGGAGATCCGCACCTGCAGCTCACCCTCCCCTCCATCTGGTATGAAGTGCACCTGCAAGTCCCGGGTGTCCTGGACACCTACGGTGTGACGATTCCCGGCGGACCGATCATCCCTATCGGGTTCAATCGCGCGATGGCGTGGACGGCCACAAACACCGGCGCGGATGTGCTCGACTATTACGAGGAGAAAGTCGACGACGCGCGGCATCCCACGCGGTACGAACTCGACGGCGCGTGGCAGCCCCTCGAACGCCGCATCGAGGCGATTCGCGGCCGCAGCGGACGCGTGCTGCGCACCGACACCATTTACCACACGCATCGTGGCCCGATGCTCCGCATCGCCGGCCGCTGGCTGTCGCGACGCTGGACCGCGCTCGACATCTCCGACGAGGGGCGCCTGTTCCATGAGGCCAGCAAGGCACGCTCCGTCGACGAGTGGATGGCCGTCATGGGCGGGTATGTGGGTCCGGCGCAGAACTTCCTCACGGCCGACACGCTCGGTCACATCGCCATCCGGTCCACCGGGCGCTTCCCGGTTCGTCCGCCCGGCATCTCGGGCACGCGCATCACCGACGGCACGAAACGGGCCAATGACTGGTTGGGCTTCTGGCCGCTTGACCGCTATCCACAGGCCTGGGATCCCGCGCAGGGCTACCTCGCCTCGGCGAACCAGCAGCCCAAGGACCCCGTGGTAGACCCGTCATACCTTGGCTCCGACTGGCCCTCGCCCTTCCGTGCGATGCGCATCAACGCCTTGCTGCGTGCCGACTCGGCCGTGACCCCCGACGCAATGCGGCGGTTTCAGACCGACCCGACGAGCGAGCAGACCGCGCTCTTCGTGGGGCCGATGTTCGATGCCGTGGCCAAGGCCACGGCCGCGGGCGTGGCCGACACGTTCGCTGTGCGTGGCGCCGCCTTGTTGCGCGACTGGGACGGACGATTCACGCCCGAGAACGAGCGGGCCGTGCTTTACGACGCGATGATGCAGGAACTCACCATGCGCACGTGGGACGAATTGCGCGGCTCCACCAATGTGCGGCGCGCACCGACGCCGGGCACGGCGGTGCTGGTGGAACTGATGCGCGACGCGACGTCACCGTGGTGGGACGTGCGCGCCACGCCGGCGCGCGAGACGCGGGACAGTGTCCTCGTGGCCAGCATCGGCGCCGCCTACCGCTCGGTTTCTCGCCGGTACGGCCCGCCGGGCCCGCGCTGGCGCTGGTCGAACATCCGCACCGCATCCATCCAGCACCTGCTGCGGCTCCCCGGTCTCGGCCGGACGCGCATCCCAATGCCCTCCGGACGCGGCACGCTCACTCCGTCCGACGGCGATGGATCACATGGCGCGAGTTGGCGCTTTGTCGTGGAACTCTCGCCCGACGTGCACGCCTGGGGAACGTATCCCGGCGGGCAGTCCGGAAATCCCGTGAGCGACCGGTATGACGACCGCCTATCGTCGTGGACGGCGGGGAAGCTCGACACGTTGCGTTTTCCGCGAGACGCGGCCGGCTTGGCGTCGCCGCGGTACTCCCTCACCCTTCGTCCGGAGCGCTGACATGAAGTGGCTCGCGCAATTCATTGCGTTGACGACGCTCATCGCCGGCGGTACCTGGTGGCTCGGCTGGTGGATGGTCCCCGTTGCCGCGGCGGTGTACGGCGCTTGGGGAGCCCGTCAGCGCTCGGCGGCGCTGACGGCGATGCTTGCGGCAGCGGCCGCGTGGGGCGCGCTGCTCGTGTACGACGCCTCCGTCGGACCGGTGATGCGACTCAGCGCGCTCTTCGGCACGGTCTTTCACCTGTCCCCAGGTACGTTGCTCGTGGTGACGCTTGCGTATGCCGGTCTGCTTGCCGCCACGGCGGCGGTGTGCGCGCGCGGAATACGGCGACTGATGACACCGGCGTAGCCATCCGGGGTATGCATGAGGGCGACCCCCTGCCATTGGAGGGCCGCCCCAGTGCAATTTACGGATTGCCGCTGGTTTGCCGCGCTGTCCTTCCCTTCCTCGATCGAACTGCCATGCACGCTGTCCGCTCCGTCTCGCTCGTCCTCGTCGCCGTCCTGCTCGCCGGATGCAACGGCTCGAACTCGGGCACCGTCACGGCGCCGGACACCAACGTCTACACGGCCGATCCGGCCACGTCCAACTACGCCGCCTCGCTCAACGTCACCATCTCGTCCATGACGAAGACGGCGAGCGGTCTGTATTACAAGGATCTGGTGACGGGAACCGGCGCCACCGCGTCCGCTGGCTACACCGTGCGCGTGAGTTACAGCGGCTGGCTCGTGAACGGGCAGCAGTTCGACACCTCCGATGGCAAGACTCCCCCGTACTTCGAGTTCCTGCTCAACGCCGGCCGGGTCATCAAGGGGTGGGACGAGGGCGTGCAGGGGATGAAAGTCGGCGGCAAGCGGCAGCTGGTGATTCCGCCGACCCTGGGGTACGGCGAGAACGGCTCGGGTGGAATTCCCGGCAATGCCATCCTCGTCTTCCAGGTCGAACTGCTGCAGGTGCGCTAGGCTCCCCGCTTCGCACGCAGGCCCCGCGCCGCGCCAAGTGCGCGGCGCTGCTATTCTGAGGCGGGTCGCACGCCCCACTTCTCGAGCGCGGTCTTCAGCACACCGTCATCGATCGGCTTGGCGATGTAGTCGTCCATCCCCGCGGCGATGCATCGCTCGCGATCTCCCGGCATCGCATTGGCCGTCATGGCAATGATGGGCGTGCGCTGCGCGTCGCCTTCGCGGCGCCGGATGGCGGCGGTGGCCGCGTAGCCATCGAGCACCGGCATCTGGCAGTCCATGAAGATGATGTCGAACGCCGACTCTTCGGAGCGCGAGACCGCCTGCGCGCCGTTCTCCACGACCTGGACGGCACACCCCGCCCGCTCCAGCATCGCCCGGGCCACCATCTGGTTCACCGGATTGTCTTCCGCGAGCAGGATGCGCAGGCCGCTCAACGCGGGGCTCGTCGGCGTCGTGACCGGCGTGCGTCCAATCGTCTTCCGGCGTGGGATCGGCTTCGGATCCGTGATCTCGTCTGCACTGCGATGTCGTTCGCGTGCGGCGCGCGCCGCGCGCATCGCTCCCAGCAGGGCTGAGCCGCGCGCCGGCTTGGTGACGAGGTCCACGTAGCCGACCGGCGCGGCGGCGCCGGCGGTGAACCCGTCGCTCGACCGCACGAGCAGGACGAGTGGCGTGGCGGCGATGGCCCGCTCCTTCCGGATGGCCTGCACGAAGTCGAGGCCTTCCGCGGTGCGCGTGCCGATCTCGATGAACGCCACGTCGTACGGCCCCCCGCCGGCGGCGGCTTGACGCAGGAGGGCGAGGCCGTGATCGCCAAGGGCGCGCGTGTCCACCGTGGCACCGAAGCCCTCGATGCGCTGCGCGATGGCGCGTCGCGTGACGTCGTGCGCATCCACCACGAGCACGCGCCGGCCGGCCAGGTCGGGCATCGGCGACGCCTCGTGCGCATCGGGCGGCACGGTCATCCGCAACGTGACCCAGAACGTCGAGCCGCGCCCCTCGACGGACCGGAAGCCGGCCGCGCCGCCCATCATCTCGGCCAGCCGACGCGTGATGGCCAGCCCGAGGCCGGTCCCGCCAAAACGCCGCGTCATGGAGGCATCCGCCTGCGAGAAGTCCTCGAAGATGCGCGACTGGTATGCCTCGGGAATTCCAATCCCCGTGTCATGCACCGAGATGCGCATCATCGCACTGTTGCCGCGGCGCTCGACCACCTCGCACTCGAGGACGACGTGCCCGAACGTCGTGAACTTCACCGCGTTCGACAGCAGGTTGAGCGTCATCTGCCGGATGCGTCCCGCGTCGCCCACCAGCTGGGTGGGGATGCCGCGACCCACGTGCAGGGCCAGTGCGATCTTCTTTTCGTCCACGGTCGGCGCCAGCACGTCGCACGCCTCTTCCAGCGTGGAGACCAGATCGAACGGCAGCGGTTCGATGGTCAGCTTGCCTGCCTCGACCTTGGAGAAGTCGAGGATGTCGTTGATGATCGCGAGCAGCGAATCGGCCGACGTCTTGACGGCAAGCGTGTACTGCCGCTGCTGCTCGTCGAGTTCGCTCTCCAACAGCAGCCCCGTCATGCCAATGATGCCGTTCATCGGCGTGCGGATCTCGTGCGAGACCGTGGCGAGGAACTGGCTCTTGGCCCGCGCGGCCGCCTCCGCGGTCTCCTTGGCGACGACCAGGGCCTGCTCACTCAGGCGGCGCTCGGTCAGATCGCGCACCTCGACCAGCGTGATCGCCTCGCCCTCGAGTTCGACGGGGGTGAAGGTCATCTCGGCCGTGAACAGTTCGCCGTTGAGGCGGCGGCATTGCAGTTCGGTGACATGGGCGCCGTCCGCGCGGTCGCGCTGCACGTGCCCGGCGAGCACGGTGACGGACTCCTCGCCATCGGGCTGGTGCTCCGGGAAGAGCGCGTCGAGCTGCAGCGCCGTGAGCGTTCCCTTGTCCCTGGCGGCGAAGAGCTGCACCGCCGCCTCGTTGCAGTCTGAGATCGCGTCGCCTCGCATCAGGAAGTGCGCGGAGGTGGCGTGGTCGAAGATGGCCTGGAAGCGTTGCTCGGCCGCCACGCGGTCGCCGATGTCGCGGACGACTCCCATGAAGGTGACTTCGTCCCCCGTCCGCACCGCGCTGAGCGACATATCGAGCACCATCTCGCGCCCGTCCTTGCGGCGGCCCGTGACGATCTCGCTGACGCCTCGCTGGTTGGCCAAGGCGCGCTGGTAGTACTCGGCGAATCGCTCGGGCGGCAGCGACCGATACGGCTCCCCGGTGAGCAGGCGCACTTGCATGCCGACCATCTCCGCTTCGCTGTAGCCGAACAGGCGCTCCGCGGCCGGGTTGCAGCCGATGATGAACCCCGACTCGTTGGCCGCGACGATGGCGTCGATGGTCGAGTTCAGCAAGGCGCGCGCACGCGCCTCGCGCGCCAGCGCGTCGCGGGTCGTCCCCTCCACCTCGGTTTCGAGCTGCTCGACGGCGGCGGCGTGCCGCCGCCGCTGGTACGCCATCGCCAGCGCGCCGACCGCAAACAGCACTGCCACCACGCCGTCGACGACAATCTCGATGTTGTCGAGCCGATTGCCGGCGCGCGCCGCGGCGCCATTGAGGTTGTCGGCGATGGCCTGCGCCTCGCGCGATGTCGAACGCAGCGCGGCATCGAACCGACGGTCGAGCGCCTCGTCACGCGGGGCGCGCGGTCCCTCGGCCAACCGCTGACGGGCGAGGTTCCGCAGCGCATTCACCTGACCGCTCAACTTCTCGATCCGGTCCGTCAGCAGTGGATCGAGCAGGGCCGTCGCGCCGCCCGAACCGACGTCGTCCGTCAGTCGGTCAATCAGCCGCAGCGCTTGCGTGTAGCGGCTGTCGATGTCCTCGGCGAGGTCAATGCCCGGGTCGCCATCGGCGAACTCCTCCACCGCGAGGTGCGCCGCGGTCAGGTCGAACCGAAGTTCGTTCGCGGTGTTCGCGACGAAGGCCTGGCGATCCACCGCCTCGCGCCGCACGCGCTGCAGCACGGCCATGACGACGAAGACCACCGCTCCGAGGATGAGGAGCGACAGCGACAGCCCGTCGAAGAACGACCGGGATGACTCGCGGGGAGCTGGCTTCAGCGACGCCATGGCCCCGTAAGATACGCGCCGCGGGGCCGGCGGGGGACTCCGCCGGCCCCGCCCACCCTAGAAGGTCCGCCGCAGGCTGAACATCACGTGGCGCGTCGCGAACGGAAAGACGTAGTTCGTGCCGTCGCTCGCATAGCCGCCGCCAAATGCCACGCGGTCAAAGACGTTGTTCACGCGCACCGTGACGCTCGAGGCGCCTCCCGACCAACCGATCCCCACATCAGCCAGGGCGTAGGCTGGCAGCACCGCCTTCGCATCGCCCGTGTTGGTGAGCGGCGACGACGAGACTTCGCGCGCCTGCCCTTCGAGCGCCAGGCCGTGCGCCATACGCCATGTTACGGCCTGCGTGGCCACCGTGCCTGGCGTCAGCCGCGACCGGACGTTGCGGTGCACCACGCCGCTCGCCGCATCCACGAACCGCCGAATGCGCGCATCCGTCAGCGCGATCGTCGCGTCCAACGCGACGGTCGCTGACGACCAGCGTGCCTCGGCCTCGAGACCACGGCGATGCGATCCGCCGACGTTGACGCGCAGCGGAGAGCCGGTGAGGCTCATCGCCCCCACCGCGGCGATCTCCTCGCGGAACTCCATCGCGAACAGATTTGCCGACACGCGCCAGGCGTCGCGCGACCAGGTCGCCCCGGCCTCGTAGTCCACCACGTGCTCCGGGCGCACGCGATCGAGCGGCAGAATGGACGCCGCATTCGTCGAGTCCAGGTTGTCGGCGCCGGCGAACATGTCATCGCGCGTCGGCTCGCGGCGCACCGCACCCACCGAAGCGAAGTACGACAGCGACGGCGACGGCCGCCACGTCACGCCGACGCGGGGATTCAGGAACGCCCAGTCGGTGGAGGGCGTTGTCAGGGAGTGCGGATCGCTCGACGCACGCACCGCCGGCGTGTAGCGGAAGGTCGCACGCCGCAGTTGCAGGTCGCCGAACCACGTGGCCCGCCCCTGCGTCACCTGCAGCTTGGCGAACGCCGCCTGCTCGCCCTTGCGTCCCGTGTTGTCATAGACGCGAGCGTCCAGCGCCGGCCAGATTTCGAGGAAGTGATCGCGATGGTACTGCATCACGTGCGCGCCAGCGTCGAATGCCACCGCGCCGCGGCGGTACGAGTACGTGCTCAACGCGCCGTACCAGTTGTACGACAGGTTGAAGCGCCAGAGATCGGGATCGACATTCACGTCGAACCATCCTCCCGCGCCCTGGCGATAGATGGTCGTCGTCCAGACGGCGTGCGCCCCGACGGCCCGCACATGCTGCAGGTTCCAGAAGACCTGCGAGAAACGGTCGCGTTCGTTCAGCCCCATCGGGTTCGCGCGGGGGTCGGTGCGCACCGTCGCCTCGTCCGCCGCGTAGTACGACGAGCGCAGCTTCGAGAGGCCGGCAAAGGCCGTGAACTTCACGACGTCCTTGTTGCCGTACCACGCGGCGGAAAAGAAGCCCGAGGAGGCATTGTTCCCCGAATGCCGGCGGAATCCGTCGGTCTGGTGCGACGTGGCGCGCGCCGCCATCGCCCACCGTCCACGCACCATCCCCGACCGCCACTGCAGCGCCGCCCGCCGAGTGTCGAACGCGCCGCCCGTCAGCTGCAGTTCGCCGCCCCGCTTGGCCGAGGCAAGATCGAGCGACTGGAAGTTCACCGAGCCCGCGTACGCTGCCGTGCCGAACGCGCTCGTCCCCGTGCCGCGCTGCACCTGCACCGACTGCACACTGTTGGCAAAGTCGGGGACATTGGAGAAGTAGAAGGCCTGATCCTCGGGATCGTTCAGCGGAATGCCATCGAACGACAAGTTGACGCGGTTCTGGTCGAGGCCGCGCATCCGCAGGTAGCTGTACCCGGTGAACGACCCACTCTCCGAGTAGGCCGTGATGCCGGGAACGCGCGTGAGCAGGAGGGGCGCCTCCTGCCCCGTGTAGCCGCGCTGCAATTCGTCGCGCTCGATGGTGCGCTCCGACAGCGGGGCGGCGCCGCTCGCCCGCACGGCGCGCACCGTGACGCGCTCGAGCGTGTCGGCGCGCGCCGCGCGACCCGAATCGGGGCGCGTCGCGGTCTGGGGGACCTGGGGGACAGGGGCGGCGAGTGACGCCGCGAGCAGAAGCAAGAGTGGCTGCATGGCCGGTTCGCGAAGCTGTTGCGATCCGGAGTGGGCCCGACCGGGGGCGCCAAACGCAAAGCGCCACCCGGCCGAGTGGGTGGCGCAACGGGTTCCGCCGCGACACGCCGCACTCCCTACGCCGGTTTGATCCGGATCAGGTTCCAAGGGACTTTCTCAACTTCGGCGACTGCCGAAATACCCCTGGCGGCTTCCGGGAATGGTAATCGGTTCCCGCGGCGTTGCCAACCGCGCGGGGTGCCAGGGCGACCCAGCCGCGGCCGCACGGCCCAAGGGCGACTGCGGCCGAGTGCGGCTCGCCTTGCCCTGCGACTGCGATCTGGCGACCTTAGCGGACGCTTATGCGGTCCGCCTTCACTCGGTTCTTCGACTCCCCCACCGCGGCCCGGCGCGTGGTGTGGACGACGCTCGCATTAACGGCCGTCGTCGGCGCCGTCTCGCTCGTCCTGCTCGAGGGCCGCATTCGCGATGCCGACGAAGCGCTCCTGCAATCGCGGCGCGACGAGCGGCGGGCGGAGATCCAGCGCTGGCACCGCGACCTCGTGCGAGCCGGCGGTGCCATCGTCCAATCATCCGACGTGCGCTCCGCGCTTCGCCAGATGCTCGATGGCGGGGGACGCCGTCCAGTCGGCGAGGCCGTGGCGACGGCCATGGGAACCGCCCTCACGGCGGAAGGGTGGCTGAGCTGGGCGCTTGTGGACAGCGCCGGACGCGTCGTGGCCGCCGCCGGCGTCTCGCCCGACGAGGCCGCCGCACGCTGGCGCGACAACGCCAGACTGCATCGCGTCGCCGGTGGCATCTCGGTGGTGAGTGCCCCGATGCCGCTGCCGCGCGCCGTGGACCTCTCGGGCGAGCGGCTCGATGCGGGCGAACCCTTCGTCACCATTGCCACGCCGGTGCAGGACCAGCGCGGACGCAACCTGGGCGCCGTGCTCTTCGACGCCCCGATGGCGGTTCGGCTCGACGTCAGCCGCACATGGAAGACGGGAGACGTCTATCTGGTCCGGCGCGACGGCGTGTTTGCCAGCGTGCCGCGGTTCGGCTCGGCGCTGATGCGCGCTGGCGTGCAAGCGCCCGGGAGCGGTTCGCCTGCCTTCCAGTTGGGCGTTCGCGATCCGGGCGGCTCGCTCCGGACCCTGCGCACCACGCCCGCCGCCGCCGCACGCTGGCCGCTGACACGCGCCGCCGCGCTCGTGACGCAGGGCTCCACCGACGTGGACATGAACGGCTACCGCAACTACCGCGGCGCCACCGTCGTCGGGGCCTGGACGTTCATTCCCGACATCGATGCCGGACTCGTCTTCGAGCTCGACGCGTCGGAGGCCTTTGCGCAGGCGCGCATTCTGCGCTGGCTGTACGTCACGCTGTGCGCCGTGCTCCTGCTCAACGGGTGGATTGCCGTGCTCAGTCGTCGGCGCGCCCAGCGCCAGCGTGAGTTGCGCAAGGCGGCCGAGGCCTCGCTCCGCGCGGCCAAGGAGGCGGCCGAGGCGGCGTCGCAGGCGAAGAGCGAGTTCCTCGCCACGATGAGCCACGAGATCCGCACGCCAATGAACGGCGTGATCGGCATGACGGCGCTCCTGGCCGAGACCACGCTGTCGGCCGAGCAGCGGTCCTATCTCGAGACGGCGCAGCGATCGGCAGATCATCTGCTCAGTGTCATCAACGACATACTCGATTTCTCCAAGATCGAGGCCGGCAAGCTCGGGCTCGACCCGATACCCTTCGACCTGCACCTCGCGGTGTCGGAGGTCGCGGATCTCATCGCGCCGCGGGCGCGCGAGAAGGGG
>JAKAJN010000032.1:16031-22025 GCA_021813725.1 bacterium | reverse complement strand
TCGCGTGCCGGGTTGGCCGTCGGATTGCCCAGGAGGACATAAATCGGTGCGAAGCGCACCGACATTCCGAGTGCGCGTGCGAGATCGGCCGCCTGGTCGGCAAAGGCGCTGCGCGCCTGCCAATGCACGTCCACTTCCTGCAACGCGACAATGTCGGCGTCCGCGGCGCGAATGACCGACGCGATGCTGTCGAGATGTCTGCCGCCGGCCTGGATGTTGTACGTCATCACCCGCAGCGGGGCCGATGACTGTCGGTGTGCGGCGTACGGGTGACACGAGGCCAGCACAACGGTGCCAGCGAGAAGCCACGCGAGGCGACGGAGGCGCATGATCGTAAACTATCGTAAGAGGGGGAAGAGTACTGCAACTGCTCACTACAGCTGCTCACCACGACTACAACTGCTCACCACGGAGGCACGGAGAACACGGAGATTACACGGAGAACTACCACTTCTTGGGGGAACTGCGCTCGCCACGTTGAATCCTGTGTGGCGCACTGTCGTTCCACTAAGCGTTTGCTGTTGCTGTTCTCCGTGTATCTCCGTGTCCTCAGTGCCTCCGTGGTGAGCAGTTGTAGTGCGCCGTTGTAGTCGTGGTAAGCAGTTGCCGTGATTGGCTGTCGTTTGTGGTCGACGCGACTCAGATTGTACTGGACGCCCCATTCTCGAGTGCTCAATGGCTCCGCGCACGGCAACGCTCATTCGCACCAGCAACCGACAGCAACTCGACGCCATTTGCGCCTCTGGCTACGACTGGCTGATGCTTGACGGTGAACACGCGAGCGTCGGGTTCGACGAAATGGCGACCCTGCTGCGCGACATCGGTGGCCGGCTTCCCTGCTACGCGCGCGTGCGCACGCTGGACGGGGAGCATATCAAGCACGCCCTCGCCCACGGCGCATACGGCATCATCGTCCCCAATGTGGACACGACGGCGCAAGCCGAGGAATGCGTGCGATTGGTGCAGACATCGCAATGGCCCTCGGCCAAGGTGGTGGTGCAGGCGGAAAGCGTCGAGGCGGTGCAGAACATCCAGGCGATTGTGGAAGTCCCCGGCATCGAATGGGTGCTTATCGGCCCGTACGACTTGACGAAGAGTCTCGGGATCTTCGAGCAGTTCGATCACCCGGACTTCGATGCGGCGGTGCGCACCATCGAACACGCCTGCGCGGGACGAAAGATGCCGGTTGGCATCTTCGGGATGACACCCGAACGCGTTGCCCCATATATAGATAGGGGGCACGAGTGGGTGGTCGTAGGGATCGATCGCGTGGCCCGAGGGTAGCAGGAAAAGATCCGCAGTTCTCACCGAGTGCTTCACGGAGGGATTATGCAAAATCGCACCCTGATGATGGCTGCTGCGCTACTACTGGCGGCGGCACCCGCGCGCGCCCAGTCCGGGCTCTATGTCGGTGCGCAGGTGACCGGCGCGTCGCTCAATTACAAGGACGCGGCGCAGAATCTTGATTTCGGATCGGGATACGGCGTTCACGCGGGACTCGCCCTGGGGAGCTCGCTCGGCGTGCTCGTGAACTACGACAAGAACACGCTTGGCTCCTCGGGCGGCGACACGGACCTGGGCCAGTGGGACGTGCTCGGTCAGTTGCGCTTTGTCGGCGTCGGCCCGCTGAAGACGTATCTGACCGCCGGCATCACCGGGCGCAAGGCGGCCTCGAGCATCTACAACGGCACCACCGGCAATTTCGACTTCAGCGGCACCAACCCCACCGCCGGACTGACCGCCCAGTTCATGGTGACGTCCAAGCTGGCGGTGGACGGCGCCCTCCTCTGGACATTTGGCAAGTTCAACGACACCGGCGGCTACTCCGCGTCGCGCGTGGAAGCGACCGGTTCGCGCGTCTCCGTGGGGGCGAGCTACTACCTGTTTGGCGGGCGGTAGCACGATCGTCGCGCCGGCGCGATTCGATACTCCGCGCCGGCGCTGCTAGCTTTCGGCATGACCAGCAAGACGACCAATCGCACGCCGGAGCCCGGCTTCGGCGCGCTCGGGATCGATCCCCGCGTACTCGACGCGCTGACCGCACTCGGGTATGAAGAACCAACGCCGGTGCAGCGCGCGACAATCCCCGTGCTGCTGACGGGACGTGATGTGCTGGCAATTGCGGCGACGGGAACCGGCAAGACGGCCGCGTTTGCGTTGCCGCTCTTGCATCGAATCACGCCGAGTGCATCGCCGCGCACGCGCCTAAGCGCGCTGGTGCTCGTACCGACACGCGAGCTCGCCATGCAGGTGGCGGAGGCGGTCCATCGGTATGGCAAGCCGCTTGGCGCCGGCGTGGTGTCGCTGTACGGCGGTGCACCGATGGAGCAACAGGTGCGCGCACTCAAGCGCGGCGTGGATGTGGTGGTGGCGACCCCGGGGCGTGCCCTGGACCACATTCGTCGGAAGACGTTGCACCTCGATCACGTGGCGTGCGTCGTGCTCGACGAAGCCGACGAGATGCTCGATATGGGCTTCGCCGAGGATCTCGAGGCCATCCTTGGCGCGCTGCCGGCGACACGGCAAACGGCGCTATTCAGCGCCACCCTGCCGGCGCGGATTTCCAGCATCGCCAAGGCCCATCTCCGCGACCCGGAGATCATTCAGGTTGCGCGGCCGGTCACGGCGCCGGGCGAGACGGCGAAGGTGCGCCAGGTGGCGTACATCGTGCAGCGCGCGCACAAGATGGCCGCGCTGGCGCGCGTGCTCGATGTCGAGGCGCCCGAGAGCGCGATGGTCTTCTGCCGCACTCGCACGGAGGTGGACCAGCTGACGGAAACGCTGGTCGCGCACGGCTATCGTGCCGAGGCGCTCCACGGCGGCCTCAGTCAGGACCAGCGCGACCGCGTGATGAAGCGCTTCCGTGCGCGGGGAAGCGATCTGCTCATTGCGACCGATGTGGCGGCGCGCGGGCTCGACGTGAAGCACGTGACGCACGTGGTGAACTTTGACGTGCCGTGGGAGTCGGAGAGTTACACGCATCGTATCGGGCGCACCGGACGGGCGGGACGCGAGGGGGTGGCGATCACGCTCGCCGAGCCGCGTGAGCAGCGGACGCTGCGCAGCATCGAGGCCGCCACCGGACAGGCCATCGAGATCGGCGCCGTGCCGTCGGTGGCGGAGCTCCGCACGCGCCAGCTTGCCAAGCTGCGCGATCGTGTGGCCGCGGTGCTGGCCGAGGATGACGTGGATCGATACCGCCCGATCGTGGAGCAATTGGCGGCCGTGCACGACGTGGAAGACATCGCCGCCGCGGCCATCCGGTTGGTGGCGCGCGCGAGCGAGACCGATCGCGAACCCGAAGAGATTCCCAGTGTCGTGCCGAAGGGCGGCGATCGTGCCGGGCACGCACCGCGACCGGCACGGCAGTCGCGCCGCGATCGCGCAGGCAAGGTGGGCGGAGCGGTGGCGAAGATCTACATCGGCGCCGGCCGCAAGTTGAAGATCCGGCCGGGCGATATCGTGGGCGCGATTGCCGGCGAGGCCAACATCCCCATCGATCAGATCGGCGCGGTGCAGATCGGGGACCGGCATTCAATTGTTGAGGTGCCGGAGGAGAAGGCGAGCTTCATCATCGCCCGGTTGTCGGCGAGCACGATCAAGGGAAAAAAAGTGCGCGTGCGGCGGGATCAGGCGTAGGGCTCATACAACTGCTCACCACGACGGCAACTGCTCACCACGACGGCAACTGCTCACCACGGAGACACGGAGGACACGGAGATACACGGAGAACGGCAACTACAACTTCTTGGGGGAACTGCGCTCGCCACTCCACGTCGTGCTTGGCGCACTGTCGTTCCAGTAAGTATTGCAGTTGTAGTTCTCCGTGTAACTCCGCGGTTCTCCGTGTCTCCGTGGTGAGCAGTTGCCGTCGTGGTGAGCAGTTTCGGTCGTGGTGAGCAGTTGCCGTTATCGTGCAGTCGTCACGCGCGCCCGGATATCACACCCGTGCAGGTGGTCGTTCACCAACCCCATCGCCTGCATGAACGCGTACATCGTGGTGGGGCCGACGAATGTCCACCCGCGTTGCTTGAGCGCCTTGGAGAGCGCGACGGACTCGGAGGTCGTCGCCATCGTCTGCAGCACCTCCCACGTCACCTTGCGCGGACGCGACTTGGGCGCGGGCTCGAACTGCCAGACGAAGCGATCGAGTGATCCCTCAGTGTCAATGAGGTCCGCGCACCGACGGGCATTGTTGATCGTGCTCTCGATCTTGCCGCGATGCCGCACGATGCCGGCGTCCTTGAGCAGGCGTTCGACCGTGCGCGGCGTGTAGCGCGCCACCTTCTCGATGTCGAAGTGATCGAACGCGGCGCGGAAACTCTCCCGCTTGCGCAGAATGGTCAGCCAGCTGAGCCCGCTCTGAAAGCCCTCGAGCGTGATCTTCTCAAACAGCCGACGGTCGTCGTGCACCGGGAAACCCCACTCGGTGTCGTGATACCGCACGTACAACGGATCCGCGGCGCACCAGAAACAGCGGGTGAGTCCGTCGGCGCCGGTCGAATGTCCCGCGCGATTGGTCATGGCCAGAAAGTAACACCCGACGTGACGCTGTCACGTCGTCGCGGACGCGCATAGTTTTCGGCCGGCGAACCTCTGCGTCAACTCGGCACACTATGCGCCAACTCCTGCCACCGCGTTCCACGGCTGTGCTCCTGCTGGTCGGCGCCTTTCTGCTGGGCTGTGCGCACGCACCGGCTGACGCACCGGTGTCGACGTCGCGCACCGACCGAGTGGTCCTGCTGGTCTCGCTCGACGGATTCCGGGCCGACTACATCAACCGCCCGGCCGCGCGCCGTCTGCGTGCGCTGGCCCAATCGGGGGTGCGCGCCGAGCGGCTCGTGCCGTCGTTTCCATCGAAGACATTTCCGAATCACTATACACTCGTCACCGGGCTCTATCCCGAGCATCACGGCATCGTTGCCAACACGATGTACGATGCGACGATCGGACGCACCTTCACCATTGCCGATACCGTGGTGACGCACGACCCGCGCTGGTGGGGCGGCGAACCCCTCTGGAACACGGTGGAGCGCCAGGGGAAGAAGGCGGCATCGTACTTCTGGGTCGGATCGGACGTCCAGATCAATGGCCGCTTTCCGACGTGGTATCGCCCCTATGATGGTCGCGTTGCCGATGCGGTGCGGGTGCAGACGGTGCTGGATTGGCTCTCGATGCCAGCGGGCGAGGGACCCGCTTTCGTCTCGGTGTATTTCAGCGAAGCGGACAACGCGGGGCACGGCTTCGGTCCCGATGCCGCGGAGACCGACTCGGCCATCGCGCGCGTGGACGCGGTCGTCGGTGCGTTGGTGGACGGACTGCAGGCGCGCGGCCTGACGCACCGCGTCAACCTGGTGGTGGTGTCGGATCACGGCATGGCAAGCCTGGCTGGCGACCGCGTGATCTTCCTCGACGACTATCTGGACCTCTCGAAAGTGCGTGTGATCGAATCGACGCCGGTGGGCGCGCTCGTGCCGGAACCCGGTTACGAGGGAGACGCATACAACCGGCTGAAGAACGCGCATCCCCGCCTGCAGGTATACCGCAAGGGCGAAGTACCGGCGCGATTCCACTACAACACGCACGACCGGATTGCACCGCTCATCACGATTGCCGACGAGGGGTGGACGCTCACGACGCACGCCGCGGTGCGGGAGCATGGCCTGCCGCGCGGCGGCACGCACGGCTATGACAACACCCTGCCATCGATGGGCGCGCTGTTCATCGCCGCCGGCCCCGATTTCCTGAATGGGGTGGTGGTGCCGCCGTTCCAGAACATCCATGTCTATGATTTGCTCGCCCACCTGCTCGGCGTGACGCCGGCGCCGAACGACGGATCGCCCGATTCCACTCGGGCGCTGCTGCGCGCGGGTCGGTGATCGAAGCCGGACAGATATTCGATTGAAAGACAGCTCGTGGTGCACCGCAATCCCTGTCCCGCCTTCAAGTCGCGTATGGCCCCCATGCCGCTGCCCGCGCGGCCTGATCGCCATC
>JAKAJN010000032.1:0-15931 GCA_021813725.1 bacterium | reverse complement strand
TCGCCATCGGCGGTGCCTGTGCTGTCCGGGAGACGACATCAATAGCCGACGCCCCGAGCGGCTCGCGCGATGCCGTACGACCAGTAGGCCGCAGGCCGACGTCACTTGCCGCGCAAAGCGAGAACGTCCCGACGAACGAGACGGATGCAAGCGGCCGCGTTGATTTCTCGCAGTCCTACACATCGCCAACATTGGTCGACATTCAGATGTCCGGCTGGATCACCAGGACGAACAAATACACCGGACAAAAGGACTATATCGGACCGGGTGGATTCAACAACTGCAATAGCGGCGCCACGGTCCTCCGGTGGAATGGTGGTGGCGGCTGGTGGCTGACGAATGACTGCACCAACGGCAAGAGTCCGGTCTCCGGCGCGAAGGAGATCGTCGGCGCAGTGTACGCGGACCGGGGCGCCATGGGTACTACGTGCGGGCAAGGACCGGCACCGTGCTTCACGTACACCGGAAACATCCTCGTGACCCTGACACCACGCGTCGGGACCTTGTCCCTGTCGTGCACCCCGTCGGAGATCACGGCAACCGCGAATGTCTCCTGTACCCTGACCTCCTCGTTGCCTAGCTACACTTCCAACATCACTTGGACTTGGACGGATCCGAGTCCTGCCAACGAATCGCAGAACTGCGCATTTGGTTGCACCTTTTACAATCGGAGCTGGTCCGGCACTGTGACGGTAACGGCCACCGTGAATGGCGAGGTGAAGACGGCGACGGCGAGCGTCAGGAGGCGGTGTGTGAGCGGCGACTCGTTGCTTGACAACTCGCAGCCGCTGCGCGGGGCCCTTCAGCAATCGATCGATAGTTCGCTGGGGAACATGTTACGCGACGAATACGGCCGTAGTGTGCTTGCGAGCGGTACTCAACCGCCGCTACAGCATGGCGTTCCGTGTCGTGTAGATCCCATTCGTTCGCCGGGCCGGATAGCGATAGTGCATGCTCACGGTCTCATGCCAGGAACTGCGATCCCACGCTCGCTTTGCCTCGACGATTCTGCAGCGAGGGGAATGTTGGTCATCAGTCGTGCACTAAGCGCTGCGGATGCAATCTATGCATACCTGAGTGGAGTGCCCAACTACGCAATTGACCGTGATACCATCTACCGCATCAACGGACCGACTGTGGCAATCGATACGCTTCGGCGAGACGCCCAGGGCGCTCTCCTCCTTGGTTTGCTTCCCACTTGGCGGGACGGGCAACAAGCAATCGCGAGGACGGGACCGTTTGCATGCGTCCTGCCGTAATCACGTCGACGACTCATTCCGACACTTTTCTTTCAATCGAGCTTCCAGCGTATGCGACCTTCATTGATGACCATCCTGAGCGCTGCGGCGCTGTTCGCGTGGGCTGTGAACGTAGCCGACGGACGCCAGCCACACGAACCCGCCACCATGAGCGGACCTTGCGGCGAAGTAGCAGCCAATGCGGCTGACTTTCTTCGGTGGGTTCGCTTGACGCGGGTGCACCCGTCGACGTACGCGTCCACCATGCGGGCGAACATGGATATGCCTGCAGGTGACTCAACATCCGTCGTTGCAGTGTCCGACTCGGCGACCTGCGCCTCCCTCGCGCTGACCTTGGCCCGGGCGATCGCGGGCCGAGACACGGTGACGCCGAACCCGGTCTACGCTCTCGCCGTAGACACGACGCTCTATCTCGTTGTCGACTTCCAGATCGACTCTCGGAAGAGCGCGGATAGTGCGGTCGTCGGGTCTGCGCGCTACTATGGCCCGTCCTACACACATGCCTTGACCGTCACTCGGGCCACTGGCGCGACGCGTATTTGGGATTACGAAATCGTACAGATTACTGCAACGCCCTACTAGAACTGTACTGTTCGGTGAATGCGCTTCGTGATTACGTGCGCTCCAGCGTCACCAGTGCCCTCGGCCATTGCTTGCGCTAAGACCCCTATAGAGGGACCGGGGACTCGCGGCGGGCACATTTCCGGAGCGTCGGTCGCCCACCGTCCGCCGCCACGACTCGCTGATCGCCCCCTTTGCCACCGCCGTGCAGGAACACTATCGCTCGGGCGTGCAGAATGGCGTGGCCCTCTACCGCCTGCTGCGCGAACGCGGCTACCGGGGTTCCGCCATGATCGTCCGTCGCGAACTCGGCCTTCGAGGTACCTGCACGGCGCACGACTGTCTTGTTTTCGCCGAAAAACCTAACGGGGTGTCGGTTGATCAGGCCGGCACCCCGTACGCTTCGCTACGTGCGTCAGTTGTGCTACGCTACGACTACCGGCTCAGGAAACCAGAGCGCTGCTTCTCGGGCCAAGGCCGGGATCATCCCCGATGCTGCCGCGTGTTAGCGAACACCCAAATTTCAGTGTTCGGTGACATCGCACAGGTGCGTCGATACGGCCGCCGTGGCGCTTTCGCCTGCACCTTACCATGAACGCAGCAGCGTACACCACCGACCACGCCACGCAGAGACAGACCATGAAAACTCTCTTCTTCGCATCGCTCCTAGTCGCCGTGCTCGCCGCGATGCCGGCCACTGCGCCTCAACGCACCGGCACATGCAGGCCAGCGGACGGCTTCTCGGGTGATTTCAGGAGCTGGATCTCCCATACTGTCAAGGATACCTCGTGGTACGCCCGAGAAAGCCGAGGTCGCGCGGTTCTGCCGTACGACCCCGCAGCGACGATCGCGCTCATAAGTGACCCCAGTGTCTGTGCTGCGCTCGCGACGCAGTTCGCGCGAACATTCGCGGGGCGGGACACGGTGAACGTCAATGATGTGATCGCGGTGACGGTCGACAGCGCATACTACGTCGTCACTGACCACGTCGGTAGTTCGCCGCCGGTGATCGAGCGAAACCCGGATGGGTCGCTCACCTATCGGCATGGTACGTCGAACCTCGTGGATGCCATGACGATCAACCGGTCGCAGGGGACGGCTAGCGCTTGGAAGTGGGCACAGTTATCGGGCCGGCCAACGCCGTACTAGCCGGGCTCGTTCGATGCTGTCCGCAGCATCTGGATGACAGTCGGCGATGCATGCCGATGTAGCATCCGGCATGCTCGCCTCCGTCCACTCTGCCTCCGTCCTCGGTGTCGAGGCCCATCCAGTGCTGGTGGAGGTCGACGTCGCCCGCGGCCTCCCCTCCTGGTCCATCGTCGATCTCGTGAGCAAGGCGGTCAGGGAAGCGCGCGAGCACGTCGCGTCGGCGCTCGCGAACTCGGGCTTCGAGGTACCCGCACGGCGCACGACTGTCTTGTTTTCGCCGGAAAACCTAACGGGGTGTCGGTTGATCAGGCCGGCACCCCGTACGCTTCGCTACGTGCGTCAGTTGTGCTACGCTACGACTACCGGCTCAGGAAACCAGAGCGCTGCTTCTCGGGCCAAGGCCGGGATCATCCCCGATGCTGCCGCGAGGGCATCGAGCAGGTGCTCCAACAGGAACGGAGCAGCGATCTGCTCGATGGCGTACCGGATCTCGTCATCCCTCCAATACGCATATCCGATGCGTAACCGGTTCGCGTTGGCTTCGTTGAGCCACGCGCAGAGATCCTCGCTGAACGGCACATCAGCAACGACGGTCCCAAGGACCCTCACAACGGGCGGTTCTTCCTCCACCTGAACAGCCAGGGGAACGCCATCCACGCCAACCACGATCATTCCCGACTCGTCGACCTTGAGTGTGCCCTCCGGCACATAGGGCGCGAGGCCAGCAAGGACTCGCGTGATGAGACGTTGTCGGGCCGAACCGGAATGATGCTGCGTCGCTGGCCTGGATCTCGTAGAAGACCGCTTGGCTCGAGCCGGTCTCCTGCGCACTGACGGCATTGGAACCACCTCCCCGTAGCGGGCGCAGATCCAGCATGCGCCGCGTTCGCGGAAAAGGGAATAGGAGTGGGTCCTACAGGGTGTGAGGCAAATCTGCTGGAGAAAACCCTGAATCCATTGATGCGCGAAACCACGCGTCCACACGCCAGACGCCGCGCGGGTGGATTCGCGTCGCGCGCACCTTCCGCCCCGACATGCGGCGCGTGAAATTCTCCAGATTCTACCCAATGGAGATCGCGCCATGACGTCCCGCCGTGACTTCCTCGGTGCCTCTGCCACGGCGGCAGCGGCCGTGACCCTCTTCGGTCGAACCGCTGATGCCAGCACGACGTCTCCCGCCGATGATCCACCGGCGATCGCGGCTCTGAAGTCGCTGCGTGACAAGGCAACGCCGATCAGTGTCGCCGAACGACAGGCACGAATCGAGCGCGCGCGCGAACTGATGCGCGCGAACGCGATGAATGCCCTGATGCTGACGGGCGGCACGTCGCTGGACTACTTCACCGGCATGCGATGGGGGCTGTCGGAGCGCCTGCTTGCCGTGGTCATTCCGGTGCGCGGCAATGCGTTCCTGGTCACGCCGAAGTTCGAGGAAGCGCGCGCTCTCGAGCAGGCTCGTACCGGTCCGCTGGGTGCGGCGACCGAGGTTCTCGCGTGGGAGGAGGACGAGTCACCGTATGCGCTGGTCGCGTCAGGGCTGCGGAATCGCGGCATCGCAACCGGCACCGTGGGCGTGGAGGAAACGGTCCGGTGGCAGTTCTCCGACGGCGTAAAGCAGGCACTGCCGCAAATGTCTCTCGTTAGTGGCACGCCAGTGTCGGCAGGATGCCGGATGGTCAAGGATGCCCACGAGATCGCCCTGATGCGTCTCGCGGCACGGGTCACGCTGACCGCCTACGAAGCGGCCTGGAAGTCGCTCCGCGAGGGAATGACCCAGGGCGAGTTCAGCGCCCTGGTATCCCGCGCGCACACCAAGCTTGGATTCGACGGCGGTGCAGGCGTCCAAGTCGGCCAGTACTCGGCACTTCCCCACGGCTCCGTCACGCCGCAGGTGATTCGCGAGGGGTCCATCCTTCTGATGGACGGCGGCTGCAAGGTGGAGGGATACAGCTCCGACATCAGCCGCACCTTCGTGATGGGGAAACCAACCCAGAAGATGAAGGATGTCTTTGAGATCGTGCATCGGGCGCAGACGGTGGCGCTGAAGACCGCGCGCCCCGGCCTCGCGTGCGGCGAAGTGGATGCCGCGGCTCGAAAAGTGATCGTGGATGCGGGCTACGGTCCCGGCTATCGCTATTTCAGTCACCGGGTGGGGCACGGACTCGGCATGGACGGCCACGAATGGCCATACCTGGTGAAGGGAAACAAGCTGCCGATGAAGCCGCACATGACGTTCAGCGACGAGCCGGGGATCTACATTCCCGGCGAATTCGGCCTGCGTCTCGAGGACGACCTGCACATTCTCGATGACGGGGCGGAGCTGTTCACGCCGCAGAGCACGAGTCTCGAGAAGCCCTTCTAGCAGACAACGCCGGATCTTCCCGATGTCCACGACACATCGCCCCGACTACGAATCGCTCGCCCGCCAACTCGACCAATCCGGTGAGTTCAAGGTGCTGCGCCGCTTCGTCCCGCGGACGTCCTACGGTGAACTCGACGGCGACGAGGAAGCGAAGTCCGGACTGTTCGTGGACGTCGAGACGACGGGCAAGCTCTGGACGAACGACCGGATCATCGAGTTTGCCGGCGTTCCCTTTACGTACGGTGCGCAGAGCGGGACGATCGTCGGGGTCGGCGCGCCGTTCGTGTCGCTCGAAGACCCCGGCCGCTCCATTCCGCCGGAGATCGTGCGATTGACGCACATCACCGACGAGATGGTCGCTGGCCACCGGATTGACGACGGCCGCGTGCGCGAGCTTGTGGAGCAGTCGGAACTCATCATCGCGCACAACGCCAAGTTCGACCGCCCATTCCTCGAGGCGCGCTTCCCGGTGTTTGCGAACGCCGCCTGGGCCTGTTCCATCAGCGACGTGCCGTGGGAGACGCACGGACTCGGGTCGGTGAAGCTCGGATGGCTGCTGATGGAGCATTCGGGGCTCTACTTCCGCGCGCATCGCGCCGAAGACGATTGCCTGGCCGCCATCCACGTACTCGCCACGCCGTTTGCCGATGACGCCTCCCTGCCAATGCGCCACCTGATCGAGTCGAGCCGTCGGCAGACGGTGCTGGTGCGGGCGGTCAACGCACCCTTCGACTTGAAGGATGTGTTGAAGGGACGGGGTTATCAGTGGGATGCCGGAACGCCCGAGCGCGCCAAGGCGTGGCAGAGGGAAATCGCCGAAGCTGCCCTTGATGCGGAACTCGTGTGGTTGCGCGAGACGATCTACAAAGGGCGCGGCGGACCCGACACGAAAGCGCTGACGGCGCGCATGCGCTACGCCGCGTCGCGCTGACGCCACCCGGCACACTGACGCCACCCGGCACGCACGGCTAGAACTCGCCGACGAACCCGATCTCGGGTTCGAGTCGTTGGTCGAACTTGGCCAGCACTTCGCGCTGGGCGTGCGCGATGAGTGCGCGCACATCTGCTGCCGTCGCGTTCCCCGTGCTCACCATGATGTTGGCGTGCAACGGAGAAATCTGCGCGCCACCGATGGAGAACCCCTTCAAGCCGCACTGGTCAATAAGCCGGCCGGCCCCCACGCCCTCGATCTTCTTGAAGATGCTCCCGGCACTCGGCGTGACGTCGAGTCGTGGGTGGCGCGCACTGCGCCAGGCGAGGTTCTCGTCCATCACGCGTTGCAGCTGCAACGGGTCGCCCGGCTGAAGTTGAAATGTGGCGGCGAGCGCCACGTACCCCGGCTGGTGCAGCAGACTCTCGTCATAGCCAAAGCGCATTGCCTCGCGGTCCACATGGCGTCGCACACCAGCCGGATCCACGAGCTCGACATCGCGCACCACCTCGGCGATGAACATCGTCCGTTCACGCGCCGGCGCGGGGGACAGGAAGTGCAAGTTCTGCCAGACGGCACCGCCGACGGTGCTGGGAATGCCGACGAAGTGCTCCAAGCCGGAAAGGCCGCGGCTGACGGTCGCGGTGATAAGATCGGCGACGACCGTGCCCGATTCGGCCAGCACCTCGCCGCCGTCACGGAACTCAACGTGCCGGGCGACGTTGCGGATCACCAGCCCCCGAAAGCCGCGGTCGCCGACGAGGATGTTGGCGCCAAGGCCGAGGACATGCCACGGAATGTCGAGGGCGCGCGCCGCGGCGACGGCAGTAGCGAGATCGTCGGCTGACGTGGCATCGTACAGCACGTCGGCGGGACCGCCGATGCGAAACGTGGTGTACGGAGCAAGGGGAACGGAGAGGCGAAGTCGCTCGCGCCCGAGCACGGGCGCGAGCTGGTCGGCGAAAGCGCCGGGCGCAGGCGGGTTCATTTCGGACATCATGATGCGATCAGGAATCATACGACGGTCCACACAGGCCGCCAACGGCATCCGCCACGCCGCGTTCGCGGTGCTCCTGGCGGTTGGCCTTGCGCCCCCAGCGCTGGCGCAGCGCGCCGATCTCGAGAAGATCATCCGGCGCACCGTACTGCCGAACGGCCTTGAGGTCGTCGCGGTCGAAAACCAGGGCGTGCCGCTCGTCACGCTGGAACTTGTCGTGCGCAACGGCGCGTTCACGCAGACGCCCGAGTACGCCGGCCTCGCGCACCTGTACGAGCACATGTTCTTCAAGGCGAACGACCGGTACCCCGACCCCGACGAGACGATCAGCCGCGCCTCGGACATGGGGGCGGTGTTCAATGCCTCGACGCGCGAAGAGCTGGTGAACTACTACCTGACGGTCTCCGCGGATTCGGTGACGGCCGGGATGGAATTTCTCGCGGCCGCGGCGATCACGCCGAAATTCCTGCCGGACGAACTGGCGCGCGAGCGCGAAGTGGTGATCGGCGAGTACGACCAGCAGGAATCGAGCCCTTTCTTCCGCTTCGACCAGGAGATGGGGCGCCGGCTCTGGACGACGCAGTTCAGCCGCAAGAACCCGATTGGCGACCGCGACGTGATTCGCGCGACGACGCCGGCGAAGATGCGGGCAATCAAGGACCTGTACTACATCCCCAACAATTCGTTGCTCATCATCGCCGGCGACGTGGATCCGGCGGCGGTGTTCGCGATGGCCGAGCGGATCTTCGGCGGGTGGAAGCGCGGCGGGGACCCGTTTGCCGCCGCGCCCATTCCGCCGATCCCGCCGCTCACGCACAACGTCGGCTACGTGCACGAGGAGCCGGTGAACGCGGTCACGGTGCAGATCCAGTGGCATGGCCCCAGCGTGCGCAAGGACGAAGCTGCGACTTTTGTCGCCGATGTCTTCAGTGACCTGCTGAATGCCGCGGGGTCGCGATTCCAGAAGCGGCTGGTGGACAGCGGCCTCTGGGAAGGCGTCATCGTGAACTACTACACGCTGAACAACGTCGGTCCCATTACCGTCAGCGGGCAGACCAGCCCCGAGCGGCTGCGCGCCGCGCTCAAGGCGCTCGACGCCGAATTGCGCGAGGTGCTGAAACCGGGGTACTTCAGCGCCGAAGAAATGGACGCCGCCAAGGCACAGCGCGCCGTCTCGAGCGCCTTCGAACGCGAGAAGGCGTCGGCGTTCTCGCACACCATCGGCTTCTGGTGGAGCGTCTCGGGACTCGAGTACTACATGAAGTACGTGGACGAAATGGCACGGCAGACACCGGCACAGCTTCAGGCGTATGCGCGCAAGTACATCATTGACCGTCCCCACGTGGTTGGGGTGATGCTCTCTCCCGAAGCGCAGGCGCGCCTGAAGCTCACCGAGGACGAACTGGCCCAATGGGGTGCCGCACCAACGCGCGCTGTGCCGGCTGTGCCGGTGAAGACGCCGGTGAAGACGCCGGCAAAAACCCCTGCAAAACCGCCCGCCCAGCGTCCGATGGCGCCCGGAGGACTCACGTGATGCGCGCGACGGTCCTGATGTTGGTTCTGCTCGCGTCGAGTGCCGCGGCACAGCGGATCAATCCGTCGTTGCCTGCGGCGCAGCGGCCGGCGAGCGCCCTTCCGACGCGGGTGGACACCTCCACCACCAGTTACACCATCAGCGGCATTCCGGTGATCCATCGGGCCGGCGCCGCGAACCTGGTGGTGATCAACCTGTACCTGCTGGGTGGGGTCCGAAACGCGACGCCAGAGACGGCAGGCGTGGAACCGATGTATCTCGCGGTGAGCGAGCAGGGCACGGCGCGGTATCCCAAGGACGCCCTGCGCCGCGCGATGGCGCGCAGCGGCAGTGCGATTGCGCTCGATGCGAACGATGACTGGACGCTGTTCGGGATTCGCACGACCACCGAGGAACTTGATTCCGTCTGGACCATCTTCACCGACCGGCTGATGCATCCGCGGCTCGAGCCGGTCGAGATAGACTTCGTGCGCAACCAGATGCTGAGTGCGCTCCGTCAGTTGAATGAAAGTCCGGATGCCCTGCTCGCCCGCGTGACCGACAGCGTGGTCTTTCGCGGGCATCCGTATGCCCTCGCGCCCGCCGGTAGCGAAGCGTCGGTGTCCGCCATCACGCGCGAATCGTTGCTGCAATGGAAGCAGCAGGCGCTCGTGAAATCGCGATTTCTCCTTGTCGTCGTCGGCAACGTGCCGCGGGCGAAGCTGGAGCGGATGGTGACGGCGTCACTCGGACAGCTGCCACAGGGCGCGTATGCGTGGACGATGCCCGACACCCTGCCCACGCGTCCGTCGTCGTTGACCGTGGTCCCGCGCACGCTGCCCACGAACTACGTGAATGGCATCTTCCGTGGTCCGCGCGCCAATGAACCGGATGCTGCCGCGCTGCGTGTGGCCTCGGCCGTGCTGTCGGGGCAGCTCTTCAGCGAGATCCGCTCCCGGAACAACCTCACCTACACGGCGGCCGCCGACTTTCGCGATCAGGCGCTTATCTCGGGCAAGCTCTTTGTCACCACCACGCTCCCCGACTCGGCGCTGAAACTGATGCGCGATCAAATCCGCCTGCTGCAGGACGTGAACATTCCGACGCGCGCGCTCGCGCCGCTCATTCAACAGTTCCTGACCGAGTTCTTCCTCGACAACGAGACAAGCACGGCCCAGGCCGACTTCCTGGCGCGCGCGCAGCTCTACGACGGCGACTGGCGGGCGGCCGACCGGTTCATGGCCGACCTGCGCGACGTCACTGGAGAGGACGTGCGGCGCGTGGCGCGGCGCTACCTGCGTAACATCCAGTGGGTGTACGTCGGCGATCCGGCGCGCATCACGCGCCGGCTCGCCGAATCGTTCTAGCGCCGCGCGGCAAGCGCGGCGCGCACCTCGTCGAGGCCAACGCCAAGCGCGCGGAGCGCGACGAGCGCGTGGTAGAACAGGTCGGCGGCTTCCTCCGTGGCGCGCGCGGCGTCGCCGTCGGCGCACGCGGTCACGAGTTCCGCCGATTCCTCGCCGAGCTTCTTGAGCCGCAGGTTCCGGTCAGCGAGCAGACGCTGAGTGTACGTCGGACGTTCACCGGCGTCGGCACGCGTGGCCGCCCGGGCCTGAATCGTGGCGTCCACGGACGAGAGCACGTCGGCGGCCACTGCCGTCTCCGCGAAGCACGACGTGGTCCCGGTGTGGCAGGCCGGCCCGGCGGGGGCAACACGCGCCAGCACGGCGTCGGCATCACAGTCTGGTTCGAGCGACACCACGCGCTGCACGTTGCCGCTGGTCGCTCCCTTGTGCCACAGACCGCGCGTGCGCGAGCGGTAGTGCATCTCTCCCGTGGCCTCGGTGCGCTCGATCGCCTCGCGGTCAGCGTGCGCGACCATCAGGACCGCGCCGGTCGCGGCATCCTGCGCGACGACGGTGACCAGACCGCCGTTCTTGGAGAAATTGAGCGTGTCAGCGAGGGACATCGGTACTCCAGAGCAGGGCGCGGGCGGCATCGGCCAGTGCGCCGTTGGTGGCAATTGCATCGCCGGCAAAGGCGTCGCGGCTTCCATTCCAGCCAGTGAACACGCCGCCCGCTTCCTCGATGATCGGCAGGAATGGCGGTGCGTCCCACGGATTGAGAACCGGGTCCACCATCACCTCCGCGCGTCCAGTGGCAACAAGCAGGTAGCCGAAGCAGTCGCCCCAGCCGCGGCTGACCGCAGCGGCGGCGGAGAGCTTCTCCCAGCCGGCCCGTCGCTCCGGTGAGGAAAAGTTGCGCGCGTCGGTGACGAGCACGGTGGCGGACGAGAGGACGTTGGTGTCACTCACGCGACAGCGTGCGTCGTTGTGCCAGCACCCCTCCCCTGGCGCGGCGGCAATGAACTCCTCCACTGCCGGGTAGGCCGCCGCACCGGCCAGCACCTCATTCCCTTCGCAGACGGCAACGCACGTCCCCCACAAAGGGACGCCACGCACGAAGCTCTTGGTGCCATCGATGGGATCGAGCAGCCAGCGGCGGCCGCTCGCCCCGGGCGTCTCGCCAAACTCCTCGCCGAGCACACCATCAGCGGGGAAGCGGGCGTGAATCCACTCGCGGGCCAACTGCTCGGCGGCGCGGTCGGCCAAGGTGACCGGCGACCCGTCGCCCTTGGCCTCGACGACGAGGTCCTGTTTATAGTAGCGAAGTGCTACTAATGAACTGAGCCGGGCCACCTCGAGCGCCGCTTCCATCAGCACCGCGGGAGACGGATTCATGCCGCCTCCCGCACGGCGAGCCCGGCGTCGCGCATCGCGCGCTTGAGATCGGCCACGGTGACGACGCCGTCATGGAGGATGCCGGCGACGAGTGCGGCATCAGCGCCGCCTTGGCTCAGCGCGGCGCATACGTGCGCGGCGTTCCCCGCCCCGCCGCTCGCGATGACCGGGACGGAGACCGCATCGGCCACGGCACGCGTCAGCGCCAGATCGTAGCCGTCGCGGGCTCCGTCCCGGTCGATGCTGGTGAGCAGAATCTCCCCCGCTCCGCGCGCGGCGCATTCCGCAGCCCAGCCAACGGCCTCGAGGTCGGTGGGAGTGCGCCCGCCATGCGTGTAGACGCGATACCGGCCATCCTCCCACTTGGCGTCAATGCTTGCGACAATGCACTGCGCGCCAAAACGTGCGGCTCCCTCACTCAACACTTCCGGGCGCCGCACTGCGGCGGAGTTGAGCCCCACCTTGTCGGCGCCGGCGCGCAGGGCCGCGGCAATATCGTCCACCGTGCGAATGCCGCCGCCGATGGTCAGGGGAATGAAGAGACGCTCCGCCGTGCGACGCGCGAGATCGAACAGTGTGACGCGCTCCTCGGCGCTGGCGGCGATGTCGAGGTAGACAATCTCATCGGCTCCTTCCACCTCGTACCGCGTGGCAAGCTCCACCGGGTCGCCCACCTCGCGCAACCCGACGAACTGCACCCCCTTCACCACGCGCGCGTCCCGCACGTCGAGGCAGGCAATCAGGCGACGCGTGAGCATCAGGCGTCCCCCAGCGACACGGCGCCCTTGGTGCTGAAGACCGTGCCGGTGTCCACCAGCGCCTGACGAAGCGCGAAGCCGAGTGCCTTGAAGGCGGCCTCCACGATGTGATGCCGGTCGTGTCCGCGCAGTACGCGCAGGTGCAGCGTCACCTTGGCGGCGTCGCAGAACGAACGCATCCAGTGTTCGTAGAGCGAACTGGGAATCGGTCCGCGGTAATACGGGCGCCCGCCCGCGTCGAGCACGGCCTGCACCAAGGCCTCATCCATCGGCACGGTCCTTTCGCCGTAGCGCGCGCACGTGGCGGGGAGCACACGGCGAAGTGCCTCGCCGACGGTCAGCGCCACATCCTCAATGAGATGATGCCGCAGATCACCGGTGGCCTCGATCGTGAGATCGAGCCCGGAGTACCGCGCGAGGGCGGTCATCATATGATCCAGGAAGGGCACGCCGGTGCGCACGTCGGCGCGTCCCGCGCCGATTGCCATCGCGACGCGAATGCTCGTTTCATTCGTCTTGCGTTCGACGACGATCATTGCGGAAACTCCTCCGCGACCACGCGCGGATCCAGGGCGCCGGTGTACAGCGCCATGCCGATGACGGCGGCGGCAACGCCGCGCTCCTCAAGCGCCCGCAGGTCGGCGAGCGATCCGATGCCACCAGAGGCAAAGACCGGGAACGGCGACGCGTCCACGACATCCTCCATCAGCGGAAGATCGGTCCCCTGCATCTGTCCCTCGCGGTGCACGGCCGTCACCAGCAGCCCCGCGAGTGGCAACGACGACACGTCGTCCACCACCGAGAGCACATCGCGCTGGAGCGTCTTCTCCCAGCCACGCGTCGTCACCATCCGTTCGCGCACATCCGCGGCAAGCAGACAACGCCCCGGATGCGCCGTGGCCATTCGGTACAGCCAGTCCGGATCTTCGATGGCGCGCGTGCCGAGCACCACCGCCGCGGCGCCGGCATCGAGGAGCGCGCGAACATCGGTTCCCGTGCGCACGCCGCCACCCACCTGCAACGCAGCGACGCCGTCCCAGAGCAACTGGATGACGAGATCGCGGTTTGAACCGCGCCCCGTTGCGGCGTCGAGATCCACGACGTGCACGCGCGAGAATCCCGCCAACGCCCATTGACGAGCAATGCGAACGGGATCGTCGAGCCGCACTTCCTCGCGTTCGTAGGCGCCGCCGACCAACTGCACGACGTGCCCCTCGCGAAGATCAACGGCAGGAATGGCTAGCATGAGCGACCGCCTTCACGAATTGCGGTGAGGAACTGCCGGACGAACGAGACGCCCGGCGCCGAACTCTTCTCTGGATGAAACTGCACGCCGAGCGTCGATCCGGCACGCACCGCGGCGGGAAAACGATCGCCGTCGTGCGTGCTCCAGGCGACGACACCCGAGAGATCCCGCGGGCGGCAGGCAAACGAGTTGGCGTAGTACGCCGAGCGCAGATTGGCGCGCGCGAAGAGCGGATCGCTCGCCTGCTCCACGGCATTCCAGCCGATCTGCGGCACACGCGCCGCGTCAAGACGCGTCACGCGTCCGGCGAACAGCCCGATTCCCTCGCCGGGCCCCTCGTCGCTGGCCTCAAACAGCAATTGCATGCCAAGGCAGATGCCGAGACACGGCAAGCCGTCGCGCAACGCAGTGCGCAGGGGATTGAGCGCGGGGGCAAGTTGGGCCGCCGCGGCCGAGAATGCGCCAACCCCGGGCAAGACGAGCAAATCGGTTGCCAGGGCGCGTGCGATGTCAGTCTCAAGCACGACGCGGTCGTTCTCGCCCGCGAGCACCTTCACCAGCGAGTGCAGGTTGCCGGCGCCGTAGTCGAACACGGTGATCTTCATGCCAACGCCCCGCGCAGGGCGTCGAGGAAGCGTTCCATCAGCGGCCACGGTCCCACGCCGACGCGCAGGATGTCGCCGAAGACCGGCAGCCCGGTGAATGCGCGCACGGCAACCCCACGTTCGGCAATGCGTGCGGCGAGAGCGCGCGCGTCGGCGACAGGGACGCAGACGAAGTTGCCGCGCGAATCGAGCGGCGACAAACCCAGGGTGCGAAGCGCCTCGGTCACGCGTCCACGCAGTTGGACCGCATCGGCCGCGCGTGCGCGCACCCAGTCGGCATCGCTCGTGATGGCCGTCTGCGCGGCAAGTGCCGCAACGGCGTTCACCTTGTACGGTCCCGTCGACTTGCGGACGGCGCGCACGAGTGCGGCACTGCCGACGGCATAGCCGACGCGCAATCCCGCGAGCCCCCAGGCCTTGGAGAAGGTGCGGAGCACCAGGAGTCGCTCGAACGCCGGCGCCTCCGCGCGCACATCGTCGAGCTCCGGCGCGAACTCGGCGTAGGCGCCATCGAGAATCACGATGGCGTTGCTCTCACGGACCACGCGACGCACCACATCGGCCGGCGTGACCGTTCCGGTCGGGTTGTTAGGCGAGCAGAGGTAGATGATTCTCGCCCCCGTGGCGAGCAACGCCTCGGCATCCGCCGCTCCATCACGGCGCAGGGGCACGGCAATCGGCTCCAGCCCATTGAGACGCGCGAAAATGGGAACCATTGAGAAGGACGGCGCCGGGTGCGCGATCAACGCGCCCGGCTCGGCCACGGCGCGAAAGGCCGCGTCGATCAAGTCATCGGATCCGCAGCCGGCGGCCACTTCGTCCGGCGCCACGCCGACCATTGCCGCAATGGCGCGCGTCAGTCTTCCGGCAGCGACCGGCGGGTAGTCGTTGAGCAGGGACGGATCGAGCGTGCGGAGTGCCGCAAGCGCGTTGGGAGGCGCGCCCCAGAAGTTGGTGTTGTCGCGCAGGTCCACCGCGCACGACGTGGCATCGGGCGCGTACTCGGGAACGTCGCGCAGCGAACGGCGCTCAACGGGCGTCGCGGTCATCGGGCGTCCTCCCACTGGCGTGCCGAAGCCGCGTGCGCCGGCAAGCGCTCAGCGTCGGCGAAGATGCCGACATCAGCGGCAAGTCGTGCGGCGGCGGCACGGTCAATGCGCTGAAATGTGGTCCAGCGGTAGAAATCCAGCGTCGAGAGCCCCGAATAGGCGCGGCTCAGTCCGCCCGTCGGCAAGACGTGATTGGCCCCGCTCATGTAATCGCCGAAGGCCACAGAGGCGGTTTCGCCGACAAAAACCGTCCCGGCGTTGCGCACCAGCGGTGTCACGCCATCGGCATTCGCCGTGGCGATGAGCAGATGTTCGGGCGACCAGCGGTTCGCGAATGTCACCGCTTCTTCGAGGGAGGACGCCCACAGCAGGGCACCGCGCGAAGCGAATGCGTCGCGAATGACGGCCGCACGCGGCTCACGCGGGGTCCATTCGGCGAGGCGCTGTTCAACCGCCTCGATGAGCCGCGACGAGGTGGAGACAAGCACCACCGCCGCCATCGGGTCGTGCTCCGCCTGCGCGAGCAGTTCGCGGGTGACCACATCGGGGGACGCGGAGCCGTCCGCGATGACCAGCAACTCACTGGGCCCGGCGGGAGAATCGATGGCGGTGACGCTCGCGACTTGTGCCTTGGCTTCCGCCACGTAGGCGTTGCCTGGGCCGACGATGCGGTCCACAGCGGGAATCGTCGCGGTGCCGTACGCCATCGCGGCAATGGCTCCCGCACCGCCGACGGCGAAGAGGCGATCAGCTCCCGCCA
>JAKAJN010000001.1 GCA_021813725.1 bacterium | reverse complement strand
GGGGTGAGCAGCGCCGCGCCAACCCGGAACTTCGAGTACGGCGCGTAGGCGTGCTCCATGGCGTCAAAGGCGGCCGCGCGCAGCGCGGCGAGCGTCGAGGCGTCAGCCATCAGGCGTGGATCAGGGAGAGGAACGAGGTCCCCCGACCGCGAAAGCCCAGTCCCATCCACTCCGCCACGGTCGCGCCGAGATCGGAGAAGGTGGCCCGCAGGCCGATCGCCGCCGGACGCACACGCGGACCGAACACGAGCACGGGCACATTCTCCCGGGCATGGTCGGTCGACGGCGTCGTCGGATCGTTGCCGTGGTCGGCGGTCACGAACAGCAGGTCATCCTCGCGAAGTTGGTGCGTCAGGTCAGGTAGGGCGGCGTCGAACTCCCGCAACGCTCCATAGAACCCCGGAGCGTCGTTTCGGTGCCCGAACGACTGGTCGAAATCTACAAGGTTGGCAAAGCAGAACCCATCGCCCCCAGCCAGCCAATTTCCGATACGACCAATCCCTTCGGCATTCGAGGCCGTGTGCCCCCCCTCCAGCCCCCGCCGGGCGAACAGGTCGTCCACCTTCCCCACCCCGGTGCGCGGGATGCCGGCGGCCGCCAGCGCGTCAAGCAGGGTCTCCTCGGGCGACTCCACCGAAAAATCGCGCCGGTTCTTCGTCCGCGACCACGCCCCTGCAGTGCCGACAAACGGGCGGGCAATCACGCGCGAGACATTGTGCGGGGCGACCAGCATTTCGCGCGCCGCGGCGCACGCCGCGTGCAACTCGGCGAGCGGCACGACCTCCTCGTGGGACGCAACCTGAAAGACCGAGTCGGCCGACGTGTAGACGATCCACGCCCCGGTGCGCACGTGCTCGGCGCCATACTGGTCGAGCATCGCCGTGCCGCTGCCGACGACGTTCGCCAGGCACGCGCGCCCCGTGCGCCGAGAGAATTCGTCGAGCACCGATTGCGGGAAGCCGTTCGGGTACGTCGGGAACGGCTGGGCGAGATGCACGCCGGCGATTTCCCAGTGCCCCGTGGTGCTATCCTTTCCCTTGGAAGCTGGGCAGAGCACGCCGTGCGCGGCCGTCGGCGATGCGATGACTTTGAGTCCGGCAATCGGTGCCAGGTTACCAAGGCCGGCGCGCTCGAGGTTGGGGAGCGCGAAGCCGCCCACCGCACGCGCCGTGTTGGCCAGCGTGTGCGACCCCTCGTCGCCATACTCGTCGGCGTCGGCGGCCTCGCCGATCCCGACGCCGTCGAGCACCAGGATGCAGGCGCGGCGGCTCACGGCACGTGCTCCCGGTGACGCCGCGGTAGGCGCTGCCGCAGGCCCGTCAGCACCTCGTACGGCGACATGAAATCGGCGAACTCGGCCACCTGCTCCACCGTGACCAGCGAGTCGCCGTCGCGACCGATCAGCGTCACGACGTCGCCGGGGTGGCAGGCAATGTCCGTCACGTCAATCATCGTCATGTCCATCGTGACGACGCCGGCGATGCACGTGCGCTTGCCGTGCAGCAGGGCCGGACCCTTATTCCCGAGCGAACGGCGATAGCCGTCCGCGTACCCGATGCCCAGCGTCGCCACCCGGCGCTGCCCCACGGCACGCCAGGTGGCCAGGTAGCTCACGGTGTCGCCGTCGTGCAGGGCGTGGGTCTCCAGGATCCGCGCACGCACGTGCACCACGGGCTCCGGCGTCAACCGGGCCCCATCGCCGGACCCGACGCCATAGAGGAAGACGCCGGGACGAATGAACGACCACGGCGATGCACCGCGTCGCACCGTTCCGGCGCTATTCTGCGCGTGCAGCACGGGCGGTCGAACGGGGAGCGCCGCGAGTGCCTGCGTAAAGCGCGCTTCCTGCGCCTCCCACGAGCCGTCATTCCGTTCGGCCGAGTGGAAGTGCGTGAAGGCGCCCGCTGGTGGGTTCGCCCGCACGAGATCGGCCACGTCGGCCATTTGATCCCAGCGGATGCCGGCGCGATGCATTCCCGTCTCGATCGCCAGATGCCACGTCCCGCCCCCGCTTTCCACCCACGCGGCGATGGCGGTCGGATCGCCAAGCGTGACCACGGCGCGCGCCGCGCGGGCCTCAGCAAAGTCGGCCGGCAGCAGCGGCGAGAAGACGTAGACGGGGCGCGTGATTCCCGCGGCACGCAACTCCTCCGCCTCTCGCACGGTGGCGACGCCGAACCCCGCAGGGTCCAGCCGCTCGAGCGCGCGAGCGCACGCCACGGCGCCAAGCCCGTAGGCGTCCGCCTTCACCATCGGAACCAGCGGGACGCCGGCGTGCCGCTGCAGCGCCGCCCCATTGCGCACCAGCGCGCCGAGGTCGACGTCAACCCAGGCGCGCGTCGTCTCCGCCGCAGTAGATTGCGTGGTCATTGGAACCATAAAAGTTAGCGGCCGTGAGGGGGGCGATGCAAGAAACGAGAACACTCGACGACGCGCTGGCGATCATGCGCGACCTGCGCGCGCGCGACGCCTGGGATCGCGCGCAGACACACGCCTCGCTACGCCCCTACTTGAACGAGGAGATGCACGAGCTCGACGACGCGCTGATGGCGGGCGACGACGCGGCGATGTGCAGCGAACTCGGCGACGTGCTGCTGCAGGTGCTCTTCCACGCGATCATCGCCGAGGAGCGCGGCGCCTTCGGCATCGAGCACGTGGCGGGTTCGCTGGTGGCGAAGATGACGAAGCGGCATCCGTGGTTGTACGCAGACGGAAGACAGGCGACGGAAGACGGGAGATCCGACACCGACGGCCTGGCCGACGACTCGAAGCGCGAGCCGTGGGAGCAGATGAAGTCGCGCGGACGGAAGTCGCTGGCCGAGGGGCTGCCGCAGGGGCTGCCGAGCCTGCACCGCGCGCATCGGTTGCAGGAGCGCGCGGCCGGCGTGGGATTCGACTGGCCGGACGCGCTGGGGCCGTCGGACAAGGTGCGGGAAGAACTGGCGGAAGTCGCCGAGCTGATCGCGCGCGACGGCCACCACTTCCCGACGCACGGCGTGCCCAGCGGCGATGCGCGGCACGCCGCGCTCGAACTCGAACTGGGCGACCTGCTGTTCGCCGTGGTGAATCTGTGCCGGAAGTGCGGCGTCCATCCGGCACTCGCGCTCGACGGCGC
Source organism: bacterium (assembly GCA_021813725.1). GTDB lineage: Bacteria > Gemmatimonadota > Gemmatimonadetes > Gemmatimonadales > Gemmatimonadaceae > PNKL01. The sequence continues at coordinate 84,206 of JAKAJN010000001.1, read as the reverse complement.
GAACGCCAAGTTCCAGCGGCGGTTCGAGGCCGTCGAAGTGCTGGCAGCGGCGCGCGGCCTCGAGATGCGCACCGCAGGACTGGCGGCGCTCGATGCACTGTGGGACGAGGTGAAGGGGCGCGAGTAGCGCGAGCAGCTGTGCCTACGCAACGCGGCGCGCCTCCGAGGAGGCGCGCCGTTTCGCTGGCGAGTCGCGCGTGCCGGCGACCGTTGGATCAGCGCGGCGCGGGCCGGATGCCGCCGCTGATGAAGGCGATGGACAGGCTCGTGAACTTGGCGTTCATGCCGTCGAGGTTCGCACCGACCGTGCGCAGTTCGGCCCCGATGCGGGCCCGCCTGGAAATGGGCAGTTCCAGGCCGACGCCGAACGCCTGCCCCATGCCGGTGCTCGACAGCTCGTTGCCGGTGTTGGTGTCAAAGAACCCGACGCGATTCCAGGTCAGTGAGGCGAAGGCGTACGGCAGCACGTACGACCGTTCGCGCAGTCCGGAGACCACCACGCCGAGCCCCGGGGACAGGTAGGTCCAGCCGGTGGTCGCGTCGGCACTTTCCGCCCCCGCGGCCAGCGGCAGGTCGAGGCGCCAGCCGATGAAGTGTTGCGGACCAAACGTGCGCTGAATGCTCAGCCCCAACTGATACCCAGTCTTGCCCACCGCTTTCAGCGTCCCCGTCGGATTCGCCACGCCGAGGGTGAAATAGGTGGAGGTCGGCCGTCCACCGGGCGAGGGCTGCGGCAGTTCAGCCGTGTGAGCGCCCGTGGTGACCTGCGCGCCGGCCGTCGCCGAGACGGCCAGCATCATCCCCAACACGCGACGCATCATGATCCACTCTCCAGTCGCTGTTGCAGTTCACGGTAGACGGCGGTCCAGCCAGCCTCCGCGGTGTTGACGAGCGTCGCGGTGAGCGCGGTGGTGCCGCGATAGCGTGACTCGATCCCCATGCGGATGCGCCCTTCCGACGTCTTGATGCGGATGGTCATCCGCTCTTCGGTGAGGTACTGGCCAAAGCGCACATCGCTCGACCGCCACTCCGTCTGCAGATACCCGCCTTCGCGATCCATGATGCGGATGGCGGCGCGCTCGCCGACCACGTCGATCACCGTGCGCCAGACGCGATCGGCATTGGTGGACTGAATCGGAATGTCCACCCAGTACGGCCACTCCCGGACCGCAATTTCCGCGGGGAGCGAGGCGATGGCCGCCACGCGGACGGGCGCCTTGGCCGCGCACCCGGCCGTCGCGGCGAGCGCGACCGCCATGACTACCCACCGGAATGAGAACTGCTTTGTGTACATGGAAAAGCCTCAGCTTTGTTTGGATGCGACTACGGTAGGACGTACATCGTGCAAGTGTCAAGTAAAACAGGTGCAATTGGCCCCGCCACTATCGTGATGCGTCGCGCAGGCGGATGAGCCCCTCCTGCGCCACCGACGCCACCAGCTCGCCGGCGCGCGTGTACACTGCCCCGCGCGTGAAGCCGCGCGCTCCCGCCGCCGCCGGGCTCTCCATGGTGTACAGCAGCCAGTCGTCGGCGCGAAATGGCCGGTGCAGCCAGAGCGAATGGTCGAGTGAGGCGATTTGCAGGCGCGGATCGCGATACGCGACGCCGTGCGGATGCAGCGCCGTGGGGAGCAGGCCGTAATCCGACGCATACGCCAGCACTGCCTGATGGATGATGCGCTCGTCGGGAAGCCGCGACATCGCGCGGAACCAGAGATGGCGCGTCGGCGCGCGCGGATCCGAATGGAACGGATCGACCGGATTCACGGGCCGGAAGTCGATCGGGCGATCCTGCGTCAGCACCTCGCGCACCTCGGCGGGAATGCGATCAGCCCGCGCGCGGATCAACTCGAGCTCCGACGCCAGCGATTCCGGCGGCGGCACGTCGGGCATCGTCGTCTGGTGCTCGAGGCCGGGCTCGCTGACGTGAAACGACGCCGACAGGTGGAAGATCGCCTCGCCGTGCTGGATGGCGGTCACGCGGCGGCTCGTGAAGCTGCCGCCGTCGCGTGGACGGTCGACGAAGAAGATGATGGGCACCTTCAGGTCGCCGGCGCGCAGGAAGTAGCCGTGCACCGAGTGCGCGTCCCGCCCCGCCTCCACCGTGCGCTGGGCCGCCACGAGCGCCTGCGCAAAGACCTGGCCGCCGAAGACGCGACCCGACCCGATGTCGCGGTTGGTCCCGCGATAGATGTTCACCTCGAGCGCTTCGAGATCGAGCAGCCGAAGCAGTTCCTGCACCACCGGTCCTCCCATCTCCGTCATGTCCCCCGTCCCGCAACGAGACTGTGTCTACTCTGTTTTCTCTCTGCTTTCTCTCTGTTTTCTCTCTGCTTTCTCTCTATTCCCCATAGGGAATCCAGATGTTCTTCACCTGCACCGCCTCACGGAGGAAGGCGCGCCCCTCCGCGACAGCGTCGTCGTACCAGTCCGGCTCGCGACTCGTGCAGCAGGTGCGCTTCATGTTGGCGGCGGAGGCCAGCTCGACCGCCTTCACGCCGGCCACCGACCCACAATACCAGAGGGCGTCGACATCCTCGTGCTCGGCAAGCACCTGCGCGAGCGCGTCCCGTTCGCCAGTGACGATGTTCACGACACCGCCCGGGAGATCCGACGTCTCGAACACCTGGTACAGGTCGGTGACGGCCAGCGGCGCGCGCTCACTGGGAACGGCGACGACCGTGTTGCCCGTCGCGATGAGCGGGGCGACAAAGGAGAGAAAGCCGAGCAGCGGCGCCCCGTCCGGGGCGCCGACGCCGACGACGCCGATGGGCTCGTGCATCGCGAGGGCGACGCCGCGAATCGGCACGCTGTGGACGGCGCCGTCCCACTTGTCAGCCCACGCCGCGTAGGTGAAGAGGCGCCGCACGGCGGCGTTCACTTCCCGTCGCCCGTCGGCGACTTTCGTCCCGCTCATTGCTGCGAGCCGCGCCGCAAACTCGTCGCGGCGCGCGTCGAGATTCTCGCCGATGTAATAGAGAATCTGCGCGCGCAGGTGTCCGGTGCTCGACGCCCACTCCTTGGCGGCCGTGTGCGCCGCCTCGACCGCATTGCGGATGTCCTTGCGATTTCCTTCGCCCACCTCGCCGAGGAACACTCCCTTCGGCGAGACGATGACGCGCGAGTAGCCCGAGTCGGGCCTCGACTGCTTGCCGGCGATGTAGAGCTTGGCGGTGCGATCGACGGCCCCGTCCTGCGGCGGCGTGACGGAAGACGGGACCCGGGTGACGGAAGGCGACGCCGGACGACTCTCCCGTCGCCCCTCTCCCGTCTTCCGTCTGCTCAAGTACTCCCACATCCCTTCGCGCCCCCCTTCCCTCCCGAACCCGCTCTCGCGATAGCCGCCAAATCCGCTCGCCGCATCGAATAGATTCGATGCGTTCACCCAGACCACGCCGGCCTTGATCTTCGGCGCGATGTCGAGCGCGAGGTTGATATTCTCGGTCCAGACCGAGGCGGCAAGTCCGTACGGCGTGTTGTTGGCGAGCGCGACCGCCTCGTCCGGCGTCCGGAACGTCATCGAGACGAGCACCGGGCCGAAAATCTCGACCTGCGCAATCGTGCTCGACGGGAAGACGTCGGTGCAGAGCGTCGGCGGGTAGTACGAGCCCGTGGAGGGAACGGGTCGCGACGGCTGCCAGATGCTGGCGCCTTCCGCGCGCCCCTGCTCCACCAGCGCGCGAATGCGTTCGAGCTGCACCGGCGCCACCACGGCGCCCATGTCGACCGCCTTATCGAGCGGCGAACCCAGCCGGAGCTTTTCCATCCGCGCGCGCAACTTGGCGTGCAGCCGGTCGGCGACGCCCTCCTGCACGAGCAGACGCGAACCGGCGCAGCAGACCTGCCCCTGGTTGAACCAGATGGCGTCCACGACACCCTCGACCACGCCGTCCAGGTCGGCATCCTCGAAGACGACGAACGGACTCTTTCCCCCCAGTTCGAGCGAGAGCTTCTTGCCGCTTCCCGCCGTGGCGCGACGAATGATCTTGCCGACCTCGGTCGAGCCGGTGAAGGCGATCTTGTCCACGTCCGGATGCTTCACCAGCGCCGCGCCCGTCTCGCCGTCGCCCGTCACCACATTGAGTACACCGGCCGGCAGCCCGGCCTGGTGCGCAAACTCCGCGAAGAGCAGCGCCGTGAGCGGTGTGAACTCGGCGGGCTTGAGCACCACGGTGTTCCCGGCGGCGAGCGCGGGCGCCACCTTCCACGACAGCATCAGCAGCGGGAAATTCCACGGGATGATCTGGCCGACGACGCCGACCGGACCGTAGCCGGCAAATTCCGTGTCGACCAGTTGGGCCCACCCGGCGTGGTGGTAGAAATGCCGTGCCACGAGCGGCACGTCCACGTCGCGCGTTTCACGGATCGGCTTGCCGTTGTCGAGCGTCTCGAGCACGGCGAACAGGCGGGCGTGCTTCTGCACCATCCGCGCCAACGCGTAGAGATGTCGCGACCGCGCGTGCGGCGTGAGTCGGGCCCACCGCGGCTGCGCTCGGCGTGCGGCGGCCACGGCCGCCGCGATGTCCTTGGCGGTGCCCTGCGTCACGCGGGAGAGCAGCGCCCCGGTGGAGGGATCGTGCGTGGCGAAGGTCTTTCCCGCCTTCGTCCACGCCCCGCCGATGAAATGTCCAAAGGCGCCGCCGTGGGCGGCGAGCCAGGCGCGCGCCGGCGCGTCGGCCTCGGGGGCGGGGCCGTACTCCATCGTCTGGAACAGCTCGGCTACGGTCGCCATGGTCGTCAGGGCATCGGGTGATGGTGCGCGGCCGCGTAGCGTCCGGTCACGTACATCTCGAGCTGGCGCTCGAGGTCGGTGAGCAGGCTGCTCGCGCCGAACCGGAACAGGCCGGGTTCGAGCCAGTCGCGGCCGAGTTCTTCGTTCATCAGCATCAGGAATTCCAGCGCCTGCTTGGCGGTGCGGATGCCCCCGGCCGGCTTGTAGCCGATCTGGAATCCCGTGCGCTCGCGGTATTCACGGATCTGGCGCACCATGGCCAGCGAGACGGGAAGCGTGGCATTCACGCTCTCCTTGCCGGTGGAGGTCTTGATGAAGTCGGCCCCCGCCTGCATCGCCACCCAGCTCGCGCGCGCCACGTTGGTGAGCGTGGCCAGCTCACCGGTGGCGAGAATCACCTTGAGGTGCGCGTCGCCGCACGCGTCGCGGAAGGCGCGCACCTCCTCGTAGAGCCGCTCCCACTGGCCGGTGAGCACGTGGCCGCGCGTGATGACCACGTCGATCTCGCGTGCCCCGGCGCGCACCGAGGCGCGGATTTCCTCCACGCGCTGCGGGAAGGGGGAGAGCCCGGCCGGGAAGCCGGTGCTTACCGCCGCCACGGGAATGCCCGACCCCTCCAGCGCCGCCACCGCCGTGGGGACCATCGCGTGGTAGACGCAGACGGCCGCCACCGTGGGATGCAACGCGACAACGCCGAGCGCCTCCGCGAGGTCGGGGCGCAGCGGATGGCGCGCCTTGGCGCACAGCCGTCGCACGGTGCCCGGTGTATCGTCGCCACTGAGGGTCGTGAGGTCAATTAACGTTACCGCACGTAATAGCCACGCCGCCTGCCACTGCTTCTTCACGGTCCGCCGCGTCCCGATGGTCGCGGCGCGGCGCTCGGCCGCACTGCGATTCACGCGAATGGCGCGCACGCGCTCGAGGTCGAGCGGCTCGCCCGGGTTGCGCGCGTGTTCGGTCACGGCCGGACGCGATGCATCATGCGCGGGAACGCGATGCACTCGCGGATGTGCTGCACGCCGCAGATCCACGCGACGGTGCGCTCAAGGCCGAGCCCGAACCCGGAATGCACGAAGGTCCCGTACTTCCGCAGGTCGAGGTACCAGCCGTACGCATCCAGCGGAAGCCCCTCGTGGCGGATGCGGGCCAGCAGCTTGTCGTGGTCGTCCTCACGCTGCGATCCGCCGATGATCTCGCCGTATCCCTCGTGCGCCAGCAGGTCGGCGCAGAGCACGGTACGCGGATCGTCCGGGTTCTCCTTCATGTAGAAGGCCTTTGCCTCCTTCGGGTAGTTGCATACGAAGACCGGGCGATCGTAGTCGGCCACCAGCAGCGCCTCGTCTTCCGCGCCCAGATCATCGCCCCATTTGATGTCGCTCCCCTTCCCCTGCAGCGTCGCCACCGCGTCGGTGTACGGGATGCGCGGAAACGGCGCGCGCACCGTCTGGAGCTTCGACGTGTCGCGCTCGAGTTCCTTGAGTTCGGCGGCGCGGCGCGTGAGGCAGCGCTGCACGAGATAGCTGACGAACTCCTCCTGCAGGTCCTGGTTCATCGCCTGGTCGTACCACGCCATCTCCGGCTCGATCATCCAGAACTCGGTGAGGTGGCGCCGCGTCTTGCTCTTCTCCGCGCGGAAGGTCGGGCCGAACGTGTAGATGCGACCGAACGCCGCGGCCGCCGCCTCGCCGTACAGCTGACCCGTCTGCGCCAGGTACGCCGTGCCTTCGTCGAAGTACTCCGTCTCGAACAACCCGGCCCGCTCGCCGATCGCCGCCGTCAGAATCGGCGTGTCGACACGCAGGAAACCGCGTTCGTAGAAGAAGTCGTGGATCGCCTGCTCCACCTCGTGCCGCACGCGAGCGATGGCCACCTGACGCGGCGAGCGCAGCCACAGGTGCCGGTTGTCGAGCAGAAAATCCACGCCGTGTTCCTTGGGCTGGATCGGATAGTCGAGCGGGCTCGCGCCGAAGAGGCCCAGGGCGCTGACGCCGAGTTCGAAGCCGCCCGGCGCGCGGTCATCGGCCCGCACCTCGCCGGTGACGACCACGCTCGACTCGAGCGTCAGCGACGCGAAGCGCTCCCAGTCTTCCTCGGGCATCTGCTTCTTCACGAGCACGCACTGCAACGGCGTGGCGCTCCCGTCGCGCATGACGATGAATGCCACCTTGCCGCTCGACCGCAGGTGGCTCACCCACCCGCGCACGGTGACCGTCTGACTGACGAACTGCGCAAGTTCTCCGATTCGGGCAAACGTCTGGCTCACGCGATTACTTCCCCTGGTAGCTGATGCGGTAGACCGTGCCGCCCAGATCGTCCGTGATGTAGAGCGATCCGTCCGGCGCCTGGGCGATGCCGGTCGGCCGATGATTGCGAGACCCCGGCGGAGGCGGACCGGCCGTCCGGTTGCCCTTGAACGCCTCGGAGGCGAAGCCGTCGGCGAACGTGCGCGCCGCACCCGCCGCCCTGCTGCCGGCCAGCGGGAGGAACGACACGCGAAATCCATCCTGCACGAGCGGGGCGCGGTTCCACGAGCCGTGGAAGACCACGAAGACCCCGCGCCGATACTCGGCCGGGAACGAGCGCCCCGTGTAGAAGAGCGTCGCGTTCGGCGCCCAATGGCCGGGGAAGGCGTAGACCGGCGCCTTCTTCGACGCACAGCGCCCGACGTCGCGACCGTCGCCACCGTACTCCGGCGCGAGCACCAGCTTCTTCTCGTCCGTCGAGTAGAAGCAGTACGGCCAGCCGAAGTCGTCACCCTCCCTGATCTGCAGCAGTTCTTCCCCGGGGTTCTCCGCGTTATAGCGATCGTCGAATCCCCAGTTCATGCCGAGCTGGTCGCGGCCGTGCATCATGGTCCACAGTTCGTTCGCCGGCTCGTTCCACGCGAGCGCAACCGCGTTGCGGATGCCGGTGGCATAGCGCCGGCCGTCCCCCGGCCGCTGTCCCGGCTTGTTGGCGTCGAAGGCCCAGATGCCCGCACGACTCGCCAGCTCGTCACACGGATCCACGCCCTTCGACCGCGGCTGGCGATCGCGCTCCTGACACGAGTTCGTTCGCGAACCGACGTTCACGTACAGGACGCTGCCGCGCACGACAAAGTTGTACGCGCTGTGTCCCCCCGTGGGCATGTTCGCCACAATCGTGTCGGCCGCGCCAAGCACGGTGTCGCCCACGCTGTAGCGGTAGCGCACCACGTTGTTTCGGTCCGTCGCCCAGAGGTAGCCATCGCCCAACGCGATCCCCGTGCCGCCGCTGCCGCCCAGCTTGCGCACGACATCGGCGCGCCCATCGCGATTCGTGTCACGCAGCAGGATGACCCCGCCGCCCGGCCCCGCTCCCGTGCCGCTCTCGGCGCCGCCGCGCGACGGATTCGTGTTGATGAGCACGTCGCCGTTGCGCGCCACCACCAGATGACGCGGCGCGCCGAGTCGATCGGCCACCACCTGGGCGCAGAAGCCGGCGGGAACGCGCAGGTCGGCGTCGCACACCGCGGAGGGTCGCTGGGCCGCGAGCGCGACGGGCGCCGTCAGGGCCGCCGCGAGGAGGGGACGAAGTCGGGGGGAGGGTCGCATGAATGCTTGGGCTGAATCGGACGGTCCCGCGCGGGGTAAGAACCTTCGCGGGCCCGGCGACGACGCCCCTTGCCCGCGCACGCAACCAATATAGTATGAGCGACGCAGCCCCGAGATCACTCAAACTCGCCGGAGCACTCCGATGACACCTTTTCCGACCGCCCGTGCCGCCTCCCTGGCCGCGTCCGCGCTGGCCATCATCGTCCTCGCCAGCAACGCGTCGGCCACGCGCGCCACGCCGCGGCAGGACAAGCTCTCGATTGGCGTGGAAGCCGAGCAGCTCGGCCGCAACCGCGTCAAGATCACCATCAGCGGCAAGAAGTTCACTCCCAATGGCCCCGTGTTCATCAACACGACGTCGCTCCCGGGAACGGCCACGGAGCTCGATCTCGGCCGAATCGAGGCGGACAAGGACGGGAAGATCTCGTTCAAGAAGGACGACCTCGAGTGCTCGACGCCGGTGCAGGAAGACGCGGCGCGTCCGGTCTTCGTGGTCATCACTGACTCGACCACCAACCGGAAGGCACGCCAGCGCGTCGAAGGAACGGCCTGGCTCTGCCGGTAGGCGCGCCCGGCTAACCGACTATCGCTTGGCGGCCAGTGCGCGTTCGACCGCCGCGACCAGATCGGAAGGGAGAAACGGCTTGGCGATGAAGCTCAGGTCGCGGAGCGCGGCCGCGGCATACCACTCTTCCTGCTGGCCCAGGCCCGACATGAGCAGGACGCGCATCTCCGGTCGCTCGGCAAGCAGCGTTCGCGCCAACTCGACGCCGCCGAGGCCGGGCATGCTGACGTCGCTGATGACGAGGTCGATGTCGCCGGTGTAGTCTCGGGCCGTACTCACCGCCGAGGCGCCGTCCTCGGCCACGAGCACACGGTACCCCACCTTGCCCAGGGCGCGGGCCACCAGCGTCCGCAGACTCGCCTCACCTTCCGCGAGCAGGATCGTGCGTTCGCCCGCCGCGCCGGGCTCGCGCCGGACGGGTTCCACTCCGTTTATCCCGTCCGCCTCGGCGTCAATCGGGAGATAGACGCGGAATGTGGTACCGCGATCCGCCGCGGTGTCGAATCGCACCGTGCCGCCGCACTGACGCACGATCCCGTAGACCGTGGTCAGCCCGAGCCCCGTGCCCTGTCCAACGGGTTTTGTGGTAAAGAATGGATCGAAAATGCGAGGCTGCACCTCCGGCGCGATCCCCGTTCCCGTGTCGCTCACCTCGAGCACCGCATACTGCTCGGCGGTGAGCACCTCGTCGGGACGCACTGGTCCCATTGGAGGCGGGCCGACGGAAAGGGCGACGCGCACGACGCCGCCCTTCGGCATCGCATCGCGCGCATTGATGGCCAGGTTGAGCAGGATCTGCGTGAGTTGGCCGTGGTCGGCATAGACCCGTACGGGGGCGTCGGTGAGTTCCAGGTCCACCCGCACGGGCGCGCCCACCAGTCGCCGGACGATCGGTTCCATGCCCAGGACGAGTTCGCGCAGGTCGAGCCGCTGCAGCTGCACGACCTGTCGTCGCGCGAAGGCGAGCAGCTGGCCCGTGAGCACCGCCGCCCGCTCGCCCGCCGAGAGCACATCGTCGAGATCGGTGCGCATCGAGTCGGGCACGCCGGGCTCGTCGGCTGAGGCGCGCGCCATGTGCCCCGCGCTGAGGATCACCGTGAGCAGGTTGTTGAAGTCATGGGCGATGCCGCCGGCGAGCACGCCCATCGCCTGCATCTTCTGTGCGTGCAGGAACTGTTCCTCGAGCCGGCGGCGCTCCGTGACGTCGGTGAGGGTCCCCACCACGCGCCGCACCGCACCGCTCGCATCGGCGCGCGACAGCAGATGCAGGGCGACCCACCGGGCACCGCCCTCAGTGTCCGTGGTGCGCAACTCGAACGTGGCCTGCGACGGCGCCTGGCGCGCCTGCTGAAAGGCCTGCGCCACGCGCTGCGCGTCCACGTCGGAGAGGTACTCCTGCAGTTCAGCGACACCGCCCAGCGTGTCCGTGAGCGCGCGCCCCAGGATCGCCGCGGCCTCCACGGACCAGGTGACCGCGCCCGTCACCGCGTCCTCTTCGAAGGTGGCGCTGCGCGACGCCGCCAGCGCGAAGCGCAGGCGCTCCTCGCTCGCGGCGAGCGACGCCGTGCGCGCCGCCACCTTGCGCGTCAGGCGCGCGTCGCGGTCGACCAGCAAGGCGGCCACGAGCGTGATGAGCAGGACGATGGTAACCGCGGCCACGCGCACCGGGGCCACGCGCGCCGCGACGGCGGCGTCCCATCCGTTCAAGGGAGCGCCGCCGAGCACCCACCCGCCGATCAAGCCGGGAACGACGACCGTCACCGGATCCGCATCCAGCTGGTCGTGCGTGGACGCGACCACGCCGCCACGACGGTCGCGCAACGCCACGGCGATTCCCTCGGGAGGCTCGGCGAGGTAGACCTCCTGCAGCAGCACGGGCAGGTCGATGACCAGCTCCACCAACTCGACCGCGGGATCGTATGCGACCCGCACGCGATGGAAGACGAGCAGGCCGAGTCCGCCCTGCGCGAGTCGGACGGGACCGACGATCGTCGGCTGCTCGCTCCGGCGCGCGCGGGCATAGCCCGAGCGGACCACTTCGTCCACATGTTCCGGAAAATGGAGCCCCAACGCCGGCTCGTTCCCCGCCGTCGGGCTCACGAGCACGATGCGCCCATCGCGCACCACCTCGACCGCCCGCAGGCCGTGCCCCGTCGCGAGCAACCCGGCGCTGAAGAGCGAAAATTCCCGCTCCAGCTCCTCGGAGTTTCGCACCAGTTCCACGAAGGTCTTGAGCGCCACGAGCTGGGCGATCCGCTGGCCGAGTACTGCCGCCACGCGATTGGCATGGGGCTCGATCGAGGCGCGCACGTGCTGCCGCTCGGCCTCGAGACTGTTGCGCGCATACCAGCGCACCACGCCCGATCCGACGAGACTGGCGATCGCCAGCACCAGCAGGGTCGGAAGCAGGACCGTGCGAGTGACACGCGGCATCGGCACTTAGCGCTCCGTCAGCATGACGCGAGAATCCCGTCGTGGGGTGGTGACACGCACGAGCATGCTCCGAGTCTGGAAGCGGGGTCTTGCGATGAGCCCAGGCAGAATTGAGCGCGCAACACGAGCCCCCGCAACACGAAGGCCCGCCAGGCGGCGGGCCTTCGTCCGGCAACGATGGTCGGCGATCAGTTGTCCGACTGGCCGATGCGCATGCCGTAGAACGACCGGCGCACGAAGAACATCGAGATGGCCAGGAACGCCACCGCCAGTGCCGTCGTGAGTCCGCTGCCACGCTCGGCGCTCATGCTCACCGCCAACTCCACGGCGAGCAGGCCGAACAGCGTCGTGAACTTGATGATCGGGTTCAGCGCCACGGACGACGTGTCCTTGAACGGATCGCCGACGGTGTCGCCCACCACCGTCGCGTCGTGCAGTGGGGTGCCCTTCGCCTTCATCGACGTCTCCACCACCTTCTTCGCGTTGTCCCAGGCGCCGCCGGCGTTGGCCATGAAGATCGCCTGGTAGAGACCGAAGACGGCGATCGAGATCAGGTAGCCGATGAAGAAGAACGGCTCCACGAACGCGAACGCGAGCGTGGCGAAGAAGACGGTGAGGAAGATGTTGAACATCCCCTTCTGCGCGTATTCGGTGCAGATGCGCACGACCGTCTTGCTGTCCTCCACCGACGCCTTTTCAGCCCCTTCGAGCTTGATGTTCTTCTTGATGAACTCCACGGCGCGGTGCGCGCCGGTGGTCACGGCCTGCATCGAAGCGCCGGTGAACCAGAAGATCACGGCGCCGCCGGTGATCAGCCCGAGCACGAACGGCGCGTGCAGGAGCGACAGCTTGTCCGTGTTGACGGTCAGGCCGCTCGTCAGGTTCATCATGATCGAGAAGATCATGGTGGTCGCGCCGACCACGGCGGTGCCGATGAGCACCGGCTTGGCCGTCGCCTTGAAGGTGTTGCCCGCGCCGTCGTTCTCCTCGAGGAGCTCCTTGGCGCGCCCGAAGTTGACGTCGAAACCGTGCTCCTTCTTCACTTCCGCTTCGACATTCGGCACTTGTTCGATGAGCGACAGCTCGTACACCGACTGCGCGTTGTCCGTGACCGGGCCGTACGAGTCGACGGCGATCGTCACCGGTCCCATGCCGAGGAAGCCGAACGCGACGAGACCGAAGGCGAAGACGGCCGGCGCGAGCATCGCGGCACCCAGCCCCAGCGTGCTGACGCCGAACGCGATGCCCATCAGCGCGACGATGCTGATGCCCAGCCAGTAGGCGGAGAAGTTGCCCGCCACGAGACCGGAGAGGATGTTGAGCGACGCGCCGCCCTCCTCGGACGACGTGACCACTTCGCGCACATGCTTGGAATCCACCGAGGTGAAGACCTTCACGAACTCGGGGATGATGGCGCCGGCGAGCGTGCCGCACGAGATGATCGCCGAGAGCTGCCACCAGAGGTTGGTGTTGCCGGCGAGGTCGGGGATGATGGCCTTCGACACGACGAACGTGAGGACGATCGAGACCAGCGACGTCAGCCAGACGAGTGTCGTGAGCGGGTGCTCGAAGTTCATCTCGTCCGCGTTGCCGTACTTCGCCTTCGCCCACGTGTCGTTGATGAAGAACGACGCGGCGCTCGAGACGAGCATCATGATGCGCATCACGAACACCCAGACGAGCAGCTGCACCTGCACCACCGGGTCGTGCACGGCGAGCAGGATGAAGGTGATCAGCGCGACGCCGGTGACGCCGTAGGTTTCGAAGCCGTCGGCGCTCGGACCCACCGAGTCGCCGGCGTTGTCGCCCACGCAGTCGGCGATCACGCCGGGGTTGCGAGCGTCGTCTTCCTTGATCTTGAAGACGATCTTCATCAGGTCGGAGCCGATGTCGGCGATCTTGGTGAAGATGCCGCCGGCAATGCGGAGGGCGGCCGCACCGAGCGACTCGCCGATGGCGAAGCCGATGAAGCACGGGCCCGAGTACTCGCGGGGAATGAACAGGAGGATCGCGAGCATGATCAGCAGCTCGACGCTGATGAGCAGCATGCCGATGCTCATGCCGGCGCGGAGCGGGATCGAGTGCAGCGGGTACGGCTTGCCCTTGAGGGCGGCAAACGCCGTGCGCGAGTTGGCGAACGTGTTGACGCGAATGCCGAACCAGGCGACGCCGTAGCTGCCGGCGATGCCGACGAGGCTGAAGGCGAGGATGATGGCGACCTTGAACGCCTCAAACTTGAGCAGGACGCCGAAGTACAGGATGATCACGACGGCGATGAACGCCTCGAGGATCAGGATGAACCGGCCCTGCGTGATGAGGTAGGTCTTGCAGGTCTCGTAGATGAGTTCCGAGATCTCCTTCATCGCGCGATGCACGGCGAGGTTCTTCAGCTGCGTGTAGATCATCAGGCCGAAGAGCAGGCCGGCGGCGCAGAAGAGGAGCCCGAAGGCGAGCAGGCTGTACCCGCTCATCCCGCCGAGGAAGGTGACGCTCTTCATGTCGGGCAGCACCAGGTTGGCCTCGCCGCCCGGCTTGTGCGCGACGGCGGGCGCCGCGTTCGCCGATGCATCGGCCGGCGGGGTGGCAATCGGCGCGGCGGTGGGCGCCGCGACCGGCGCGCCCTGCGGCTCGCCGGCGGGGGCCTGCGCCATCAGCGGCAGGGCGAGCGTGAACAGGGCGGCAAAGGCCGCCAGCGCGCGGAACCGACGGGCGGGCAGCACACGCGCCATCAATTCCGTTGCGAGCCAGCTACGCATCATGGTCCTCCAAGGGATGGTTCAAGCTGCGGGTGGGGTCGACGCTTTGCCCAAAACGATCGGGCGGTTCCGGGCAAACATATAAGGATAGCAAGCGCGTCCCGCGGGGGGGAGCGGTGATGGCGTACTTCTCGGGCGCAGGACCGGTCCTGTTCCCTGCCCCGCCACGGCGTCTCAGCCCACGCGGAACAGCTCCAGCGCCCGCCCGTAGCGCGCCTTCAGCATCCGCTGCAGCGCCCGATTGGGGGACGACTCGAGCATGGGATCCGCGGCGAGCAGACGCTCCGCGGCGCGGCGCGCCATCTCGCTCAGTTCCTCATCCCGGACGGGATCGGCAATGCGGAATGCCGGCACCCCGCTCTGCTGCTTGCCAAACAGGTCGCCCATGCCGCGCAAGCGCAGGTCGGCGCGCGCGATCGCAAAGCCGTCTTCCGTTTCAATCAGGTGACGCAGGCGCTCGCGCGACTCCCCGCCCACATCGCCCAGGAGAATGCAGAACGATTCTTCGCCCCCCCGCCCCACGCGACCGCGCAGCTGGTGCAGTTGCGACAGGCCGAAGCGCTCGGGATGCTCGATCACCATCACCGTGGCGTTCGGGACATCGATGCCAACTTCGATGACCGTCGTACTGACCAGCAGGTCGATGGCGCCGTCGCGGAAGGCGCGCATGATGCCATCCTTCTCTTCGCTCGACAGGCGGCCGTGCAGCAGGGCGACCCGACGATGCTGGAACGGCCCCGCCGCCAGCGCCTCGAAGGCGGTCGTCGCCGCCTTCAGCGCGATCTTGTCGGACTCCTCGATGATGGGATACACCAGGTACGCCTGCCGCCCCGCCGCGAGCTGCGTCTCGATGAATTCGAGCACGCGCTCGCGTCCGCTCTCGCCGCGCAGGGCGGTCGTGACGGGACGCCGTCCCGGCGGCCGCTCGTCGAGCACGCTCACGTCGAGGTCGCCGTAGAGCGTCAACGCCAGCGAGCGCGGAATCGGCGTCGCCGACATCAACAGCACATCGGGTGAGGCGCCCTTCTCGCCAAGCATCGCGCGTTGTTCCACGCCGAAGCGGTGCTGCTCGTCAATCACCGCGAGGCCGAGCCGCGCAAATTGCGTCCCCTCCTGCACCAGCGCGTGCGTCCCGACCACGAGCACCGGCCCCGCCTCGGCGAGCCGCGCCGCCGCGGCCTTGCGCGCCTTGGCGCTCATCGCGCCCACCACGAGCACCGGCTCCACGCCCAGCGGCGCGAGGAGGCGGCTGAAGGTGCGGAAGTGCTGCTCGGCCAGCAGTTCGGTGGGCGCCATCACCGCCGCCTGGTATCCGTTCTCGAGCACCAGGCAACAGGCGAACAGCGCGACAATCGTCTTGCCGCTCCCGACGTCGCCCTGCAACAGCCGGTGCATGCGCAACGGGCTCGTCATGTCCGCCACGATCTCGCGCGTCGCCCGCACCTGCGCGCCGGTCAGTTCCCACGGCAGTGCTGCCTTGAGCTGCGACGTCAGCTTTCGCTTGTTCGCGAACGCGATGCCGGCCCGCACCTGACGCGCCAGCGCATTGGCGCGCCGCTGCAGCAGGTGCACGCAGAGCAACTCGTCGTACGCCAGGCGGTCGCGTCCACGAACGGCCTCGGCGACGCTCGCCGGACGATGAACGCGCCGCAACGCGTCCTGAATGCCAGGGAGCGAGGTCTCGCGCAGAAGATCGGCCGGCAAGTATTCGTCGAACGCGGGGACCAGCGCGTCAAGGTGCTTGTCAATGATCGCGCGGATCTGCTTGAAGGAGAGCCCCTCGGTGGCGGGATAGACCGCGAGCACCCGCCCCTCCGCCGTCCCGGCGTCGTCGGCGCCAAGGTTCACCCACTCGCGCGGCATCAGCTGGCGCCCGTGGTAGAAGCGCACCGATCCATTGAGCAGCAGCACATCACCCTTGGTGATGGCGCGGTCGAGGAACGGCTGTCCAGGCCAGGAGGCCTCGATGAGTCCGCTCGCGTCCTGCACCACCGCCTGGAAGATTCGCAGTCCCTTGCGCGTGGGGAGCACGCCCTTGCTCACCACCGTGCCGATCACCGTGGCGTCCTCGCCGATGCGCAGCGTGCTGATGCGGCGCACGGTGGAGGCGTCTTCGTACCGGTGCGGGATGTGGAAGAGCAGGTCGCGGGCACTGAGCACACCGAGCCGTCGAAAGGCCTCGGCGCGCCGCTCCCCCACCCCTTTGAGGAACGTGATCGGGGTGTCGAGCACGCGGGCGGGAGGGCGCGATGCTGGCGTCACCCCTCCACGAGGTCGTGCGCGAAGGCGGCCGCGTCGAACGGCCGGAGGTCCGCCGCCTGCTCGCCGACGCCGACGAACTTCACCGGCACGTTGATCGCCTCGTGCACCGCCACCACGACGCCGCCGCGCGCGGTGCCATCGAGCTTCGTGATCACGAGACCGGTCACCGGCACGGCTTCGGCGAAGCTCTTCGCCTGTTGCACCGCATTCTGGCCGATGCTGCCGTCGAGCACGAGCAGGGCCTCGTGCGGCGCGCCCGGCAGCCGCTTGGCGATGACGCGCGCCACTTTGCGCAGCTCCTCCATCAGCCCTTCGCTGGTGTGCAGCCGGCCGGCGGTGTCAATGATCACGACGTCGACACCGCGTGTCACCGCCGCATCGATGGCCGAATAGGCCACGGCGGCCGGATCGCCGCCGGACTGCGCGCCGACGAAGTCGCTGCCGCTGCGCTCCGCCCACACCCTGAGCTGGTCGATGGCGCCAGCACGAAAGGTGTCGCCGGCCGCCACCATCACCCGCTTTCCCTCCGCGCGCAGGCGAGTGGCGAGCTTGCCGATGAAGGTGGTCTTGCCGGCGCCGTTGACGCCGAGCACGAGCACCACGGCTGGCTTCTCGGCCGGCAGCGCGAAGGACGGATCGGAGTTTCCCGCCGTGAGCGCGGAGAGGACGCCCGACTCGAGCGCAGCGAGGAACTCGGCCTCGGTCTTCACGGCACCGCGTTTGGCCTGGCGCTCCACCTGCTCGATGAGGCGCATCGTCACCGGCACGCCGAAGTCGGCCTCGAGCAGCAGGGCCTCGAGCTGCTCGAGCGAGCCCGCGTTGACCCCACCGCGCGCGAGCACGGCGACGTCGAGCAGAGCGACATCCTTGAGCCGCTGCCAGAGCGAGCGCTTGGGCTTGAAAAGGGGCATCGAGGCGATTGGGGACGTGAAATCCGAATCTAGATTCACGAGCTCGAGTCCGGATTCCGATTGCGGTAATAGTACGCGATGGCCGGGGCGGGACCAACCGGAGGCGCCGTCGCGGACAGTTCCCAACCACGGCGCGAATCGCCCGACCCGCATTACGGCGATTGCGTACGGAGTTCCCTCGCCTGCCGCGCGCGAATGTCCCGACGCCGAACGATCGGCGGACCTTTAGGTTGCGTTCATGTGCAAAGCGACATCTCCCATACCAATTTCAGGGCGCGGCGTCGACGCTGCGCCGCCGTCGGTGAACGTGGCGCGTTCGCTGGTCGAGTGGCTCGGCGGCCGTTACGGCAAGCGGGGCGCGCGCACGTTCCGCGCGCGGATCGCGGTGCAATCGCTGTTCGCGCTGACCTGCGTGGCCCTGGGCCTGCAGTTCGCGCACTGGGTCGGTGCGGCGCGCGAGGGCACGCTGCCACTGCCGGCGCGACCGGCGGGAGTCGAGGCGTTCCTGCCGATCAGCGGCCTGATGGGACTGCTCGACTGGATCTACCGAGGATCGCTGAATGTGGTGCACCCCGCCGCCACGGTGCTGGTGCTGATCGCCATCGCGCTCGCCCTGCTGATGCGCAAGTCCTTGTGCTCGTGGATCTGTCCCATCGGCTTCCTCTCCGAGCTGCTGGCGCGGTTGGGACGCGCCGCCTTCGGGCGGAACTTCAAGCCGACGAAGTGGCTCGACGTGCCGCTGCGCGGACTCAAGTACCTGCTGATGGGGTTCTTCCTGCTGTCGATCGCCGCGATGGGGCGCGACGCGCTGACGGCATTTCTGACCTCGCCATACAACAAGGTTGCCGACGTGAAGATGGGGCTCTTCTTCACACAGATGAGCCCCGTTGGGCTCGGCATCGTCGGCGTGCTCGTCGTCGGATCGGTGTTTATCCAGGGGCTCTGGTGCCGCTACCTGTGCCCGTACGGCGCGCTGCTCGGACTCTTCTCCTGGGCGTCGCCGTCGCGCATTCGCCGCGACGCGACGCGCTGTGTCGATTGCGGCCTGTGCGACAAGGCCTGTCCGTCGCGTCTCCCGGTGGCCAGCAAGCTCCGCATCAGCAGCCCTGACTGCTCGGGTTGCATGGACTGCGTCGCCGTCTGTCCGGTGAAGGGAGCCCTCGCGATGAAAGTGGGGCGCCATGCTGTGAGTCCCGTGGCGTACGCCGCGGCCGTGGTGGTGCTCTTCCTCGCCAGTTACGTCGGCGCGCGCGCCTCCGGGGCGTGGCAGAGCAGGATCAGCGACCGGGAGTACGTGGAACGCATCCAGCACATCCAGTCGAACGAGTACGGCCATCCCGGCATGCAGAACCCCTAGGGCATCGCGGCCACGCATGCAACACGAAGGCCCCGGCAAGATGCCGGGGCCTTCGCTTCTCTCTCCAGTCTGTCGGGTCTCCGATCTCCGATCTCCGGTCTCCCGTCTCCCGTCTCCCGTCTCCCGTCTGCCCTCACCCATGCGCGCGCATCCGCCCATCTCCGCGATGCTCGTACTTGAAGACGAACGGGAAGGTCACGCCCAGCACCAGCGCGTACGCGGCGAACGTGAACCAAATGCTCCGCCAATCCTTTACGCCACCGCTGGTGAAGTGATCCACCACCCAGCCACTGGCGGTGCCGCCGATGAAGGCGCCCAGGCCGTTGGTCATGATCATGAACAGCCCCTGCGCGCTCGCCCGGATAGGGCCTTCGGCTTCGCGGTCCACGAACAGCGAGCCCGAGATGTTGAAGAAGTCGAAGGCCATGCCGTAGATGATCATCGAGAGCACGAGCATCCAGAGTCCGCCACCCGGATCGCCGACGGCGAAGAGCCCAAAGCGGAAGACCCAGGCGAACATGCTCAGCAGCATCACCTTCTTGATGCCAAAGCGCTGCAGGAAGAACGGAATGGTGAGGATGAAGAGCGTCTCGGATATCTGCGAGATGGACAGCAGCAGGTTGGGATGCCGCACGCCGAAGCTGTCGGGAAAGACCGTCTTGAAGTCGTCGAGGAAGGCGCCGCCGAAGGCGTTGGTGATCTGCAACGCCGCGCCCAGCATCATCGCGAACAGGAAGAAGACGAGCATCTGCCCACGCTTGAAGAGCACGAAGGCATCCAGCCCGAGCGCCGACGCGAGCGAGCGCTTGCCCTCGGACTTGGCGGGCGGACACTTCGGCATCGTGAACGCGTAGAGGCCGAGCACCGCGGCCGAGGCGGCGCTGATGTAGAGTTGCAACGGACTCTTGGTCCAGCCCGCCAGGTCCACCATCCACATGGACGCAATGAACCCGATGGTGCCCCACACGCGGATCGGCGGGAAGCTCGTGATGACATCGAGCCCCTTCTGCTCGAGCACCTCATACGAGACGGTGTTGCCGAGCGCGATGGTCGGCATGTACACCATCGCGTTCAGCAGCATGATGGTGTAGAGCGTCGGGAAGTCCTTCACCGTGGACGCCCAGAGCAGCAGGCCGGCGCCGATGAGGTGGCAGATGCCGTACACGCGTTCCGCATTCACCCACCGGTCGGCGACGATGCCGAGCAGACCCGGCATGAAGAGCGAGGCAATGCCCATCGTGGCGTAGATGCTGCCGACCTCGCCGCCGGTGAACCCCAGCGTGACGATCATGTAGCCGCCGAGCGAGATGAGCCACGCTCCCCAGACGAAGAATTGCAGGAAGTTCAGGACCGTCAGGCGCAGCTTGATGCTCATGCGGTGATCCTCCGGGGTCGACTGCTGGCGCGCGAACCGGGAGAATATAGCGATCGCCGTGGCCGATGGGTGCGACGTGCGCCCGCTCGAGGCGACGGCGTCGAGACGCCAACGTTTCGGGGTCACACGTCGTACCGGTATGGTCGCTGCTCGACCTGCGCGCCGCGCACCGGCGCGCCATCCCGCTCCCGTGAGGCTGTTGCCATGCGTCCACTGTCCCTGCTGTTGCTGGTCGCGACTCCTCTCTTCGCCCAGGGCGGCGCCCGGCCGGGCGGACGTGGCGGCGCCGTGCGCCCGACGGCGGAGGTGCCACCGACGGCGGCGGTCGCGCCCGCCGCGCGCCCGGATTCGACCACCGCACGTGCCGCCGCGCCGTCGCGCCGCGCCGATGACGAGACGCCGGCGGTCACGCACCACACGCTGCGCGGCGCCGGCGACTTCCGGTACACCGCCACGGCGGCGATGCTGCCGATTCGCAATCCGCAGGGCGGCGAGACCGAAGGCAACATCTTCTACGTCGCGTACACCAAGGATGGCGCGGAGTCGGCCACGCGCCCGATCACCTTCGTTTTCAACGGCGGGCCGGGATCGGCAACCGTCTGGCTGCACATGGGGGCGTTCGGTCCGAAGGTGGTCAAGCTGAACCCCGACGGCACCAATCCGCCGCCGCCGGCCAGTTACGTGGACAATCCCAACACTCTGCTCGACCAGACCGATCTGGTCTTCCTCGATCCCGTGGGCACCGGCTACAGTCGCGCCACCTCGGCAGCGAATGGCCCGAAGTTCTGGGGACTCGACGAGGACATGCGGTCGGTGGCGGAGTTCATTCGCCTATATCTGTCACGCAACGGACGCTGGACGAGCCCCAAATTCATCGCCGGCGAGAGCTACGGTACGACGCGCGCCGCGCACTTGGCGGGATACCTCACGGACAACGGCATCGCCCTCAACGGCGTGATCCTGCTGAGCGCCGTGCTGAACTTCGAGAACTCGCGCCCCCACCGCGGCAACGACGTCGCCTACGTGGGATTCTTCCCGTCGTTCGCGATGACCGCGTACTACCACAAGAAGGCGGCGCCCGACTTGCAGCGGCTTCCCCTTGAGGAGTTCGCGCGGCAGGCCGAGCAGTTCGCAAGCGGCGAGTACGCCGCCGCCCTGATGAAGGGCGACGCGCTTCCCGCTGCCGACCGCCAAGCGGTCGGGCGCAAGATCGCGCGCTTCACGGGCATGACCGAGCAGATCGTCAGTGATGCCGACCTGCGGCTCGAACTCGGCCGCTTCAGCGTCGAACTGCTGCGCGACCAGCGCCGGATGAGCGGACGCCTCGACAGCCGGCTCACCGCGTTCATGCAGGATCCGCTGGGCGGTCGCACCAACTTCGACCCGAGCGACGCGAGCATCCGCAACTCGTTCACGCCGGTGCTCAACGACTACGTGCGCCGCGAGCTGGGCTACAAGAGCGACGACCTGTACTACATCCTCGGGGGCGGCGTCGGTCGCTGGCGGTACGACGAGGGAAGTTATCCGAACGTCGTGCCGAGCCTGGAGCGCGCGTTCGCGAAGAACCCCGACATGCACTTGTACGTGGCGATGGGCTACTACGACATGGCGACGCCGTACTGGGCTGTGCAGTACACCCTCGACCATATGACGCTGGAGGACGGAGTGCGGAGAAACCGCATCCAGGTCGATCACTTCACCGCGGGCCACATGATGTACATCGACGCCGCGTCGATGCAGAAGCTGCGGGCCGACCTGCGCACGTTCATCGACGAGGCGACGCCGCGACGCTAAAGCAGTCCCTTCAGCACCACGATGGCGCCGGCGACGGCGGAGGTGGTGAGCACGACGGCGCGCGTGTGGCGCTTGTCGAGCCGATCCGCCGTCCAGGCGGACAGGGCAAAGCCGAGCAGGACGCCGGGCAGCAGCAGCCCGGCCAGACGCACCTCGACCCATCCGAAGCGGCCGACGGCGGCGAGGCCAGCGAGTGAGAGCAGCACCCCGAGGGCGAAGAAGGCGGCGAGCGTGCCGCGCAGGCGCGCCCCCTCTTCGTGCTGATACAGCAGGGCCATCGGCGGTCCGCCCATGGACGTGATGGTGGACATCACACCCGCCAGCGTGCCGGCACCAAACAGGCTGCGACGCCCGACCTTCACGCGCGGACCGACCATCGTCATCGCGACGGCGAGCAGCATGAAGAGACCCATCGTGAACTCGAGGCGCGCCGCCGGAACGACCTTGAGGATCCAGACGGCGAGCACCGTGCCCAGCAGTCGCCCGGGCACGGACCAGCCCAGGTCGGAGACGCGCACGTGCCTCCACTCGCGCACCGTGACGAGGAAGGTGAGCAGCAGCGCATCGAGCAGAATGGGACCCGGCACCAGCCGCGGCTCGATGAGGATCAGGATGGGCGCACCGACGACGCCGAGTCCGAATCCCACCGAACCCTGCACCGCCGCGCCCACTGCGATGATGAGTACTGCCGCCATCCAGCCGTAGATCGTCACGACTGCAAGCTAGTCACGCTCGCGGCGCGCGGCGTCCCTGGCCGGCATCCGGATGTCACCATCCGGCCGCCCGCGCGTCCCACGCCCGGGCGCGGGCGTCATCCAGCAGTTCCAGCACTTCGTCCCACGCGACTTCGAGATGCCCCAGCGCGTTGGTGCTGAGCGGCGCGCCCAGCGCGAACTCCTCGCCACGCACGCCAAGCACCCAGGCGGGCGGCGGCTCGCGTCCCAGCACCTCGCGCGCCACGTGCAGCACCGCCTCCGGCGAGAGGGCGTGCGTCGTGAACGACGCGTCACGCCGCCCCGTCGTGCGTCGCAGGACAAAGGGGGCGTGCGCCGCGACATCGGCATCAATGAAGAGCACGAGATCGGCCTCGGCGAGATCGAGCGCGTGCTCCACCTGCAGTTGGTAGTCCTCCACCACGCGCACGTTCAGGTCAGGACGATCGCACAGCCACTGACGGACCCGCGCCAGCAGCGCAGGCCCGAGCGCGTCGTCGCCGCGACTGGGATTGCCGCACCCGAGCAGGACGATGCGCGGCGCCATCAGACGGCGTCGTCCCGCGTGCACCGGCCGTCGCTTCCCTTGACCAGCCGGTCCACCACCACCCCGTCCGCATCCACGAGCTCCACCCGCAGTGGCATGCGGCCCAACGCGTGCGTCGCGCACGAGAGGCACGGATCGAAGGCGCGCACAGCCACCTCGATGTGATTGAGCAACCCTTCCGTGAGCTGCTGGCCGTCGAGATAGCTGGCCGCCACCTGCCGCACCGCCTCGTTCATCGCCTGGTTGTTGTTGGTGGTGCTGACAATGAGGTTGGCGCGCACCACGACGTCGTTCTCGTCCACGCGATAGTGATGGAACAGCGTGCCGCGCGGCGCCTCGATTACGCCCACCCCCTCGAAGGCACGCTCGCCGCGCGTCACGAGGTCGGTGCCGAGGATCTCCGGATCGTCCAGCAGGCGCTCGATCCCCTCCGCGGCGTGGAGCATTTCGATCATCCGCGCCCAGTGGTACGCCAGCGTGGCATGCTGCATCCCGCCGTTGGCCGCCTGTCGGAATAGCTGCCGCTCGTGCTCGGCGAAGACGGTGTCGAGTGCGTCGCAGTTGTTCAGTCGCGCCAGCGGACCGACGCGGTACCAGCCGTCCTCATCGCCGAGGTTGATGATGAAGGGGAATTTCATGTACGACCACGACTTCACTTCTTCGTGGATGAAGCGGTTGTAGTGCGTGTAGTCGACGTGGTCGAAGATCAGCTCCCCGCTCGCACTGCGGGCGCGCAACCCGCCGTCGTAGAAGTCGAGCGCGCCGTCGGGCCGGATGAGACTGAGGAAGTTCGACGGAAAGACGCCAAAGATCGGCGCATGCGGACTCGCGTCGAGCAGGTCGCGACACGTCCGCACCGCCTCCTGGCTCCACCGGACGATCTGCGCGACCTCGCCGCGCAGGGCGTCGCGATCGGCGGCGGCCAGCGGCTTGTTCATCCCGCCGGGCACGCACGCGGTGCCGTGGATGCGCTTGCCCGCGACGGCGCGGATGACCTCCTGCCCGAACTTGCGGAGCTTCACGCCGCGCACGGCGAGTTCGGGATGCTCGCCGATCACGCCGATGATGTTGCGCCGCTCCGGCTCCGCCTCGAAGCCGAAGAGCAGGTCGGGGCTCGCGAGGTGGAAGAAATGCAGCGCATGCGACTGCAGCAGCTGCCCCTTGTGCAGCAGGCGGCGGAGCTTCTCGGCGCTCGGCGTGAGTTGACGCGCGCCAACCAGCATGTCCACCGCCTTGCCGGCGGCCAGATGGTGGCTCACGGGGCAGATGCCGCAGAGCCGCTGCACCAGCACCGGCACCTCCCAGTAGGGCCGGCCCTGGATGAATTTCTCGAAGCCGCGGAACTCGACGATATGCAGCCGTGCCTGATGCACGCGGTGCTGCTCGTCGAGGAGAATCGTCACCTTGCCGTGCCCTTCCACCCGCGTGAGCGGTTCGATGGCCACGCGGCGCAGGGCGCGGGGATGGGCGGCGGTCTCCAGCACGTGAGTCACGGACGTCTCCCGTCAGTCGTACTTCAGCAGCGCAGGGGGCAGGTGCGGGTCGCGCCCCGCGACGAGTGCGCTCAGCACGTGCCAGAGCGCATCGGCCGATGGAGGGCACCCCGGGACGTGATAGTCCACCGTCACCACCTCGTGCAGCGGATAGACCTTGTCGAGCAGCAGCGGCAGTTCGGGGTCGTCGGGGATGTGCGCATTCTCGACTCCGACGCCGCGGATGTATGACTCCTCGAGGCAGGCCTTCAGGCTGTGATGGTTGCGCATGGACGGAATGCCGCCGGTCAGCGCGCATTCGCCCACCGACACGAGCACGCGGCAGTGGTCGCGGAAGTGATGGAGCACGCGCACCGTCTCGGCATTGCACAGGCCGCCCTCGACGAGCCCGATGTCCACCATCCCCTTGATCTCCTTGATGTCGTTGATCGGACTGCGGTCGAACTCGGCCAGCTCGAGCAGGTCGAGGAGCCGCTCGTCGATGTCGAGCAGCGACATGTGGCATCCGAAGCATCCCGCCAGCGAGCAGGTGGCGATCTTGCGCTTGCTAGCCATGGGCGGCGGCCTCCCGCGCCTGGAATTGCGCCACGCTGTCTTCCGAGATGAGTGCCTTGTCGTACGGGCGCTCCC
This sequence comes from bacterium, assembly GCA_021813725.1. Taxonomy (GTDB): domain Bacteria; phylum Gemmatimonadota; class Gemmatimonadetes; order Gemmatimonadales; family Gemmatimonadaceae; genus PNKL01. The sequence goes on along the minus strand of JAKAJN010000001.1, from coordinate 59,067 downwards.
CAATGGGGATCTTGAACGCCTCGCCCTTCATCATCAGGGCGCCGACCGGACAGTGCTTCACCGACTCGTCGTCACGCGACACGCGGCTGTCGGCGAGCAGGCCCGAGGGAGAATCCACGACGATCGTCGTGGCGATCCCCCGCCCCGTCATGGCAAAGACGTTCTTGCGGTCCACCGTGCGGCTGATGCGGACGCAGAGGCCGCACAGAATGCAGCGGTCGCGGTCGAGGATGATGTCGGGATGCGAGGCATCCACGTCACGATGCGGAAAGAACTGCGGGAAGTGGGTGTCCTGCAGCCCCAGCGCGTAAGCGGTGGCCTGCAAACGACAGCTTCCGCTCTTCTCGCAGGCGGGGCAGTAGTGGTTGCCCTCCACCAGCAGCATCTCCGTGAGCGAGCGCCGCATCTCGTTGAGTTCGGGCGTGTCACTCTTCACATCCTGCCCCGCCACCGCCGGCTGCGTGCACGACGCGAACGGGCGCCCGTTCACGATCACCGTGCAGAGCCGGCAGCTGCTGTGCGGTTCAAAGTCGGGATTGTGGCACAGGTGCGGGATGTAGACGCCGGCGGCCATCGCCGCGTCGAACACCGACTGCCCCTCGCGGAACGGAATCTCGCGACCGTCCAGCCGAAAGGTCTTCCTGGGGTCCGGACTCATCGTATGGTCCTCACAAGTGCGCCAGGGCGTCGTCGCGCCCGGTCAGCTGACGCGCTTCGTGGAGCGCAGCATCGAGATCGAAGGCCGGCACGAAGTCGGTGGTCACCATCCGCTTGTCCCACTCGGCGCGGAACTTCAGCAGGCTGTCGATCAGGTGGTTCGGCGCGGTCTGTCCGAGGCCGCAGTGCGCCGTGGTCTTGAGCAGTTGGCTGATGCGCTCGACCTCGGCGATGTCCATCGGACTCCCCTTTCCCGCCGCCACCTTGTCCACGAGGTTCGCCAGCAGGCTGGTGCCCACGCGGCACGGCGTGCACAGTCCGCAGCTCTCGTGCCGGAAGAAGTGCGTGAAGTTGCAGACGACGTCAAACAGGTCGCGCTGCGGGCCGAAGATCATGAACGTCCCGACCGTCGACAGGTCCTCGAACGCCAGGTTGCGATCGAACTCGATGCGCGTGATCGTCACGCCCGACGGCCCGCTGACCTGCACGGCCTGCGCGTCGAGTCCGCCGCAGTCGCGCAGCACCTCCCGCACGCTGACGCCGAACGGATACTCGTAGATTCCCGGACGCTCGCAGTCGCCGGAGACGCAGAAGAGCTTCGTCCCCGCCGAATGCGCGGTGCCGTGCCCGGCGAACCAGGCGCCGCCCTTCAGGGCGATCATCGCCGCCGCAGCGAAGGTCTCGACGTTGTTGACGACCGTGGGACGGCGGTTGAGGCCGGCGACCACGGGTAGGGGCCAGCGCTTGCGCGGCTTGGCGCGGCGCCCCTCGATGCTCTCGATGAGCGCCGTCTCCATCCCGGCGATGTACGCCCCCGCCCCCCAGTGAATGTCTATGTCGAACGCGAAGCCGGTGCCGAGGATGTTGCGACCGAGCAGGTTCGCGTCGCGCCGCCGCGCAATGACCTCCTCGAGGTGCGACTTGAGGTACCAGTACTCCTGCCGAATGTAGAGGATGCCGCGCGTCGCGCCGACCACATAGCCGCAGACCGTCATGCCCTCGAAGACCATGTCCGTGTACGTGGTGAGAAGCACGCGATCCTTGAACGTGCCGGGTTCACCCTCGTCGGCGTTGCAGACGACGTACCGCTCCGGCGCGGAGATGTCGCGGCACGTCTCCCACTTGATCGCCGCCTTGAAGCCTGCCCCACCGCGGCCGCGCAGGTCCGAGCGATAGAGTTCCTTGAGCGTCTCGTCGGCACCGCGGCGCCAGGCATGGCCTGACGACGGATCCACGGCCTCCTCGTGCTGGATGTCGCGCAGTGTGTCGTCGCCGCCCCGGCGCATCGCCGCCTGCAGCGCCGCGCCGGGCTCGAAGGAGCGCCGAAACATCACGTCCGACCGCCGGAAGTTGTCCTCCACCAGGAAGAGCTCCGAGGGCCACGTCCCGAGCGGCGCGCGCTTGTTGATGAGCTCGGCGATCAAGTCCATCCGCAGCCGCGTGAGGCGCGTCACGGCCAGGCCGTTGACCAGCGCCGCCGGCCCCTGATCGCACAGGCCGGTGCACGAGGTGTAGTGCACACTGACGCGCCCGTCGGCACGCGTGTCGCCCAACTTTACGTTGAGGCGGTTGCAGAGATACGTGGCGAGCCCCGTGCTCCCCTGCATGCGATCCGTGATGTTGTCGCTGCAATACACGACGTACTCGCCCAGATAGTGGTCGCTGAGGAACGAGTAGAATCCGGTGACGCCGCGCACATGGGCGCGCGTGACCCGCAGGTGTTCGGCGATCAGCGCCACCGCGCCGTCCGGCACGTAGTGGTAGCAGTGCTGCACCTTGATGAGCACCTGCAGCAGCTCGCCGGGGTCGCGTTCGTGGGATCCGAGAATCTCGTGAACGGCATCCAAGGCGGGGGGCGCTTCCTCACGCCACATGTCCGACTCCCTGGCCGTTGGCCATCGGCACGGGTGTCTCCGTACCGTGTCGCCAAACTAGCGTTTGGGGGCGCCGCGAAATGTAGGGTGCAACCTCAAGATGAGTCGGCAAGGCATTCACGCGGGGTGCGTGGCTCCCCGACAGCGTCGGCACCCCGCTGTGGCGGCGCGCGCCGCGTGTGCTCATACTCCGGACGCAGTGGTTCGGCTGGCTGCCCCGCACGCAATCTCCCTTCTCCCTGCCCCGATGCGCCTGACATCCATGGCCGTGCGTTCATGCCTCGCGCTTGCAGTTGTCGCGACGCCACCCGCCGTCGCCCGCGCCCAGCACGCGCCGCTACCGCTCCGTCCCGCACTCGACTATGCCATCGGCGCCGATCTGTCTTTCCTCGCGCAGGCTGAGGCGCGCGGCGTGCCGTTCAAGGATTCAGGCGTGGTGAAGCCGGGACTGCAGCTCTTCCGCGACCACGGCTACAACTGGATCCGCCTGCGGCTGTTTCACACCGTGGCGAATAGTCCGTGGCCGTTGCCGAATGACCTCGCATACACGATGGCGCTGGCACGGCAGGCGAAGGCGATGGGATACAAGTTCCTGCTCGACTACCACTACTCCGACACCTGGGCCGACGGCGACAAGCAGATCATGCCGAAGGCCTGGGAGACGCTCGGCACCGCTGAACTCGTGCGCGCCGTCGAGGCGTACACGCGCGTGACCATCGCCGCCCTGCGCGACGGCGGCGCGATGCCCGACATGGTGCAGGTGGGCAATGAGATCGCGCCGGGCATGATGTTTCCCGCCGGCAAGCTGCCGGAGCACTGGGACACGCTGGCGGAACTGCTGAAGGCCGGGATCAGGGGGGTGAAGGCGGGCGCGGGGAGCGCGCCGCCGCCGCTCATCATGCTCCACATCGACAAGGGTGGCGATGCGGCAAGGACACGGTGGTGGTTCGACAACGTGCTCCAGCGCGGCGTCGAGTTCGACGTGATCGGCCAGTCATATTATCCGTGGTGGCACGGCACGCTGCTCGAGCTGCGCGACAACCTCGCGATGATGGCCGAGCGCTACCGCAAGCCCATCATCCTCGTGGAGGTCGCGTACAACTACCGGCCGTCAGAGTACGTTGGGAAACGCGCGCCGTTCCCCGAAACGCCCGCCGGCCAGCGCGATTTCCTCGAAACCATTCACCAACTCGTCCTCGACACGCCCTACGGCCTGGGCAAGGGCGTGATGTGGTGGGAGCCGGCGGTCGAGCCGAGTCCCATCCGGTCGCGCGGGATGTTCGACGACGCAGGGAATGCGCTGCCGGTGCTCGAAGTCTTCGACAAATGGACGCGCGGCAAGCTGCCGAAGCCGTAAGGACTACCGCAGGCCGATCCGACGCCGCATCCACCACTCCGCGCAGAGCAGGGCGAGCGCCAGCGCGAACCACCACCATTGATCGCGCACGCTGGGGCGCGCGCCCGCGGCGCCCACGCCGGGAACCGCACCGCGCGACACGATGGGGCGGCGTGGTAGCCACTCGGACGACGCATTCACCGCGAAGGCGACGTCGCCGCCCTGCACCGAAGCCCGCCAGATGCCCGCCGGAAGCGGAGGCGAGGTCGCAACGCCCGCCGCGTCTGAGTAGCGAAGCGTATCCACGGTTTCACCTCGGGCGCCATCGCGACGCAGTCGCACCACGACGGCCGAATCGGCCGTGGCCCCGCGGCGCCACGTGATCGGATCGCCCTCCCGCACCCACGGCGACGAGACGAGCACGGCACGCTCCTCGACACCACCTTCGGCGAGCCAGTCGAATACACCGCCCCAGAGCGCCGCGAACGCATCGGCGGAACGGCCGCCGCGGAACTGCCACCGCCAGAGTCCACGCACCGGCAGCACGGCGACGCGACGCGGCGCGTCGTAGCCCGCAACCACGGTGCGCTCGTCGAAGCGCCGTGCCCGACGGGCGCCCAGCGCGGTCCAATTGGTGCCGACGGGTGCCGGACCGACGAGCACGGGGGGGAGCGAGTCCCAGGGTACGCCCGCGAGGGCTGGCGCCAGCGGCGACGCCCCGGCCGTCTCCGTGAAATACTCGCCGGCGTCGGCATCGGGCGCCGGCACGAGGGCGAGCGCGCCCCGGCCGATGGCCCGCGGGGTGCCAAACAATGACGTATCACCGTGTAATACCGCAAGGGGGGCGCGCGCGAGCGCTTCGCGCACCGCCCCTTCGTCCACGCGCGACAGCGTCCCGTCCTCGCGCCACTGCCCCGGCGCGACGCGCAGGTAGCCCTTCACCCCGAAAGCGAGCGCGCCGCGCATCAGGGCCAGGGCGTAGCGCGCATCCTCGTCCGGCGCGGTCGACACGAACACCGCGGACGGCCCGCCCCGCAGGTCGAGCACGGTGGTGACCGTATCGTTGCGCGCCTGCGCGTCGCCGGCCGCGGTCGCGGCCACCTGCACCACCAGCGCGCCACGCCGCTCCGGCACGCGCACGCGCGCACGCCATTCGCGTTCGCTCCACGGTGCCAGCGCGCCGAGCGGCGCCGTGGCCAACACCGTGCCGTCGGCAAGCCGCGCCGCCATCGTGACGGCCGGCACCGCAGTGCCCGCGCTCACGACGAGCGCCCGCAGGTCGATGGTGTCGCCGGGCGCCGCGCTGGGGGGCAGGTCGAGCGACTGCACCGCGACGTCCACGGCAAGCGGCGCGGGAAGCACCTCCACCGTTGACCCCGCCGGCAGCGAGGCGAGCGCTTCCGGATCGGCCAGTTGACCGTCGGTGATCACTCGGAGCGGCCGCCCCAGCGCCGAGGCCCGGTCCACCGCCGGGCCAACGTGCGTCTGCGCATCGCTGGGGACGGACGGCGGAGGCCCGACGCGCAGTGAATCGCCGAAGAGCACCACGTCGCCCGCGGCGCGTCGTGCCCGCGTGACCGCCTCGGCGAATCGCCCGGCGCCGCCTTGTCCCCAACTGGCCGAGACGTCGAGCGCCGTCAACGGCCGCGGCGCGACGCGCGCGCCAAGCGGTGCGTCGAGCAGCAGCGCGACGATCAGCGCAACGGCGACCGCGCGCAGCGCAACGAGGGCGCGGCGATAGCCGCCAGTGGGGAGGTGCGGACCGTAGAGCGCTGCCGCCGCAGCCGTGCCGGCGACGAGGCCAAGAAGCCAGGAAAGCATGCGTGCTGAAACGTAGCAGGGCGACACGACGTTGATCGGTCGCCAGCCCTTGCCGCCAGCAGGTACCAAGGCAAGACTCCAAGGATTCCCACTCTGCCCGGGCCTGCCAGCCCGCCTGTGCCATGACCTCTCCCTACGCTTCCAGCGGTGCCTACGCCCGCCTGACCGTTCCCCTCGTGCGCCGGCACGGTACCCTGCACGAGTCGACGTGGAACGAAGCGCTCGACGCGGCCGCCGACGGCTTTCGCCGCGTGCTCGACACGCGCGGCCCGGACGCGGTGGGCATCTTCAGCTGCTCGAAGTCGACGAACGAGATGAACTACCTCGCGCAGAAGCTCGCGCGCGTCGCCTTCCGCACGAACAACATCGACAGCTGCAACCGAACGTGACACGCACCTAGCGTCGTCGGTCTGGCGACGGTCTTTGGAGCGGGCGGGTCCACCAACTCGTATGCCGAGGTGGAGGACGCGGACGTCGTGTTCCTGTGGGGCTCCAACGCGCGCCATGCGCATCCGATCTGGTTCCACCACCTGCTGAAAGGCGTGCATCGCGGCACGCGGCTCTATGTGATGGACCCGCGCCGCACCGCGTCGGCCGCCTGGGCCGACGTCTGGATGGGGCTGCACTCGGGGAGCGACGTGGCGCTCTCCAACACCCTCGCGCGCGAAATCATCCACGCGGGGCTTGCCCACCGCACATTCATTGAACACGCGACCACGGGCTTCGAGGCGTACGCCGCCGCGGTCGAGCCGTACACCCTCGCCGAGGGTGAGCGGCTCACCGGCGTGCCGGCGGCCGTGATCCGCGAGGCGGCGCACACCTTCGCCACGGCCGACAAGGCCATGATCGCGTGGACGCTGGGCATCACCGAGCATCACAACTCGGTGGACAACGTGCTGGCGCTCATCAACCTGGCCCTGCTCACGGGGCATGTGGGCCGCTGGGCGTGTGGCTGCAATCCGTTGCGCGGCCAGAACAACGTGCAAGGCGGCGGTGATATGGGGGCGCTGCCCAACCGCCTGCCGGGATTCCAGGACATCCTCAACGACGACACGCGCGCCCGCTTCGAGCGCCACTACGGCGTGCCGATCCAGCCCAAGCACGGCCGGAACCTGACCGAAATGCTCGAGGCGATGGCCGACGGTGAGATGTCTGCCCTGCTCTGCGCGGGCGAGAATCCGGTGCAGAGCGACGCCGACGGTCACCGCGTGGCCGACGCGCTCGGCCGGCTCGATCACCTGGTCGTCCAGGAGATCTTTCTGACGGCGACGGCGAAGCTCGCCCACGTGGTCCTGCCCGCTACCGCAAGTTGGTGCGAGGCGGACGGCACCGTCACCAACTCCGAGCGCCGGGTGCAGCGCATCCGCAAGGCGAAGGAACCGCCGGCGGGGGCGCGCGACGAGTTGTGGATCTTCAACGAACTTGCCAGCCGGCTCGGCGTAGACATCGGCGCGCCGAATGCGGAGCAAGTCTGGAACGAGTTCCGCGTGGTGGCGCCGCATCTGGCGGGCGGAATGAGCTATGAGCGCCTCGCCACGCATGGTGGACTGCAGTGGCCCTGCCCCGACGAGTCGCACCCGGGCGAGGCCTTCCTGCACGGGCGGCTCTGGGAGACGCCGCTGCGCGGACCGCGAGTCCCGTTCTCGGTCGTGCAACCGTCGATGCCGTACGAAGTGCCGGACGCCGACTTCCCGTTCCTGCTCACCACCGGACGCCGCCTGGAGTCGTACAACACGGGAGTACAGACCGGCGCGTACCAATCGCCGCTGCACACCGAAGAGACCATTGACTTGTCGCCCGAGGACGCGGCGCGGCTCGAAGTCCGCGACGGCGACGTGATGCGCGTCTCGTCGCGGCGCGGCGCGGTGCTCGTGCCGGCCCGCGTCGATCACGGCCTGCGCGCGGGCCTCGTCTTCATGACGTTCCACTCTCCGGATGTCGTCAACACGAACCTGCTCACGCACGACGCCCACGACCATCGGTCGGGGACGGCCGCCTTCAAGTCGGCCGCCGTGCGCGTGGAGCGGGTGAATGGCAGCCGGAAGGAGTCGCTCTGATGGATATTCGCCTTCCCGACGCCGACCCGACGGACGCCGAACGCGAGGCGGTCGATGCCGTGCTCGGCGCGCCAACCAGCCGCTGGCATGGCGGCGCGCGCGACCAGTGGCAGCACGACACGCACGTCGGGCATGGCGGTCGCGCGATGCGCCAGCGTCGCACCGAGCTTGTGCCGGCACTCCAGGCGCTGCAGTCGCGCCACGGATGGATCAGCCCCGGCGGACTGCGCTACGTCTGCGAGCGACTCCACGTGCCGCCCGCCGAGGCGTGGGGTGTCGCCACCTTCTATGCGCTGCTGGCCACCGCGCCGCGTCCACGGCGCGTCGTCCACGTCTGCGACGACATCGGCTGCCGCAATCGCGGCGCGCGAGATGTCATCGCCGCGGCCACGGCAGTGGCCGGCGCTCACCTTGGCCACGCGCACGCCACAGCGGCAGAGGGAGACGCGCCGGGCCACCCGGCGGGCGACGCCGCCGGAAGCGCGACGCAAGCGCCAGGGTGGATGCCTTCGCCCTGCCTCGGACTCTGCGACCAGGCGCCGGCCGTTCTGGTCACCGACGCCGGCGCGGTGCCCGAGGAACGCCAACTCGGCGGTGTCACCGACGATGTCATCCGCGCGCTCCTGACGGGCGCTGCGCCGGGCGCCGATGCGCTGGCCGACACGCGCGTGCCGCAGCAAGGCGACGCCTCGCTGGTCCTGCTCCGCCGTGTCGGGGTCGTGGATCCAACGTCGCTCGCCGCGTATCGCGACGCGGGCGGCTATCGCGCGCTCGCGCGCGCCCTCGACCTCGGCGCCGAGGCCGTGATTGCCGAGGTGACCGCGTCGGGGCTCGTCGGACGCGGCGGCGCCGCGTTCCCGACCGGGCGCAAATGGGACGCGGTGCGCCGGCAGGAGGCGACGCCACACTACGTGGTCTGCAACGCAGACGAGAGCGAACCGGGGACGTTCAAGGATCGCGTGTTGATCGCCGGCGATCCGTTCGCCGTCGTTGAAGCGATGACCATTGCGGGGTTCGCGACCGGGAGCACCAAGGGCTTCGTCTACCTGCGCGCCGAGTATCCGCTGGCACACCAGCGTCTGCACGGCGCCGTCGAGGCGGCGCGCGCCGCCGGTCTGCTCGGCGACGACGTGATGGGACGCGGCGTGCGATTCGACATCGAGATTCGCCGTGGCGCCGGTGCCTACATCTGCGGCGAGGAGACGGCGCTCTTTGAATCCATCGAGGGGAAGCGCGGCGAACCACGCACGAAGCCCCCGTTCCCGGTGCAGGTGGGGCTGTTCGGCAAGCCCACCGTGGTGAACAACGTCGAGACGCTCGCGAACGTTCTGCCCATCGTGCTCGAAGGTGGCGCCGCCTACGCGGCCAAGGGCACGCCGCAGTCCACCGGGACGCGGCTCTTCTGCCTCAGCGGCGCCGTCGCCCGCCCCGGCGTGTACGAGGCACCGTGCGGCACATCGCTGCGCGCCCTGCTGCAGCAGGCGGGAGTATCGCCTCGCCTGAGCGCGGTCCTGCTCGGTGGCGCGGCGGGCGGATTCATCAGGGCCGACGAGACGGACCTGCCGCTGACGCTCGAGCACGCACGCGCCGCCGACGCCACGCTCGGGTCCGGCGTGATCATGGCGTTCGACGATCCGGACGATCTGCGTGAAGCCGTCCTCCGCATTGCGGCCTTCTTCCGCGATGAGTCGTGCGGCCAGTGCGTCCCGTGCCGCGTCGGCACGGTGCGGCAGGAAGAGGCGCTGCACCGTCTCGCGACCGGTGCGCCGCTCGGCGGTGTCACCGCGGAGCTGGCTCTGCTCGACGACATCGGGCGCGCGATGCGCGACGCATCGATCTGCGGGCTCGGACAGTCGGCGGCAGCGGCCGTCGACTCCGCGGTTCGCCGGCTCGGACTCTTTGCGACGACCGCCCAATGACTGCCACGCTCATTCCGATCACGCGCCCGGCGCGCACGTCGCGGCCGCCGGTCGCTCTGACCATCGACGGCCGCACGGTCACTGCCGAAGCGGGTGTGACCCTCCTTGCGGCCTGCCGCGCCGCCGGCCTCGAGATTCCGACGCTCTGCTTTCTGGAGACGTTGACGCCGGCGAATGTCTGCCGGCTCTGCGTCGTGGAGGTCGAGGGCGCCCGCGTGCTGGTGCCGTCGTGCTCCCGCGAAGTCGAAGCCGGGATGGTGGTGCACACGAACTCTCCGCGCGTCCGGCACGCGCGCCGTCTGGTGCTCGAGTTCCTCGCGTCGAGCGTGGACTTGTCGACGACGCCCGGCATGGCGGAGCTGCTCGTCGAGTACGGGTGCCACCCCGAGCGCTTCGGCGCGAGCGCGGAGCCGCAGAGCACGGCCGAGCGCGCCGCGGTCGGCGTCGGTCATCACGAACCGCCCGACACCGCGCACGCCGCCACCGTGGCGCAGCCGGTGCTGCGCGACAACGAACTGTTCGTCCGCGACTACGCCAAGTGCGTGCTGTGCTACCGATGCGTGCAGGCGTGCGGCGTCGATCACCAGAACTCGTTCGCGATCGCCCTCGCCGGACGCGGTTTCGCCGCGCGCATCTCGACCGAACTCTCGGTTGGGCTGCCGGATTCGGCCTGCGTGTATTGCGGCAATTGCGTGGCCGTCTGCCCGACGGGGGCGCTGATGGCGGTGCCCGAGTTCGACCTGCGCGCCGCCGGCGCCTGGCGGCCGGAGGAGCAGGCCGTGACCGACACGATCTGCCCGTACTGCGGCGTCGGTTGCACCGTGAGCCTGCACGTGCAGGACAACGTGATCGTGAAGGCGACGTCGCCGTTCGCGCATGGTATTACGCAAGGTAACCTATGCATCAAAGGGCGGTTCGGCTGGCAGCACGTGCAGCCGGAGGCGGCGACCGCCTCGACCGCCCCGGCGCGAGCCGCCGAGTGACCGCGGATTACGTGCTCGGCGCCGACCCCGGGCTCGGCTACGGCGGGCCGCATGCGCCGCGTCCCTTCCTGCGCATCGTGGGCGACAGCGCGACGGCGGGGGAAGGCCATCTGGCCGAGGAAGTACCGGTGGCCATGGTCTACGGCAATCGACCGCACGCCGTGATGATGTGCACGCCGCTCGATTTCGAGGATCTGGCCGTCGGCTTCTCGGTCTCCGAGGGGATCGTGGCCACCGCCGCCGACGTGCAGGGCGTGCGGATCTCCCAGCATAGCCGCGGCGTCGAATTGCGGATCGCCGTGCCCGAGGCGGCGCACGCACGACTTGCCGCGCGGGCGCGCGGCCTTCCCGGGCGCACCGGATGCGGCCTCTGTGGCGTGGAGGCCATCGACGAAGTGGTGCGCACCATCCCCGTGGTGCATGCCACGCTGCAGACCGATGCCGCGTCGCTGCAGCGTGCCAGTGAGGCGCTTTTCGACCAGCAAACGGTGCATCAGGCCACCCGCGCCGCCCACGCGGCAGCGTGGGTGCCGGGCAACGGCGGGTCAGTGGTCGTGCGCGAGGATGTTGGCCGCCACAACGCCGTCGACAAGCTGCTTGGCGCTCTGTGGCGAGGCGGCGTGGAACCGTCCCGTGGCTTCGTGGTGGTCACGAGCCGGCTGAGCTACGAGCTGGTGCAGAAGGTGGCCGTGGCGGGTGTTCCCCTCATCGCCGCGGGCTCGCGCCCGACTGGGCTGGCGATCCGCCTCGCCGAGCGCGCCGGCATCACCGTGGCCGTCGTCGGGCGCGACGCCGTGGACGTCTACACGCATCCCGAGCGCCTGCTCGCCGACCGACCGCCCGCCGACCGATAAGGGCGCGCCCGTCTCTCGCACGCCCGTCTCTCGCACGCCCGTCTCTCGCACGCCCGTCTCTCGCACGCCCGTCTCTCGCACGCCCGTCTCGCACGCCCGTCTCGCGCACGCTCAGGGCGCCAGCATCACGCCCGGCGCACGACCCAGTTCCGCCAACGCGACGCGCGCCACCGAGTCGAACGCGGCCCGTTCCCGGCCGCCGAGCGCCACCGCGGCCGACTGACGCAGCGCTGTGCTCGGGTTGCGCTGTACGCCATTGACGAGCACCTCGAAGTGCAGGTGCGGGCCCGTCGCCAGCCCGGTCATGCCGACGTACGCCACCGTCTGTCCCTGCGTCACCGACGTGCCGCGACGAATCCCCTTCGCGAAGCCGCGCAAATGACCGTAGCGCGTCACGAAGCCATTGCGGTGGCGAATCTCGAGCACGTTGCCGTAGCCGCCCTTGCGGCCGGCGTAGATCACCACGCCGTCGCCGATGCTGCGCACGGGCGTCCCCGACGCCGCCGAGTAGTCCGTGCCCGCGTGCTGGCGCCAAATGCCGAGGATCGGGTGCTTGCGCCGCCCGAAGACGCTGGAGATGCGACGGAAGGAGAGCGGGGCGCGCAGGAACGACGCGCGCAGCGACTTCCCCTTCTCGTCAAAGTACTCGGCCTTGCCGTCCGGGTGCACAAAGCGAACGGCCGTGATCTCCTGGCCTCCACGCTCCAACCCCGCGGCGAGAATGCGCCCGATCCGGTTCACGTTCGACGGATTGGTCGCGCGCTCAAAGAGGACGCGCACGCTGTCGCCGTCCTGCAAGTCGCGCGACATGTCCACGCGATACTCGTAGACATCGGCGATTTCCCACGCCAGCTGCGTCCGCGCGCCCTTCGAGAGGAAGGCGCCGCCCGCCTCGTCGACCGCGTCATACAGGTTGGTGTGCACGGCGCCCCGCACGACCAGCGTGTCGGTGACCCACGGGATGATCTCCTCCGTCGCGGTCCAGACCTCGCCGTCGCGATGCAGCCGGATGACCTTGTCGTCGTTGAGCAGCAGCTCCACGTCGGTGGCCCGCGCGCTCGCCGTGTCGCCGTGCACGTTCACCTGAAGGCCGGCGGGGATGCGGCGGTCATCCACCAGCCCGTGCAGTGACTGCACGGCCATGGCGGCATCCGCTGCCTCGAGCCCGCGGCGGGCCAGAAGCGCGACGAGCGACTCCCCCTGCCCGAGGGTGTCGCTCGCATGCCAGCGGTCCAGTCCCAGGCGTTCGGCCGGGGAGCGCGCGAGTGGCGTCGGCCGAGGAATCCTCGTCAGCGCCAGCACGGCGGCGACCACCGCCACCACCACGATGGCGGCACGCCGTGCGAATCGCATCAGTCCATCTGTCTCCGGATGAAGGTCGGGATCTCCATGTCGCTGAGATCCTCGATGCGGCGCGGTTCAGCCGCGGGGCGCGCGCGCGGCGCCGGCATGGCCGAGCCGCCCTGATACGAGCCACCGATGACGGGACGCGGGCGCACCCCGGCCTCGGTAATCGGAATGACCGGCGTGGCACCCGCGCGCCCCTGCACGCCGCGCCCCTGCACGCCGCGCCCCGTCTGCGCGGCGGCGCGTTCGAAGCCCGTCGCCACGACGGTGACGCGCACCTGCCCCACCATTGCCGGCTCCACCCCGGCCCCAATGATGATGTTTGACTCCTCGCCCACCGCTTCCTGCACGATCTGCCCAACCGTCGTGAAGTCGGTGAAGCTCAGCTCGCCATCGCCGCCCGTGATGTTGACCAGCACGCCGGTGGCGCCGGCAATGGAGACGTTGTCGAGGAGCGGGCTCGAGAGGGCGATCTGCGCGGCTTCCACCGCGCGGTTCTCGCCCGAGCCCACGCCAGTGCCCATGATGGCGGCGCCGCCGTCCTTCATCACGGTGCGTACGTCGGCGAAGTCGACGTTGATGATGCCGCACTTCGTCACAAGACCGGAGATGCCCTCCGTGGCGCGCAGCAGCACTTCGTCGGCCTTCTTGAGCGCGTCCTGGAACGGGATGTTCTTGCCGACCACCGCGAGCAGCCGCTCATTGGGGACGACGATCATCGTGTCGACGTACTTGCGGAGCTCCTCGATCCCCTCTTCGGCCTGCCGCATCCGCTTGCGCCCCTCGAACAGGAAGGGCTTCGTGACAATGCCGACGACGAGCGAGCCCGACTCGCGCGCGAGCTCGGCGACAACCGGTGCCGCGCCCGTGCCCGTGCCGCCCCCCATGCCGCAGGTCACGAACACGAGGTCGCTGTTGCTCATCACGCGCGCGACTTCGTCGCGATTCTCCTCAATGGCCTGACGTCCGATCTCGGGGCGCGCGCCGGCGCCGAGTCCGCGGGTGAGCTTCTTGCCGATCTGGATCTTGACGTCGGACTTCGAGTTGAGCAGCGCCTGCGCGTCGGTGTTGACGGAGATGAACTCCACGCCCTCGAGCTGCTCCTCGATCATGCGGTTGACCGCATTACCGCCGCCGCCTCCCACGCCCACCACCTTCATGCGGGCGCCGCCAGTGGGCGCACTCTGCTCGAGTTCGAAGTTCAGTGGCATGCGGGGTTGGCTCCGTCGCGATGTTCAGGGGACGAGATCGGACGCGGAAATATACGCTTCGGCGCGTATCGTACCAATGAGTGGACGAGCGACGGACGGAAAAGCAATCGAGACAAATCCACGCGCCGAAGTCGTGGCGCAGATTTGTGAGATGTCGCTGGACGACCGGCCCCGCGGCGTTTGCGGGCGCGTCTATCCCGGAAGTCCCACCACAATGCCGCGCAGCCAGAGACGTTCGTACGCGACCTTGCCCCAGTGGGCAATGCGCGACGGTTGCCGCAGGACAATGCCCGGCGCCGGTTCCGCGTAGAAGTTCCCGGCGCCGTAGCCGGCGCGGCCGTCGCCGGTCTCGACGAAACAGGCGCCGTGTCCGTCGAACGCGGCAGGAGCACCACGCCCGGTCCAGGCGTGGGCGAGGTTCGCCGCGACGACGTCCGCCTGGCGGTGCGCGAACACGCCGGCCTTCGGGAGCGGCCGGCCGCTCGCGAGCGGAATGCTCGTCACGTCGCCAATTGCGTACACGCCCGGAAACGTCGTCTCCAACGTCGCGCGGTCGGCGGCAATCCAGCCCCCGGCGCCGGCAAGCACCGACCCTCGCACGCACCCGGGCGCCCGGTGCGGCGGCACGTAGCCGAGCAGGTCCACCTGCTCCACACGTCCATCGTCGAACTGCAGCGAACCCGCGGCGGGATTCACGTGGACGACCTGCCGTCCCGGAGTGTATCCGATGCGCTTGGCGGCCAGCATGCCGCTGACCGCGACGCCGATCGCGGGACCAGCCGCCGGCATCGGCGCGGCCTCCGCGGCGATGACGTCCACCTCCACCTGCGCTCGTCGTCCCTGGCGCCGCAGCCAGGCGTCGATCAGCATGGCCGTCTCGTACGGTGCCGCCGGGCACTTGTACGCCGGTGCAGCGGTCAGGATCACGACACGACCGGATCGCAACTGCCGCAACGCCGCGTGCATCGCCGTGGCGCCGGCAGCGTCGTACAGGTTGTGGCCGAACGCGGCCAGCCCCGGAATAGTCTCGGGGGCGAGTTCCGCGCCCAACGCCACGATCAGCGCATCGGCATCGAGCTCACGGTCGCCGACGGTGACGCGCCGCGCGACGGGGTCGAGCGCCACGACTTCGCCATGCACGACGCGGATGGAGCGCCCCAGCAGCGTGCCAAGCCGAGCCGTCACCGCCGACGCCGTCCGCGCCCCGGTCACGAGCCACGGGAACGACGGCGCGAATGCCGCCTCGGCCGCGCGATCGACGACGACGATCTCGTCGCGCGCGGAGAGCAATTTGCGCAGGCGGCGGGCGGCCACCACGCCGCCCACTCCCGCCCCGACCACGATCACACGGCGCGTGGGCATGGGTCAGAACACCAGCACGCGATCGGACCACTGCGTCCAGTCGGTCAGTTCGTCGAGTGAACTGCGGGTGGCGCCGGCAACGAGTTCGGCAGCGCCGATGCCCCGGGCGTCCATGCAGGTGCCGCAGATGCCAATGGACACGCCGGCCCGCGCCGCTCCCGCGAGCATGCGCTCGAGGTTGTAGAATCCGTTCGCCGTTTGCTGGCCCGCCTTGGCCGCGCTGGCGGCATCGCCCATGAGAAAGACGCGCACGTCCTCGCCGGGCCGCTTCGCCAACGAGTTGGCGAGGCGCAGCCCATTGTACGTGCGTTCGGTGCCGTAGGGCGGGTCATTCAGGATGAACAAGGTTTTCATGGCGGGGTGACGGCAGGGGAAGACGGCGATGCGGCCGGCAGGACCGCGACGGCGAATCCGGCGTCGCGCGCCTCGGGAAACCCGACGTCGAGTCTCCGGGCGTGAAAGCCCCGGCGGCGGAGCAATGCCACAGCGTCCGGGGCCAGGACGCAGTACGGGCCGCGGCAGTACGCCACGATCTCGCACGCGGGGGACAATTCGGCGAGCGTGGCGCGCAGGCGGGCCAGGGGCACATTGCGCGCGCCACGCAGGTGCCCGGCCGCGAATTCTTCGCCGGGCCGCACGTCGAGGAGCACGACATCGGCCCGGCGCATCAGGCGCCGCAACTCGCCCAAGCCGACCGGGTTCAACGTGTCACGGGCGTGGAAGAATGCGTTGGAGATCTGCGCCACCTCGGCGAGCCGGTCGCGCGCGACCGCAATGAGCGCGCGCGCGAGGGCGCCGACATCCGGGCCGGCGAGCCGGTAGATGACGAACTTTCCCTCGCGCCGCGAGTCGACGAGACGCGCCGCGCGCAGCACGCGCAGATGGGCGCTGGTGTTCTTCACCGACAGGTTCGCCTGCCGACTGAGCTGCTCCACATGCTGCTCGGCCTGTGCCAGCAGGTCGATCAGCTCCATGCGCGCGGGGCTGGCGAGCGCCTGGCCAATGCGCGCGAACTGTTCGTACAACGCGGCCTTCGCCGCGCGACTCCCGCCGCGATGATCTTTCATTCTAACGAATGTTAGAATGATAACTGCCCCCGCGCAATCCCTCGCTCGCTCTGCTTTCTCTCGGTTTTCTCTCGGTTGTATCTCTGCTGTTTCTCTAGAAGAAATCCTGCAGATAGTTCTTCACCTTCCCCGCCAACCCCGCAAACGTCGGCGCCGCGTCGCTCATGCTGAGCCGCTTCCCCTTCGCCGACATCGCCCCCTGCGCCACGCGCCCCGCACCGTACTGCACGAGCCCCACCGCCGTGGCATAGCGCGGCGCCTGCACGCTGTCGGCCAGACCGCCGAGGAACTCGCCCGGCAGCCCCACCCGCGTCCCGATGCCGAACACTTCACTGGCGAGCTCGGCCATGCCGGGCATCGCCGCCACGCCCCCCGTCACCACCACTCCCGCGGCCAGGCGCTTCAGGAAGCCGGCCTCCTCGATGTCGCGCACCGCCAGCTCGTAGATCTCGCTCGTCCGCTGATGGATGATGTGCGCCAGCAGTTCGCGCGGTATCTGGCGGTCGCCCTGCGCCACCGTGCTCGGCAGGCGAATCACGTCGCCGTGCTGCACCATCGGCTCGTACGCACAGCCGTACGCCTCCTTGAGGCGCTCGGCATCGGTCTGCGTCACCCCGAGGCCGTGCACGATGTCGCTCGACACATTGTTGCCGCCGTACCCGATGGTGCCGAGGTGTCGGATCTTCCCCTCGTGGAAGACGGCGAGGTCGGTGGTGCCGGCCCCCACTTCGACGAGCGCGACGCCCAGCTCCTTCTCGTCCTCGGTCAGCACGCTGAGCGCGGCCGCCAGCGGCTCGAGCACCAGTTCCTGCACCTTGTACCCGGCCCGTTCCACGCTCTTGCGCAGGTTCATCGCCGGCGAGGAGCCAATCGTCACCAGGTACATCTCGGTCTCCAGCCGCGTCCCGATCATCCCGATCGGATCGCGGATGCCGAGGTTCTTGTCCACGGTGTATTCCTGCGGAATCGCGTGGATCAGCTCGCGATCCTGCGCGATCGGCTGCGCGCGCGCGACCGCATTGGCGCGCTCCACGTCGTTGCGCGAGATCTCCGCGCCAGTGACCGAGGCGATCCCCTTGCTGGTCACCGCCTGCACATGCTCGCCGGCGATGCCGCAGAAGACGTGCTCCACCTTCGCCCCCGCCATTTGCTCAGCGTCGGCGAGCGCCTTGTTGATGCAGCGCGTCGTCTCCTCGATGTCGGCCACGACCCCGCGGCGCATGCCGGTGGTGCGCGCCTGGCCGACGCCAAGGATGTTGACCGTGGGATGCTTGGGCAGGTCGCCCACGACTTCCGCGATGATCGCGGTGGTCTTGGCCGAGCCGATGTCGAGTCCGGCGACGAGGCGGTCGAGGTTCATGGGAGTCTGGCGATGACCTGGTCACGGTAGCGCAGGTCGAGCTCGACGGCGCGGCGCCCACGGCGCGCGAGGTCGCGTTCGACCGGCAGGATGTCCGACAGGCGCGCCGCCGACAGATCGCGGGCGCCGAGCACGTTCAGTGAGTCCACTTGCAGCAGGAGCTCGCCGCGCGGCAGACGCCGCACGTCGTTGATGCGCGCATACAGCTGCGGGGCGGAATCGCGCACCTCGCCCAGCAGGCGCAACGCCGCCACGTCGCGGGCCGGCACGACGGGAAGGTCGAGATCCACCGCCGTCGGATCGATCGGCAGCGGACGGCCCGACGCGTCGTACGGCGTCAGCCCCGCCCCGCCCGGCACCAACGCCACCGGCGGCACCTCGGTGATGTGCACCACGAGCGTTCCGGGCAGCTGCCGCGAAATGCGCACCTCGCGCACCTGCGGATGCGACGCGATCCGTCGTTCCCATCCCGCCGCGTCGTCCCAGATGGACGCCGCGGTATCCACCCTCATTCGCGAAACGATCTGGTCGGGGGCGATGTAACGCGCCCCCTCGATCTCCACCGTGCGCGCCCGGAAGAAGCTTAGGTGACGCGCGACTTCGCGCGCGGCGAAGGGAAGCGCCAGGACGGCAATCCCCGCCACGACGACCAGCGCGCGCCGCGCATGTCGGCGAAACGCGGAGGGAGCGGCGGCAGAGTCGGGCATGACATCTATAGACGACTCGCGCCGCGAGGCGGAAACAGCGGGCTCGACAGGAGCGCACGGAGCTCCGGCCCCGTCTTCGTCACATCCCCCGCCCCAATCGTCAGCACGACGTCCCCGGTCTGCACAAATCGGGCGATCGCCGCGGCCACATCCGGGCGCGGCCCCATCCACGTGGGGGCATGCGAGAAGCGCACCATGGCGTCCGCAATCAGCTGTGACGTCACACCGGGCATCGGCTGCTCGCGCGCCGGATAGATATCGCACAGAAACAGCGCATCGGCCGCCGCGAGTGCCTCGCCGAACTCGGTGGCAAAGTCGCGCGTGCGACTGAAGAGGTGCGGCTGGAAGCAGGCCACGATGCGACGGCCCGGGAAGGCGCCGCGGGCGGCCGCGAGCGTGGCGCGCAGTTCGGTGGGATGATGGGCGTAATCGTCAATAAGCTCGACGCCGCGCACCGCACCCAGCCGCTGGAAGCGCCGCTCGGCGCCGGCGAGCGCCGCAAGCCCGGGAGCCATCTGCGACACCTGCAGGCCGAACGTGCCAATGCCCACCGCGAGTGCGGCCAGCGCGTTGCGCACGTTGTGCTCCCCGGGCAGCGCGAGCGCCACCGCCCCGAGCGCCTTGCCGTCAAACTCGACATCGAACGTCGTGCCCCCCGCCGCCGGGCGCAGGTTGACGGCCCGCAGACGCGCATCGGGACTGGTGATGCCGTAGCGGATCACTTCGGACGTCGCCGGCGATGGCATCGCATTCGCGCCAGGGTCGTCGGCGCACAGCACCACCCAGCGCGCACGTCCGACGAACTCGGCGAACGTGCGCGTGATGTCGTCGAGGTCGGCGTAGATGTCGAGATGATCGGCTTCGACATTCGTCACCACGGCCACCTGCGGCCACAGCGCGAGAAACGACCGGTCGTACTCATCGGCCTCCACCACGAACGCCGACTCGCCGCCGTACTTGAGGTTGCCGCCCCACGCGGTGACCCGCGCGCCCACCACGCCCGTGGGCGAGAGTCCGGCCGCCGTCAGCACCTCCGTGGTCATCACCGTCGTGGTGCTCTTGCCGTGCGTTCCCGCGATGCCAATCAGCGTGCCGCCCGCGCAGCATTCGGCCAGCGCCTCCGCGCGCCGCACAAGCGGCACGCCGCGCGCGCGGGCGCCGACAAGTTCCGGATGGTCTTTCGGCATCGCGCTGGTGAACACCGCCGCGCGCGCCCCATCGAGATGCGCCACGTCGTGCCCGGTCAGCACGGGAACGCCCAGCTGCTCGAGATCGCCTGCGCCGGCAACGTTCTGATCGCAGCCGGTGACGCGCATTCCGCGCCGCACCAGCAGTTCCGCCAGCGCGCTCATCCCGGCACCGGCAACGCCGATGAAGTGGACGGGACGCGGGTCGGTGCGATCAACGAGTGGCATCTACTGAGGCCCCAGCAGTGCGCTGATGCGCTGCGCAATCTCCGCGGCCGCGTGCGGACGGCCCCGCGTCCGTGCCGCGTCGGCCATCGCCTGCAGTCGGTTCGGTGCGCCCAGCAGGTCCCGCACGAGGCCATCGAGCCGCGCGACATCAAGTTCTCGCTGCGGCAGGTGCACTCCCGCGCCGGCACGCGCAATCGCCTCGGCGTTCTTCGTCTGATGATCGGCCGCCGCTGACGGGAGTGGCACGAGGATCATCGGGATGCCCCACGCCGACAGCTCGCTCGTCCCCATCATCCCGGCCCGCACCAGCGCGAGATCGCACGCCGCGTAGGCATCGGCAATCGGATCGAGGTACGGGACGACGCGCACGTCGGCGCGATCATGCTGCGCGAAGGCCTCATGCTGCCCCTTCCCCGTCGCCCAGATGACGCACAGCTCGGCCGGGATTCCGGCCTCCACCCACGACGCCATCGTCCGGTTGAGCGCCCGTGCCCCCTGGCTTCCCCCGAAGACCAGCAGCACGCGCGCACTCGCCGGAAAGCCCCATCGCTCGCGCGCCCGGCGCGGATCGGGATGAATCGCGGGGGGCGGTGATATCGGGTTGCCGGTGTCGAGATAGCGGCACGCTCCGTGTGGCAGCGTGTCGGCGGCCTCGGGAAAGCCGAGGTACGCCTCGCGCGTGAAGCGCGCGCTCAGGCGCGCCGTGATGCCGGGATGCGCGTCGCCGATGTGCTGAACGATGGGAATGCCGCGCTGCCACGCGAACAACATCGTCAGACCGGAGGCGTACCCTCCGGTGCCGACGACGAGGCGCGGGTGCTGTTCGCGTTCGAGCCGCGCCAGCGCCCGCCACGCCCCCACCGCCCCGAGAAGGGTGCGCCAGTTCTTCCAGAGTCGAGGCCGGTACAGCGGATGCAGGTCGAGCAGTGTGTGATCGAACTCCGTCGCCGGCAGCACATCGCGCTCGATGCCGCGCCGGGCGCCGATGAAATGTGCCCGTATCTCCGGGCGCGCCTGGCGCAGTGCGCGGGCGATGGCGAGCCCAGGATACAGGTGTCCACCCGTGCCGCCACCGGCGAACCAGACGGTCGTCATCGCGCGACGCCCTGGTCGTTCGGCGTCACGCCGATCATCGCGCCACCCCCGGCGCAACGCGCATCGGGTCGGTGGCCGACTCGCCGTACACGCGCTCGTTCGCGCTGCCGATATTCACGAGGATACCGGTCATCAGCATCGAGAGCAACAGATTGGAACGGCCGTACGAGATGAATGGCAGCGTGAGTCCCGTCGTCGGCAGCAACCCGATGGCGACGCCGAGGTGCAGGTACGCCGTGGTGACCATCGTGAACGTCACGCCGATCGCGAGCAGGCGCTGGAAGGGCGTGCGGGCCTGCGCGGCGATGCGAAAGCCCAACCAACAGTACGCCGCAAAGAGCAGCGTCACGCCCGTCAGTCCGATGAAGCCCCACTCTTCGCCGATATTGCCGCCGATGAAATCATTGTACGGCAGCGGCAAGAATCCGTATTGCTGCCGCCCCTCGCCGTATCCGACGCCGAAGAGACCACCAGACCCGACGGCGATCAGCGACTGCTGCAGTTGGAAGTTCACCTCGCGGTGCACCGCTCCGGCCTCGGTGAAGCCGAGGAGCCGCTCGAGCACGTATTGCAGTCGCTGCACCTGGCTCCAGAGCACCGGCATGGCGATGAGGCCCAGGAAGACGAAGTGACCGATGCGCACGCCGCCGGCGAACAGGATCACGCCCATCAGCAGCAGGTAGTACACCGCCACCGACAGGTCGGGCTCGAGCGCCGCGAGCACCGCCAGCGCGCCGACGACGAGCAGGATTGGCAGCATCCCCTTGGTCAGGCGCCGCAATTGCTCCCCCTTCTTGACCGTCAGCATCGCCGTCCACGCGATCACCGCCAGCTTGGCGTACTCCGACGGCTGGATCGAGCCGCCGAAGAGGAATCGTCGCGAGCCGTGGATCGGCGGCGCGATGGCCCGGGTGAACGGCAGCACGCAGAGCAACATCAGCACGAGCGCGCCGAGCATCAGCGGCCACGCCGCGTCGCGCCACCATTCGGCGTCCTGCTTGGCCGCGAGCACGAAGAGCACGAGGCCGACGGCTATGCCGGCCAACTGACGCGTCAGAAAGTGGGTACTCGCGAAACCCGACTGCATCGCCACCATCGCGCTGGCGCTGTACAGCGTTGCGACTCCGAACGCGACGAGGGCGGCAGTGCACATGATGAGCGCACGCGCTTCCCAGCTGGTGCGCCAGCGCTCGCGCGACGCACCGACGGCGGCGCGCGCCACGCCGGCGCGCACGGCGGCGGGGGCGGTCATGCGCCCTCCCGCGCCAGTCGGCGGAAGGCGTCGCCGCGCGCCTCGTAGTTGGTGAACATGTCGAAGCTCGAGCAGGCCGGGGCGAGCAACACCGCGTCGCCCGGCGAGGCCGCCGCGCGCGCGCGTTGCATGACGTCCTCAAAGGACGATCCGCCACGCTCGATCGGCACGCGCCCTTCCAGATCGGCCGCCACAATGGACTCGGCGGCGCCGTAGGCGATCACCAGCTTCGCGTGCGCGACGAGTGGATCAATGAGCGACGTATACGGCTCGCCCTTGTGCTTGCCCCCCAGCAGGACGATCGTCGGCCGGTCCATCGCCTCGATGGCGACGCGCGCCGAGGACACGTTGGTCGCCTTGGAATCGTTGATCCAGCGCACACCGTGCGACTCGGCGACGACCTCGAGTCGATGCGGCAGTCCGCCGAACGTCGCGGCGCCAACGGCCAGCGCCGCCCGGGCGTTCGGCGTTCGATGCGCCGCGTCGGCCACCGACACCGCGAGCGCCGCTGCAAGCACGTTCTCGACGTTGTGCCAGCCCAGCAGCGGCAGCGATCCGCGGGCCACGAAGCGTTCGTCGAACAGGACGAGGGCGTCGAGCGCCGCGTCGAAATGCGCGGCGGCCGACGCGTCGCGCCGCGAGAACATCCAGCGCTCGCCGGCGGCCCCGCGCGCGAGGCGCAACGCCGCATCATCGTCTGCGTTCAGCACCCAGCGCGACGCCGGCCCCGCGTTGCGATACAGCAGGGCCTTGTCGGCATAGTAGTCGTCGATCGTCGCGTAGCGATCCAGGTGATCGGGACTCAGGTTCGTCAACACGCCGACTGCCGGTCGCAGGCTCGGCGTGTCGTGCAGCTGGAACGACGAAACTTCGAGCGCAATCCACGCGGGCCGTTCTGCCGACAGCGCCACGTCGCTGAGGGCACGTCCAATGTTGCCGGCGGCCACCGCGCGATGCCCCAGCGCCGTCAGCAGGTGCGCGACGAGCGCGGTGACCGTGCTCTTGCCGTTGGTCCCGGTGATGGCGATGTACGGCACGCCGCGCAGCGCGTGCAGGGCGACCTCCAGCTCTCCCACCACGCGCACGCCCGCCTCGCGCGCGGCGCCCAGCGGCTCCGCCGACGGCGGCACGCCCGGGCTCGCAATGACGAGCGCCGCGCCCCGAATGCGCGCGAGGTCGTGCCGGCCGGCGTCCGCGTCGATGCCATCGGCGCGCAACGCGGCGGCCGCCTGCGCGACCGCCGCCCCGCCGCCCGCGTCGGACGCATAGACGCGCCCCCCCTCACGCGCGAGGAGCCGGGCGGCAGCGGTGCCGCTGCGGCCCAGCCCGATGACCGCGATCTCGCCGCGGGCAATCGCGTCGCCGATCACCGCAGCTTCAGCGTGCTCAGCGCCAGGAAGGCGCACAGGATGCCGAGAATCCAGAATCGCACCACCACCTGCGCCTCCGGCCATCCGGACAATTCGAAGTGATGGTGGATCGGGGCGCGCTTGAAGACGCGGTTGACCCGTGCGTACTCGACGCCGTACCGCCGCTTGCGCCACTTGAACATCGCGCGCTGCAGGATCACCGACGTCGTTTCGGCCACGAAGACGCCGCCAATGATGAGCACGAGAAACTCGCTCTTCAGCAGGATCGCCACCGAACTCAGCGCCCCGCCAAGCGAGAGCGATCCCGTGTCGCCCATGAAGACCTGCGCCGGGAAGCAGTTGTACCAGAGAAAGCCGACCGACGCGCCAAAGACCGCGGAGCAGAAGACCGTCAGCTCGCCGGAGCCGCGCAGGTAGAAGACCAGCAGCGCCTGCGACGTGTCGTAGCGTCCCATCACGTACGCGAAGATCGCCAGCGTCGCCATCGCGATCGCCATCAGGCCCGCCGCCAGGCCATCGAGGCCGTCGGTGAGGTTCACCGCGTTGCTCGTCCCCGTCATCACGAAGGTGACGAACGCCACGTAGAGCAGGCCGAAGGTCGGCACGATCAGGAGGTACTTGTAGAATGGCAGCGTCGTGGAGGCGCCCGGCAGGTTGCTGATCGGGTAGTGCCAGAGGTACAGCCCGAGCGCGAGCCCGATGGTGATTTGCCCCGCAAGCTTCCAGCGCTCCACGAGCCCCGTGTTCTCCTTCCCTTCCCGCTTCTGCTTCAGCTTGAGGTAGTCGTCCAGAAAGCCGATGCCGCCCATCCACAGGGTGACGATCAGCGCAATCCAGACATACTTGTTGTCGAGCCGCATCCAGAGCAGCGTCGGAATCAACGTCGCCGTGAGGATGATCAGCCCGCCCATCGTCGGCGTCGTCCCCTTGCCGGCGTGCGAATCCGGCGTCCCTTCGCGCACCACCTGGTGCAGGGCCATGTGCTTCAGGCGATTGATGATCATCGGCCCGAAGATGAACGAGACCAGCAGCGCGGTGACCGCCGCCCCGGCCGCGCGCACCGAGATGTAGCGGAAGATGTTCAGCGGGCTGAAATGATCGCGCAGCGGGTAGAAGAGCTCGTAGAGCATCAGACGGCGGGCGTCGCCCAGGACTGGAGATGGGGGAGCAAGCGCTCCAGCCGCACGCCGCGCGATGCCTTGAGCAGGATCGCGGCGTCCGGCTGCAGTCTCTGTTGGAGGACGGGCCACAGGTCATCCACGTCACCGGCGGTGATGACGCGGGCGTCCCCCGCCCCCTCCGCCTGGAGCGCGGGCCCGAACTCGCCGATTCCCGCCACCACATCGGCGCCGCTGGCCAGCGCCACGCGGGCGATGTCGCGGTGCAATTGCGCCGCCGACGGGCCCAGCTCGCGCATCGTGCCGAGCACCGCCGCGCGCTGTCGCCCGGCCCCAACGGCGGCGAGCAACGCGAGCGCCGCACGCATCGAGCCGGGGTTCGCATTGTACGCGTCGTTGATGAGCAGCGCGCGTCCGAGCGGCTCCACCGCCGAGCGCATGGACGGCTGCGGCATCGCGGCGATGCCGCGCGCCGCCTCGGCCAGCGGCACGCCCAACTCGCGCGCCAGCGCCAGCGCCAGCATCGCGTTGCGCAGGTTGTGCTCGCCCCGCAACGGCACCGCGACGCGCACCCCCTCCACCTCCATCCACCCCGTGCCGTCGGCGTTGAGGCCGTGCCCCGTTGTCGCGAGGTCGCCGGCTGCGAGCCCGGCCGTGACCACGCGGCGTGCGCGCCGCCGCGCCTCCGCCACCAGAGCCACCTCGTGCTCCGGAACGACCGCAAGCTCGACGGTGTCCAGCAGGGCCGCCTCCTCCGCGAGGACGCCGGCGAGATCGCCAAAGCCCTCAAGGTGTTCCTCCTGCACACAGGTCACGAGCGCCACGTCGGGCGCGACGATCGCGCGCAGGAGCGGGATTTCTCCGGGCATGTTGGTGCCGACTTCGACGACGGCGCACTCCGCGCCGACGGGCAACGAAAGCAGCGTGAGCGGCGTGCCCACCTGGTTGTTGAGGTTGCCGCTGGTAGCGTGCACGCTGAACCGCGCGCCGAGCGCCGCCTTGAGCAGTTCCTTGGTGGACGTCTTGCCATTGGAGCCGCCGACGGCAACGACGGGAATGGTCCACGCGGCCCGATAGAACCGGGCGAGCGCCCCCAGCGCGTGCAGGGTGTCATCCACCGCGAACGCCGGCACGCCGAGTCCCGCCGCGCGCGCGGCGTCGCGCACAACGACCGCCGCTGCCCCCGCCTGCACGGCCTCGGCGAGGAAGTCGTGCGCGTCGAAACGTTCGCCGGCCAGCGCCACGAAGAGGTCGCCGGGGCGGAGTGTGCGGGTGTCGGTTATTATGCCACGTAACGTTCTATCGGTCGCGCGATAGGCCGGCAGGCCGAGGGCCCGCGCCACGCGCGAGAGCGTCCAGAAGTCGTGCTCCATCGCTTATTCCGCCCCGAGCAGGCCACGGACAATGGCCGCCTCGTCGAAGGGATACGACGTGGTCCCGCGTATCTGATACGTCTCGTGCCCCTTGCCCGCCAGCAGCACGACGTCGCGCGCCGCGTCGGCCATCGCGATCGCCGCGGCGATGGCCGTGCGCCGATCTTCGATGCGTTCGTAGCTCCCGAGCGGGAGCGCCGCACAGATCTCGTCGAGAATGCGCTCCGGATCCTCGGTGCGCGGATTGTCGCTCGTCACCACTACCGCGTCGGCAAGGCGGTGGGCGACCTCCGCCATCATCGGGCGCTTCCCCCGGTCGCGGTCGCCGCCGCAACCGAAGACCGCAATCAGCCGCCCCGGCGTAAACGGCCGCAGGGCGCGCAGGGCGCGCTCCAACGCGTCGGGCGTGTGCGCGTAATCGCGCAGCACCGTGGGATGCTCGCTGAGGATCTCGAGACGCCCCGGCACCTGCGGCAGCGAACCAAGCAGGCGCGCGACCTCGGGGAGCGCAACGCCGACCGCAATCGCCGCCGCCGCCGCGCCAAGTGCGTTGGCAACGTTGAAGTCGCCGATCAGCGGCAGGGCGACCGCGCTCCGTTCGTCCCCGCGTGCCAGCACCCAGCGGCTCCCGCGCGGATGGAACGTCACCGCCTCGGCCCGCACGTCCGCCGTCGCCGACGACACGCCGAAGGTGAGGGCGCGCGGGACGCGCGGCAGGTCGGCCCATACCGGGTCGTCCGCGTTGGACACGAGCGTCCCGCCGTCGGTGAGCAGATCCGCCAGCGATGCCTTCGCCTGGAAATACGCCTCGAAGGTCCGATGGTAGTCGAGATGGTCGCGCGTCAGGTTGGTGAAGACCGCCGCCGCGAAGCGCAATCCGACCATACGCCCCTGATCGAGCGCATGCGACGAGGCCTCCATTGCCACCGATCGCACGCCTGCGTCCACGAGTGCGCGCAGCAGCCGCTGCAGCTCGATCGGACCAGGGGTCGTGAGGCCGCCGCCCCCCGGGAGCGGCTCGCCCGCACTGCCGACCAGCACACCGAGCGTGCCGATGCTCGCCGATCGCGCGTGGGGCGCGTCGAGCAGGTGCCGCAGCATTCCGACCGTCGTCGTCTTGCCGTTGGTGCCGGTGACGGCAACCAGGCGCAGGAAGGAGGCCGGCTCGCCGTAGAAGGCGGCCGCCGCCACCGCCGCGGCGCGACGGCCCTCGCGCACGATGAACGCCGGCAGTGTGGTGGCCGTGCCGTCTTCCACGATCGCCAACGTCGCACCGGCCTGTGCCGCCGCTTCGAGGTACGCGTGACCGTCGCGCTGTGTGCCGCGGACGGCGACGAATGCACCGCCGCGCACGACGGAGCGCGAGTCATCGGTGAGGCCCGTCACGCGCTCGGGTATCGTGCCGCGGCGCTCGGCGAGCAGTCCCGCCGCCTCGAGCGCATTCGCGAGCTGTGCCACCGCGACGCTGCGGCTCACGGCGCCACCGCCACCGTGACGCGACTTCCCGACACGGCCATCGTCCCGGCGGCGGGCCACTGCCCCGACGGCGCGCCGTCGCGGAAGACGACGCGGAAGCCAGCGCGATGCAGGACGCGCGCGGCCGCGCGACGCGACAGCCCCTGCACCGCGGGCACCGCGCGCGCACCGGCCACCACGCGCGACGGACGCGGCGGATGGTCGAGCGCCACTTCGTACGGCACGCTCCCCGCGCTCTCGGTGACCACGACCGAGTCCTCGGCGGCGTCGCGCACGGGCTCGTCGGCGGGTGGCGCCGCTGCCGCACGCTGCGGCGCGCTCGCCAAGCTGCGGCGATCGAGCGCCGCGTCGCGCGCGGCGATCGCCGCCTCGAGCACGGTCTTGCTCACCGGGGCCGCCGCCTTGCCGCCGTAGATGGACT
This sequence comes from bacterium, assembly GCA_021813725.1. Classification (GTDB taxonomy): domain Bacteria; phylum Gemmatimonadota; class Gemmatimonadetes; order Gemmatimonadales; family Gemmatimonadaceae; genus PNKL01. The sequence continues at coordinate 30,992 of JAKAJN010000001.1, read as the reverse complement.
TTCGCGGACTGTCGAGCTTCACGAGGATCACGACCTGTGGATCGTCAGCGGGAAACATGCCGACGAACGACGCCGTGTACTCTCCCCTCACGTAATGCCGATCGCGCGCCACCTGGGCTGTTCCGGTTTTGCCCGCCACCTCGAACGTCGCGAGCGACGTGCCGGCCGCCGTGCCGCTCTCCGTGACGCCCTTGAGCAGCGCGCGCATCGTGCGCGCCGTCTCCGACGTCATCAGCCGGCGCACCACCTGCCGCTCGTGCCGATAGACGACGCGGCCGTCGGGGGCGCGCACCTCGCGAACCAGCGCCGGCTGCAGCAGTTCGCCGCCGTTCGCAATCGCCGCGTACGCGGTCGCCAGCTGCATCGGGGTCACCAGCACCTCATACCCCATCGCCAGCGACGCCGCCGTCTGCCGCGACCAGCGACTGGGCGTGGAAAGGCGTCCGGGCGATTCCGACGGATACGTGACGCCGGTCGGCGCGCCGAAGCCCGCATCGCGCAGCACTTCGAACTGCTCGCGTGGCGAGAGTCGCTGCGCGAACTGGATGATCCCAATGTTGCTCGAATAGCGAATGACGTCCGCCAGCGTGAACGACGCCCCCTTGTGATCGTCGCGGATCGTCCGTCCGTCGAGCACCCACGTTCCGTTGTGTCCGTTCACCACGTCGTCCACGCGGGCGCGACCGTGGCCCAACAGCCACGCGGCGATGAACGGCTTGAGCGTCGAGCCCGGTTCGTACGGTTCCGTGAGGGCGGTGGCCGCCGTCGAGCGTGGATCGGCGCGACGGCTCGCCATCGCGCGTACCTCGCCGGACCGCGCATCGAGCACCACGATGTCGCCCCCCGAGGCACCCTGCGCCGTGACCGCATCGGCGAGCGAGCGCTCGGCGATGTCTTGCAGCCCGGCGTTGATGGTGAGCGTGACGCGGTGCCCAGGGCGCGCCGCGTCGCCATCGACCGAGGGGGAGTCGAACAGCCGACCGCGGCTGTCGCGCACCCGGGCGTCGCGTCCCGGCTGGCCGCGCAACAAGCCGTCGAGCGCCAACTCCACCCCGTCGACCGGCACGCCGCCATCCGCGGTGCGGCCGATGATGCGCCGCAACCCTTCCGAGGGCGGCGCGACGCGATTGAGCACCGGCTCTGGATGCACGCCGCGCAGCGCGGTGAGCATCGCCACATCGGTGGGGAGATACAGTCCCGGCACCTCGACCCACTTGTACGCCGTGTCCGTGGACCGCCGCACCCACTCATCGCCGACCAATGCGCGGCGCATCAACGCGGCGAGCTGCCGCGGTTCGCGGACTTCACGCGGCGCCACCCGCAGGCGCACCATTTCGCGGCTCTCCACCAATACCTCACCGCCGGCATCCTGAATCGCACCGCGCGGTGCGGGAAGCGGGGCGGCGGCCACCTGCTGGTCGTGCGCGCGCGCCCGCCACCGGTCGGCGTCAAGCAACTGCACCTTGGCGGCGCGTCCGATCACCGCCAGCGCAAAGAGCGCGAGCGCACCGTGAATGAGCCGCGGACGGTCAGCGAACAGCGACACGGGGCGAGCGGCGCAGGGTGACCACGAGACTGTCGCTCGGCACGCGCAGATGCAGGCGTTCTTCGGCGACGCGGCCGAGCCGCTCCATGCTCATCGCGGTCCGGATGTCGCCGTCGAGCTTGGCTCGTTGTGCCGCCAGGGCCGTGCGGCGCGTCTCGATCTGCTCGATGGCGCGGGCGCGCGTGACGCCGAGGCTGCGCCGCCAGATCACGCCCGTGGCGATCACCACGAACCCGGCCAGCGCGAGAAAGACCATCGATCGTCCGCGCATTTCAGGCCTCCCGGCGGAAGGCGCGCAGGTGCGCGCTCCGCGCCCGCACGTTGTGCGCGAGCTCGGCGTCGCCGGCGGTGATCGGCTTGCGGGTCAGCAGGGTACCCAACGGGCGTCCTCGGCAGGTACAGACGGGCTGCTTGGGTGGACAGACGCACGACGACGCCCACTCGCGGAAGGCCAGCTTCACGCGCCGGTCCTCGCCCGAGTGGTACGCAATCACTGCGAGGACTCCCTGCGGGGCGAGTCGGTCACGCAGGGCCGGGAGCGCACGCGCGAGCCCGGACAGTTCGTCATTCACGGCGATCCGGACGGCTTGAAACAGTCGCGCGAAATCGGATGGGCCGCTGCGTGCGCCGAGGACGGCGCGAATGGCGCCGACCAGGTCGTCGCTGAGCGCAAAGGGGCGGCGTTCCCGTCGACGGATGACCTCCGTGGCGAGGCGCGCGCCGCGGGGTTCGTCACCGTATTCACGGAACGCTGAGGTCAGGTCCGCGAGAGAGGCCTCGTTGAGGAAGTGGGCGGCGGAGTGCCAGGGAGCGACGGTTGACGGTCGACGGTCGACGGTCGACGGATCCACCGTCTGCCATCCACTGTCGACCGTCTCGTGCCCGCCCAGCTGCTCCATCGCCCCCCCCAACCGCTCCCCCTCGCGAAACGAGAATCCGCGCGCCGGCTCGTCGAGCTGATGCGAGGACACGCCAAGGTCGAGCAGGATCGCGTCGTAGGTGACGTCCGCGGGAAGCAGGGACTCGGCGTCCGCGTAGTTGCCGCGAATGGCGTGAAAGCGACCGTCCGCGATGGCCGGCTGAAGTCGGCGCGACGCCTCGGCGATGGCCGCCGGGTCGCGATCGATGCCCGTTACGTCCATCCCGGCGTCAAGCATGGCGGCCGAGTGTCCGCCGCCCCCGAGCGTGCAGTCCAGCGCACGCGAGGCGCCGGTGAACAGGGCGAGGACCTCCTCGACCAGCACCGGAGCGTGGTAGGCGGAGTCGTAGCGGGTGGGCACGGGAGTGGGTGCGGGGGAGCAAGGAATTGACGACAGAGAGACAACGGAGAAACAACAGAGAGAAAACAGAGAGAAAACAGAGAGAAAACAGAGAGAAAACAGAGAGAAAACAGAGAGAAAACAGAAAGAAAGCAGAGAGACAACAGACGGACGAGCAACTCAAGGTCGCCCGCCCGTCTGTTGTCTCTCTGTTTTCTCTCTGCTTTTTCTCTGTTGTCGCTCTGCCGCTACGGCTTGCAGTACGCCTTCACCATCGACTCGGCGCCTGTCATGATCTGCGGAATGATCGGCATGAGCTGCGACACCGCGTCAGGTGCAAAACGGCCGCCGGCCGGCAGGTTCACTTGCGCCACCGCGATATGCTCCTGGGCCAGCTTCGCGAGCTCGCACGACTTCGTCTTCGGCGCGTCGCTGACGGCGGCGACCGAAATCTGGAACGTCGCCACCCCGCGGAGGAACTTCGCCTGGTTCCTGCTTTCCGGCGACGTCACCGTCTCGTCGGCAAAGATCACCCACGGCAACACCTGCTCGTTGGCGGCGATCGCCGCCGCGTAGTCCTCGGAGCTCTTGCTCTGCTGGGCCTTGTTCAGCGCTTCCTGGCCCACCTTGAAGAGCCGATTGCCGATGCTGAGCGCGTAGCCGCCGACCGCCTGGCCGTCTTCGGCCGCCGCCTTCGCGTCGCGCAGCGCCGCCAGCGCACTGTCCGCCATCTTGAGCTCGTCGAACGTGCGCGCGATCAGCATCCGGACCGACGGCGCCTTCGGGTCGATCGCCAGAATCTTGCGGAAGGTCACGATGGCCTGCTGCTGCTGCCCGGTCTTGAGCTGTTCCGAGCCCAGCGCCGAGAGAAGCGTGATGTTCGTCGGGAACTTCGCCACGCCGCGGGCGGCCACGTCCGCCGCCTTCTGGAAGGCGGTGTCGGTCTCGTACGCGCCGATCATCTTGATGAAGAACGTCGTGTCGGCCGCCGACGTGTCAATCTTCACCATCTCCTCGCCGAGGGCGGTGCCGTTGGCAATGTCCTTGGTGGCGAGGTAGATGAGAAAGCCGAGCTTCATCAGCCGCACGTCGCCCGGGTTGTCCTTGATGGCCTGCGCGATAATCGGCTTCGCCATCTCCGACTTGCCGGCGGAGGCGAGCGCGTTGACCACGTCGTCGAGCAGACGGGTATTGGTCGGGTCGGTCGCGAGCAGCGCGACCAGCATCTCGGTGTTCTTGTCCTGGTCGCCCTTGGCCTTATAGGCATCAGCGGCCGCACCGAGCGCGATCTTGCTCTTGGGATCGACCTTGATGATGTCGAGGGCAATCGCAATGATCGAGTCCGGCGACTGCTTGAAGCCGACGCGCACCTGCAGCTCGCAAAGGCGGGCCAACGTCGCCTGCGGATAGGCCGCCACGCCGGCGCGGGCCGCGGTGATCGCTTCGGCCGGCTTGTTCTCGCGACCAAGCATGTTGCACTTCTTCTCCGACTCGAGCTGCTTGCGCGCGTCCTGCAGGCTCTTCGACAGCACGGACGCGGCGCGCGCGAGCTTGTCGCCTTCGGCAGGCGGCAGGGGCTGCGACAGGTCGCCGTCGCGCGTCAGCACGAGCCGGGCGTTGATCAGGAAGCCGGTGGCGGTCTTTTCCACCATCCCCTCGAGGAACTCATCCGTGCGCAGCAGCTTCGCGAGACTCGCGAGGTCGCCGGACGTCAGGGCTTCGTCGTAGGGGTAGCCGGACTGCTCCACGACCTGCTTGTAGTCGGCCGACGAAATGACCGTCAGCGAGCGGAACGGAATGTCCGCGCTCAGCCGGCTGCGCAACTCCTCCGACGCCTGCACGGAGAGCTTCTTGTCGCTGCTCCGGAACGTGCCGACCACGAGCCGGGGGGCATTCGGGTTCGGGGTCCGGACTCCTTGGGCCTGCGCCACGGGGGCAGAGCCAATGAGCAGGACGGTAGCCGCGACCATCGAACGAGCGGTGCCAAGCCGAGACTTCACAGTCATCTCCTCCGAACGTTGAATCCTTCTACCCGCAACGGCCGGTGCGCGATCCATCGAGGCCGTCCCTTAACAGTGGGCGAAGAGGGACTCGAACCCCCGACTCCCTGCGTGTAAGGCAGGTGCTCTAACCAACTGAGCTATTCGCCCGAAGCACCCTGCCAGTGCCGAACCTATCGCGCGAGAATCGCCCGCGGCACCAACACGCAGTAGCCCAGCACGAGCAGGATGGGGGCTATTGTTTCGCCCCCGCGTGCGAGGTCCGCGTAGCCGAGGACAAGCGTCACAACCGCCGCCCCCCACCACCATACCGCGCCAGATACCCGCTGGTCCTGTGCGTTCGCCATAAGCGATTGAGGTTATTCCAGTTGGGCGATGCTGTCAAGGAACGGCGCCCGGGGCGTCCCGGACTATAATCGAATCCTAATCCGGCGGCCCTTCCCCCTGTTCACCGAGGAGTGCCGCGAGCGCGCTCGCGCGTTCCCGCTCGGCCTGTGCCGCGTCGGCCGTGCGCATGGCCTCAAGCCGTCGCCGATCGCGACGGCGGCGGATGATCCACAGCGGACCGACCATCGCCACCACCAGGATGGCACCGAGGCTGAGATCGGTGACCAGCGCGAGTCCGCCGTAGCGCCGGCGCGTCGCCCGCTGCCAGTACTCCTCGAACCCGCCGAGGGTCAAGCCATACGCCTGGCGCGTCGCCATTTCGAGCGATCGGTCGCGCCGCCAATACGCGAAGAAGAGCGTGAGGCCTCGCGCGCGGTCGATGGCAGCGAGTTCTGCCACCGCGCGAAACGAGAAGGCGTACGCCGCCTGCGCCGTGGTGGCGCCCTGCGAAAAGCTTGAATCGAGGCCGGCAAATGTCGGGAGGCGTCCGAGGGCGATGGCGAGCGCGAAGTTCGTGGCCAGCACTTCGTCTCGTCCCCACTCGCCGGCCGCATAGGACGCGTACCCTTCGTCGAACCAGCGCGGCGGCATGTCGCCGAGCGCCTCGTGCAACGCGAGATGCGCGAGTTCGTGCCGCAGCACCTCGAGGGCGTCGCCCCCCTTGCCGCTGCGGTGGCCGTGCAGCACGACGCGCCGTTCCACCGGAAAGGCAAAGGCGTTGCCCCATTCCGGTGCACCGTCTCCCGCCCACTGGCGAAAGGTGTTGTCGTCCGGCGCCACCCAGATTTCGACGTGCACCCGCGGCCGCGGCAGGCCCGGAAAGGTGTCGCGCGCCGCTGCCGACGCCGCGAGCGCGTTGGCCAGCCGCTCGTCGGTCGGCGCGTAGCGAACGGTGAAACGGCCGCGTTCGAGCACCCGAAGCCCGTCGTCCCCCACCTGCGGGAGTGCGCGCGCGGGGATCGCCACGCTCGTGAGCAGGCCCGCGCCCAGCAGGACGAGCGCGCGGCGAACGCGGCGCGAGCACCGCGCGGCGTCCGCCCGCCGATCGATCACGGCGAGCGCGGCGGCTCGCCGCCCGCCTCCACCGTCTGCAGCACCTCGGCGCATCGCTTGCCCCACGGGTTGAACTTGTTGGTCGCGTGCCCCGTGCGCCACGCCTCCTTCGCCTCGTCCCGCTCGCCGTTGTACCAGTGCGCGCGGCCCAGTTCGTAGTACGCCTCGATGAGGTTCGGTCCCAGCGCGAGTGTCTTGCGGAAGAATGTCTGCGCATCCTCGAACATCTCGCGCTCGAGGTAGACGAGGCCGAGGTAGAAGTGCGCGTAGAGCGTCGCCTTCTTGTCGTTGTCGAGGCGAATCGCCTTGGAGAGGTGCTCGATGGCCTCGCCGAAGATCTTCTTCTTGAGGCAGATATAGCCGACGTTGATGCGCGCGAGTGCGTTGGACGGCTGGCGCATCAGCACCTTCTGGAAGTTCATCAGCGCCTCGTCGTACTTCTCCTGCAGCATCTGCGCCCAGCCGAGCAGCGCTTCGCTCTGCGGATCGTTCGGCGAGAGCTCAAGCGCGCGATGCAGTGCGGTCTCCGCTGCCTCGTAGTCGCCCAGCGAGAGGCGGCTCCAACCCTTTTCGATGAACGTCGAGGCGCCGATGTGGTCGGCGTGCACGACGGGCTTCTCGCCGCTGAACTCGGGGTGGTTGGTCGCGGCTTCGGCGCCCTGCGCCTTGAACTTGTCCACCAGGCGCTTGACGTCCTCCTTCAGGGTCGAGAGGGCCGACACCGTTTCCGTGAGGTCGGCGATCCCCTGCTCCAGCGTGCGGAACAGGGTGATGATCTCCTGGCGCGTCGCATCGCGCTCACCCGCGCCCACGCCGGCGTCGAGCCGCCGCTCGATTGCGGCGAACTGCGCCGCCAGCGATTCCAGATTCGGAGCCGTCACTGCGTCCCCCGCACCGTCTCAAGATTGGCCTGCAGGCGCGCGTCGGTGGGATCGATGGCCAGGGCCGTCTCCCAGCAGCGGATCGCCTCGTCCTTCTCCTCGCGCTTGAACCGGATGTTGCCGAGCTTGCGCCACACGTCCGGTCCGAGCCGCTCATTGAACTTCACCGCGCGGAGATAGGCCTCGAGCGCATCGTCGAGCTGCCCGGCGCGATAGCACAGGTCGCCCAGGTTCTTGTGCAGTTGCGGCAGGCCCGCATCCTCGTGCACGCCGTTCTCCACGGCCGCCCGCGCCTCGTCGGCACGCCCCTTGGCCTCGAGCGCGACGGCGAGGTTGTTGAACAGCGTGGCGGCGTGCGGATGCGTCTGCGTCCCTTCGCCGAGCAGCGAAATGGCCTTGTCGAGGTGCCCGCCGAGTGCGGCAGCGAGCGCCGCGTAGTGGAACCAGACCGCGCCCGGCGCGCGCTGGGTGAAAAGTGGGCGCGCCTCCATCAGCGCCGCGTCGGCGGCAGTCGCGTCGCCGGCGCGCAGGTGCAGAATGCCAAGCCCCATCAGCACGCGCGCATCCTGCGCACCGCCCCGCTTCACCGCCTCCTGCAGCGCCTGCCGCGCCTCGTCCCAGCGGCCGAGCGCCTCGAGCGCCAGCGCGAGGTTGTGGAAGACGGCCGGTTTGGCGGCGCGCGCCGACGCAATCTCCTGGTAATCCGTCACCGCGTCGGCGAACTTGCCCTGCCGGATGTGCACGAGCCCGAGGTAGAAGCGGGCCTGCACGTCGGTGCTCCGCAGCTCGAGCACCCGACGGAACTCGCGCACGCTCTCGTCCAGCATGCCGGCCTTGTAGAATGCCGTCCCGAGGTTGCGGTGCTCTTCCACGCGCGCATCCGGGGCGGCCGTCTCCGCCACTTTCGTCGTCTTGCCGACGCGGTGCAGGAAGCCGGCGGTGACGAGACCGTAGAGTGCCTTCCCCACCTCGAACTCGACCATCCCGGTCTCGTCCACGATCGCCGCCACGTCGCGTCGCCCGTCGATGAGCGGCACCACGGCCTCCTGTTCCGCCGTGAGCGCCACGCCGCTGTCGGCCAGGCGCTTGCGGTCAATCTCGAAGACGATGTCGAAGCCGGGAATCTTCTTCTCGATCAGGCTCCACTCGTCCACGCGGCGCGCCCCCTCGAGGAGCAGCGACTCGGGGTTGATGGAGACGAGGAAGTCCTGTTCCTCGGGGCGAATCTCGGCCTCGAAGTTGAACGTCCCCTGCGTCCAGGTGAACAGGAAGAACACCGCCTCCTCGATCTGCAGCCGAATCTGCCGGTGCAGCTCCTCGCGCGTGATGATGCGGCGATCGACGAGAATCTCGCCGAGGCGCTTGTCGCGCTCGTGCGCCTGGGCGGCGATTCCCTCCTCGAGCTGGACCTGCGTGATCACGCCGCTCTTCATCAGGATGTCGCCGAGGCGGTCGCGGCGATTCACGATCGAGGCGTACGAGATCTTGCCCTTGTCGAAGTAGATCGACCCGAAGTTGGAGCGATGCGTGACCGACAGGCAGCCGGTCTTCTTGCCCATCGACAGGAGCTGCAGGACGTCGGGAAGGCTCGCTTCCTTGAGACTGCCGCGAATGGCCATCAGCGCATCTCCTCGATGAGACGCGCGCCCGCATCCGGCCACTCGAAGACGGTCTTCTCGTGGTCGAGGAACGGATCGCCGATGGACACGGCGGCTGAAATGCGCGGCGCGCGCGGCGCCGCCGCGGCGACCGCATCGCCCAGCTCGCCCTGCACGAACGCCACCGTGATGTCCGCGCCGTGCAGCTCCGCCGCGGCTCCCAGGCGCGTGACGAGGCCGATGATCTCGCGCACACTCTGCACCGGGTGGTCTCCGAGGAGGTGCAGGACCTCCTCGTCAGCGGCGCGGCCGGCGTCGGCGAGATAGCGCGCGAAGAGCCGCTCGCGCAGCGTGCGGTCGGGCGACTGGATGGGAACCACGAGGCCGCCCTCGAACCGTGAGCGCAGGCGCGCCTCGAGGTCGGTGATGTCCGCCGGCACGCGGTCGCTGGTGACGACCACCTGTCGCCCGTGCTCGATCATCGTGTTGAAGATGCCGAAGAACTCTTCTTGCGTGCGCTCCTTGCCGCCGAGGAATTGAATGTCATCCACGATCAGCGCACCGGCGGCGCGATAGCGCGCGCGCCAGCGGTCGACGTCGCCGCGATGCACCGCCTCGATGAGTTCATCGACGAGCTGCTGCGCGTTGACGCACGCCACCCCGTGCCGGTCGCCGCGCAGCTGCAGGGCGTTGCCGATCGCGTTGGCGAGGTGCGTCTTGCCGACGCCGCTCGGGCCGTAGAGCACGAGCGGGTTGTAGCGGTGCGCCGGCTCCGCAACGACCGCGTCGGCGGCGTGCACCGCCAGCTGGTTCGACGCGCCCACCTCGAAGCCTTCGCGGACGAAGGCCGGGCTCGGGCCCTTGGCCCGCGCCTCCCCCGACAGCGCGCGCTCCACGAGATCTTCGGCCGCTTCCATGCGCTCCGGATCGCGGAAGACCGCGTGCCCCACGAGCGACGGATCCACCTGACGCGCCTGCCGTTCGAGGTTGCGCAGGTGCTCCACCGCGGCGGTGAAGGTGGCGGTGAGTCCGGCCACGTCGGGAGCGCGGGGCAGGTCGAGCGCGCGCTCCAGCACGCCGGTGCGGAAGCCCTCGGCCTGCCAGTAGGCAATGGCTTCCTTGAGCCGGCCGCGCCACGACTCCACGTGCTGCTGCACCACCACCTGCACGTCGCTCAGGAAGCTCTCGAACTCGCCGGCGTCGAGTTTGGGTGCCGGCTTTCGCTGGCCGGAGGCGATCGGCGCCAGCGCCGCGCGCAGCTCGTCGATGTCCCGATACTCACGCGCCGCGAGGTCCTGCACCACGTCGTTCGTAAGCTCGAGCCCCTGCTCCGTGGCCATCCGTTGCAGGATGGCCGCGCGCGTCTCGTAGTCGGGGGCGGCGACATCCACGAGCAACCCCTGCGAAAGGGTGTTCGCCAGCGCTTCCTCGACCTCGGCGATCCCCGCGGGCAGCCGGTCGGCGGCCAGCACCACCTGACGTCCGGCGCTCACGAGTCCGTCAATCAGCGCCGCGAGCGCGAGCTGCGCGGACGGATGCCCCTCGAGCGCGTGCACGTCGTCGAGCAGCAGCATCCCGGCGCGGGCGTGCGCAGCGAGGAACCCCTCGGCGGAGCCGGACGCGACCGAGGCCGCGTGCCCGGCCACGAAGTGCGCGCCGTCGTCGCGCCGTATCTCGAGCTCCGGCCAGAGTCCCGCCGCAAGGTCGGCCACCGCACCGAGCAGATGCGACTTCCCCAGTCCATGCGCGCCGTAGATGAAGAGCGGGTTGTACGTCGCCCCCGGCGATTCGGCCACCGCGCGCGCGGCCGCGGCGGCGAGACGATTGTTCGCCCCGACCACGAACCGCCCGAATGTCTCGCGCGCGTCGGTCACCACATCACCCCTTCGATGCGCCCAGCCGGCGCAGCACCAGTTCGGAGATGGAACGCAGCGTCTCGAAAACGCCCGTCCCGTGCAGTGCGTCCGCCTCGAACGACGGCACGCCACGGAAATTGAGCGCGTCCTCGAGCGTTGTCACCGGCAGCAGCAGCTCCCCTGGAAGGTCGCGCTTGTTGTACTGCAGCACCAGCGGGATGCTGCGCGCGTCCACCCCGTGCTCCGCCAGGTTGGCGTGCAGGTCCTGCAAGCTCTCGATGTTCTCGTCGAGCTGGCGCGACTGGCTGTCGGCCACGAAGACCACGCCGTCCGCCCCCTGCAGCACGAGCTTGCGCGTCGTCTGGTAGTAGACCTGCCCCGGAACCGTGTACAACTGGAACCGCGTCGTGAAGCCAGAGATCGTCCCCAGATCGAGCGGCAGGAAGTCGAAGAACAGCGTCCGGTCGGTCTGCGTGGCAAGCGACACCATCTGCCCTTTCCGGTCGGACGGCACCTGCCCGTAAATGTAATGCAGGTTCGTCGTCTTTCCGGACCGCCCGGGTCCGTAGTAGACGATCTTGCACGTGATCTCTCGGGTGGCGTAGTTGACCAGGCTCATGTCGGCACCGGCGACGAGAAGTGGGAAGGCATCGGCCTATGCCCGTCCGAATAGCTGGGCGAGATTGCGATTGAGGTCACGCTCGAAGTTCTCCTGCATCACCGGCGGCCCGTCCAGGACGGGCGGCGGCGCCGAGACGGCCACGCGGGCGCGGAACTCCTCCAGGAACAGTTGCACGAGCCCGAGCGAACTCTCGCGGTCGAACACCGCGAGCAGCAGCAGCGCGCCCGACGGGGCAGCAATGGAACCAAGAAAGATCTGGCGGTCGCGCCCCATGTAGTGCAGGGTCGAAAACGGCTGCCCCTCGAGCTGACGGCCGAGTTCGGACGACGAGGCGTGGATGGCCGATGCCAGCGCGCACGCCGTCATCACGTCCACCGAGCGCGCAAAGCCGTACTGTCCGAGCACCTGGCCGTTCGGATGCATCAGCACGGCGATCTCCACACGGGCATCGTCCACGAACTGCTTGAGGGGCGTCTCCACCCACGAGGCGACGACGGAGAACCTCACGGCAGCTGCTCCGCGGCGCGCAGCAGCTCCACCCGCAGCATGCCGACGTTGACGCGCGACTCGCACACGACCACAAGCACGAGCTCCTGGCCTCCCGCCGTGCAGACGCGTCCCTGCTCCGCCGTCAGCTCCAGGAACCCGGTGGCCCCGAAGCCCGCCGCCGCGGCCGACCGCCGCGCCTTGCGATAGAGTGACGCCGTGAGCGCCGCGAAGGCGTTGCCGTTGACGCCGATTTGCAGCGTCGACTCCACGATCAGTCCGTCGTCGAGTCCCACGACCATGGCCCCGAGCACCCCGCGGTGCCGGATCAACGATTCGGTGAGCGTCGAGAAGACGGAACTCACGCCGCACCTCCCAGCCACTCGACGGCGCGCGCGAGCGCGCGCTCGAGCACGCGCCGCACGAAGCCGAGGGGAATCGGCCGCGCCGCCGCCACCAGCAGCACGCCGTCCCGACTCGGCGCCATCGCCACCGACGCCGCTTCCGTCTCGAAGACGATCTGCCGCCACCCCCCGAGGCCCAGGTGCCGCATGGCGCGCGTCGCCTCGTCGCTCACGCCCGACAGTTGCGCGCCAATGAGGGCCGCGAGGTCGCGACCGTCGGCCGAGACGTATCGGCCGGCGAGCACCAGGCCGTCGCCGTCGAGCAGCATTGCCGCGCTGCGCTGTCCCTCGAGCAGGTCGTCGAAGAGCGCGCCCGCGTCGGCGTCGGGTTGCTCGCGCACCGCGGCCAGACCCAGCGTCGGTCGCGCGGGTGGATCCGCGGTCTGGCGCTGCCGCACCGCAGCGCCCCCGGGGTCCGCGGCCATCGCCTCGCGCGAGAACTGCATCGTCGAGCGCCCCGACGACTCCTCGCGCACCGCCAGCTCGTCGCGCACCGTCTGCAGGGCGGCGGCGAGCGAGCCATCCCCCGGACTCAGCGAGAGCGCCACCGACAGGTGCGATGCGGCCTCTTCGAGCCGACCGAGCTGGAAGCAGATGAAGCCGAGTCCCTTCCGCGCGCCAGCGTGCGCGGGGTCGATGCGCAGCACGGTCTCCCACTCGACGATGGCGCGTTCGAGGTCGCCGAGGTCCACCGCAATCCGCGCGACGAGATCGTGCGCGTCGGGGCGCGTGCCGTGGCGCTCCGCGCCGCGCAGCGCCACGCGGAGCGCGACCTCGAGGTCGCCGCGGCGCCGCAGCGCCTCGCCCAGCGGCACAAACGCCAGACTTGCCGGATCGGCGGCCAGTGCCTCGCTGAGGGCGCGAATGTCGTCACTCGCCACGCAACACCTCCACCGATCGCCGCAGCCGCTCCGCCGCCTCCACCGCCTCGCGCACCGCGGGCGCGTCCTTGTCGCCGGCGTGCGCCCCGAGATAGTGCGACCAGACGCGAATGGCGTCGTCGAGCCGCCCACCCGTCACCGCCGCCAGCCCCTGCAGCACCTGCGCCCGGATGTTCGCTTGCCGCTCCGCCTCGGCGTCGCTGTCCATCGCCACCGCGCGCGACCGCCGGTCGGGCTCGCGCAGCACCACCACGCCGGTGCTCACCAGTCCATAGACGATCTTGGCCACGTCGAATTCACTGCGCGCGAGATCGACGGCCATCCGGCGCAGGTCCCGCGCGCCGTCAATCAGCGTCAGCACTTCCCACTCGCCCGGCAGCAGGTCGAGCTGGCCGCTGTGCTCCTCGGCGGCCTCGGCGAACTCCGGGATCACCGCGAGACTGGGCACGCGGTCGGCGATGCGCGACCATTCGTCGATGCGGCGCGCCGCCTCCATCAGCACCGACTCGGTGGACACCGCGACCGAGGGGTTGTCGGGGAGTTCGTCGGCGCTCGCCTCTTCGAAGCGGAAGTGCCCCTCGCGCCAGCTCATCAGCTCGAACACCACCGCCTCGGCTTGCCGACGCACATATTGCTCAATGTCACGTGGCGTGATAGCACCCATCTCGATCAGGATCTCGCCGATACGCCGCCGGTCGCCGTGCTGCGTCTGTTGCTCGCGGGCGGCATCCAGCTCGGCCGCCGTGATCTTGCTGGCCTTCAGCAGCATCTCGCCGATCGGGTGCGGATTGCTGCGGATGGACGCGTACGCGATGCGCCCGGCGTGGAAGGCCACCACCCCCTCGTTGTCGCGCAACCGCGAGACGACGCGAAGCACGCCGGACTTCCGGCTCAGGTCGAGGAGCTGGAAGACGTCGTGGATGCCGAGTTCGCGGAGCGGGCCTTCGATTGCCATCAGCCGTCTCCTCCGGCGCGCCGGCCGAACACCTGCAGCAGGTCCTGCGCCGTGCGCATTTCGCGCCGCGCGCGGCGGGCGAACTCGCCCGCCGGCTCGAGATCCACGACCCGCTGCCAGGCCGCGATCGCGTCACGGAACCGCTTGGCTCCGGCCGCCAGCACGCCGTCGTAGAAGATGGCGCCGACGTGCGTCGGGTCGAAGCGCAGCACACGCGTGAAGGCGGTGCGTGCGTCGTCGCTGCGCCCCATCGTCAGCAGCGTCTCCCCGAGCGCAATCAGCGCCTCGAAGTTGTACGGGTCGCGCTGCAGCAGGTCGACGAGCAGGTCCACCGCCTCGCGCGGCCGTCCCGTGACGCGCTTGAGGCTCGCCAGTTCGAGTGTCGCCTCGGCGTACGTCGGCACCGAATCGAGCGCCGTCAACAGCTCGCGCTCGGCCTCCTCCCACGCCGACTTCCGCACGAGCAGGCGCGCCAACTCGAACCGCACCGCGGCAAAGTCCTTGTCGAGCGCGAGGGCATGTCGGTACGCCGAGATCGCGCCCTCGAGATCGCCGACGGAACGGGCGATGTTGCCGATCCAGCGCAGCACCTCGGCGCGTTGCGGCGCGAGGCGGCGCGCACGCTCCAGCGCCTCAAGCGCGGCGGCCGGGTCCCCGGCCTCGAAGCGCGCCGATGCCGCGAGCATCAGTGCGTCCACGTCGTCCGGCGCCGTGCTCAGGATCTGCTCGGCCACGAGGCGCGCCTCGGTGCCGCGTCCGAGCATCATCAGCGACTGCGCTTCCCCCTGCAGCGCACGCCGGTGGCCGGCGCGCGTGCGGCTCGCCGCGCGGAATCGCTCCAGCGCGTCGCCGTACGCGCCCTGCCGATACAGCACGTCGCCCAGCAAGGCGTATCCGTCGGCCAGGTCGGCGCCGCGTGCCATCGCGCGGCTGGTCTCCGCCGTGGCACGGTCGTACAGCCCCTTGGTGAGGTAATCCGCGGCCATCGCGTACGGCTCGGCCTCGAGCACGACCGCCGCGGCCGGCACCGGTGGTGGAGCGAGTTCCTTGAACAGGGTGTCGAGCAGCGTTGGATCGAATGCGAACTGCCCGACTTCCGTGCTCATTCGCTGTTCGCCGCCGAGGTCGGGAACGACCGACAGGTCGGGATCTTCGTACTCGAGGTCGATGGCCAGCGAGAACTTCTGCGGCACGTAGTACGGGTCGAGCTCCAGCGCGCGGCGCGTCTCGCGCAACGCCCCTTCGAAGTCGCCGAGATTGGAGAGCGCGAAGCTCATGTTGTAGTGCGCCTCGGCAAACTCCGGTCGCGCCTGGATGGCGCGCGCGAACGAGTTGCGCGCATCCTCAAACTTCCGCAGTTCGGCGAGCACGAGCCCGACGCCGTTCCACGCCACGGGATTCTCGCCGTCGGTGACCAGCACCTGCCGATACGCTTCCAGCGCGAGTTGCGCACGCTTGGCACGGGCGAGCAGCAGCGCGAAGTTCAGTCGCGCCTTGACGAAGCCCGGGTTGGCGGCGATTGCCGTGCGAAAGGCGCCGATCGCCGCGTCGCGGTCACCCGCGTGAAAGAGCGCGACCCCCAGGTTGTTGGAGGCAAGCGCATAGCGCGGGTCGAGCCCCAGTGCGCGCCGGTAGTCGGCGGCCGCCTCGGCGTGATGTCCCTGCTGGTGCTGCGCCACGCCGTGCTCGTTCCACAGCTTCGGGCTGTCCTGCCGCTCGGCGAGCAGCGCGTCGTAGAGCGCGAGCGCCGCCGCGGGATCCTGACGCAGCAGGTGCACCTCGGCCATCGCCTGCTGCACCAGCGGGCGCTCCTCCCCGCGGTCGAGCGCCATCTGGTACTCGCGCAGCGCCTCGGTGAAGTACCCCTTCTGCCGAAAGGCAAGCCCGAGGTTGTAGTGCGCGAGTCCGTCGTGCTCCGCGACCAGCATCCGCTGCGACGCGCGCGTGTGGCGCGCGGCGAGCAGCGCCTCGTGCGCGCCGGGATCGTACTTGGCGATGGCCAGGTTGGCCTGCTCGCGCGACAGCGCCGGATTCAGCTGCACCGCGCGCTTGCTCGCCGCGCGCGCCTCCTCGGCCCGTCCCATGTCCCCATAGACGAAGCCGAGCAGATAGTGTGCATCGGGGTTCTCCGGGTTCAACTGGATGGCGCGCTGCAGCGAGACCAGCGCCTCGTCCATCAGCCCCTGGTTGTACAGCGTCTCACCCAGGTAGAAGGCGACCACCGAGCTGGTGGGATCCATCTCGAGCGCATGCACGAACCATCGCTGCGCCTCGTCGAGCCGCCCCACCGCCTTCTGGGCCAACGCCAGCTGCACGATGGCGCCGAGGTCGGTGCCGTCGTACCGCAGCAGCTCCTCGAACTCGCGAATCGCCTCCTCGCTCTCGCCGAGCTGGGCGAAGGTGCGCCCCAGCTCCCAGCGCGCATCGCGATCGTCGGCGCGCAGCCGCAGTCGCTCCCTGAGGTCCGCCACGTGGCGGTCGTAGTAGCCGGTGTTGTAGTAGGCGATCTCGAGGTTGCGCTGCGCCACCGGCATCTTGGGGTCGAGCTCGAGCGCCTTGGTGAACGCCTGCACGGCCTCCTCGGGGAGCCCCTTGTTGTAGAAGAGCACGCCGAGATTGTTGTGCGCGCCGGCATCGGAGGGATCGATGCGGCGCGCCAGCGCCCGCAGGACGTCGCGGTCCCGGGAGGAGGCGAGCGTCGCGCGGCTCATGCCAACCGCACCGCCTTGAGGATCTGGTCGAGCGACGCCGCGTCGGGAAGCATGAAGAAGAAGCCGTGCAGGGGCTCCTGCCGTTCCTTGAGGAAGAACTCGGTCTCGATGACGAACGCGAGCGAGCCCAGGCCGGGCAGTGCGCGACCGAACGCGCCCATCACCGCGCTCGCCGTGTCCACCTCGAACGAGGGCGGCGTGGGAAGCAGCGTCATCCCCATGAACTCCGCGAGGGCATTGAGGAAGGCGGAGCCGAGGATGTTCCCCGCCTCCTGGATCGCCGACTGCTCGAACGCGCCAATGCTCGTGAAGCTGCCGGCCGGGCGCCGCGCCATCATTTCGGCGACGCGCAGCGCACTTCCCTGCGGGAAGACGAGCGTCGTGGCGCCCGCCAGGTCGCCGGCCATCCCCATGTTCACCGCCACCACCCGCTCCTCGCTGCCGGCCACCTGATGCGCGCCCTCGCTCAGCGGGTACGCGCTGAGTCGCGGCACGCTGATCATGATGGTCTGGTCGGTCATCTGCGAGAGCGCCGTCGCCGCGTGGCCCGCGCCGATGTTCGCGACTTCGCGCAGCGCGTCGAGCTGGCGGGTGCTGAGGTTCCGGACGTCGTCCATGGTGCCGCCCTCAGAAGCGAAGAGTCATCGTGGTCCCCTCTCCCAGCGCCGACGCCAACTGCACCGCGCCTCCGAGATGGCGCACGCGCGAGAGCACCGCATCCATCCCGACGCCGCGTCCCGAGAGGTCGCTGACTTCGGGGGCGAGCGAGAAGCCGGGCGTGGCAATCACCTGCAGCAGCGCGTCGTCGTCCAACGCGCGTGCGTCGTCGGCGAGCAGGTGAAGCTCGCGCGCCCGCTCGCGCACCCGCTCGCGATCGATGCCGCGTCCGTCGTCCCGCACGCGCACGAGCACCGCGGCGCCGTCGCGCACGACGCTCAGCACCACGCGACCCGCGCGCGGCTTGCCCGACGCTTCGCGCCAATCGGGCGCCTCGATGCCATGGTCCACCGCGTTGCGCAGCAAATGCACCACCGGCTCGCCGAGTTCGTCGAGCAGGAATCGGTCCACTTCGAGGTCGCGCCCCTCGATGGTGAATTCGATTTCCTTGTGCAGCGCCCGCGCCGCATCCCGCACGAGGCGCGGGAAGCGGTCGAAGAGGTGCCAGGCCGGCACCAGTCGGCTCGCCATCACCTCCGCCTGGAGGTCGGCGATGAGCTGCGACGCGCGCTGCATCGCCGCGTCGAGGGTGGCGTCGGCGCGCTCATCCACGAGCGTCGTGAGCTGGTCGCGCGCATGCAGCAGCTCGCCAATCAAGTTGACCAGCCGGTCGAGGCGCGAGACCTCGATGCGCACATACCGCGCCGCCGGCGGCGCGAGGGCCGGCTCCTCCGACGGCGTGAGACGCATCGGCGTGCGGTGACGCCCGCGCCCCGACAGCACGCGCACCTGCTCGACATCGCCCACCGCTCGAATGGCCGCTTCGATCGCCGCTGGCGGGCTGGCGGTGACGAGACGGAACGCGAAGGCCTGCGAGATTTCGGCCCCCTGCAGTTCCTCGAGCGGCGGCGAGACGGCCACCAGTTCGCCCAGCGTGCGCGCCTTCTGAAGCACCATGAACGCGCGCACGCCGGGGAAGACCGTGCCGGAACGCTGCCGCACGCGCACCAGCAGGCCCGGCCCGTCGTCCACGGCCGCGTCGGCCGACTCGGCACTCGCCGGCACCGCCATGGTCGCGCCTGAGGCGCGCGCCGATTGGGCAGCGAGTCGCCGCAGCTTCGCCATTGCGTCGGCCAGCACCGGGGGCTCTGCGACACCGGCGGCGGAAAGTTCGATGCCGCCATCCAGCGCGTCGGCCGCCGCGAACATCACATCCATCAGTTCGGCGCTCACGTCGAGCGTCCCCGACCGCACCCGCTCCAGCAGGCTCTCCAGTTCGTGCGTGAACGACGCGACGGCCGAATACCCGAGCGAGGCGCTCATTCCCTTGAGGTTGTGCACCACGCGGAACAGCACGTGCACGGGCTCGGCATCGGCCGGCCGCGCCTCGAGTTCGAGGAGCGCGCGATTCATCGCCGAGAGCTGTTCGCGGCTCTCGGAGCGGAAAAGCTCAGCGTACCGGGTGGAATCCACGCCGCGGCTCGGGGCTCGGCGATCCGTCAGCCGAGCACGCGCTGCACCGCCTCCAGCACGCGGCTCGGCTGGAAGGGCTTGACGACGAAGTCCTTTGCGCCCGCCTGGATCGCCTCGACGACGAGCGCCTGCTGCCCCATCGCCGAGCACATCAGCACGTGCGCGTTGGGATCGAACGCCATGATCGCGCGTACCGCGTCAATCCCCCCCATGTCGGGCATGACGATGTCCATCGTCACGAGGTCGGGCTTCAGCCGCTTGTACTGCTCCACGGCCTGCGCCCCCGTGTCGGCCTCGCCCACCACCTCGAAGCCCGCCCGCTGGAGAATGTCACCCACCATCGTCCGCATGAAAATCGCGTCATCGCAAATGAGCACAGTCGGCACCGAAATCCCCCCGCTACGAGTCTGGGTCCCGCGCCGGCCACACTCGCCGGGACGACCGCGTGCAGAACCTTAACGGGCAGACGCTCCTGCGCCCGCCCGCTATCGGTCCTCGAGCACCTCGCCGCAGTTCAGCGATCGGCTCTATAGAAGTGAAAGTACTCCAGGGGATTTGGCGAGGCAATCAAATCCGGGAGCTCCGCCACGGTCAGGAGGCAGGTGCGCAGCGCGTCCGGGAGGGGTGACCGGAAGTCCATCGCCTCGCCCGACATCGGGTGCTGGAAGGCCAGCCAGGCCGCGTGCAGAAAGTGCCGCTTCGGCGGCAGCCCCACGACCTTGCGCGCACCACCGCCGCCGTACGCGTCGTCGCCCACCACCGGATGGCCGATGGCCGCCAAGTGCACGCGAATCTGATGCGTGCGCCCGCTATGCAACTGGCAGCGCAACAGGTCGGTGGAAGCGAAGCGCGCGAGGCGCGTGACGTCCGTGCGCGCGGGCCGACCGGTCGCCACGACCGCCATGCGCACGCGGTCGTTCGGGTCGCGACCGATCGGCCGATCCACCGAAACCGCGTCGTCGGCGAGGTGTCCCCAACTGAGCGCGGCATAGCGCCGCGTGACGCGCCGCTCGGCAATGGCCTTGCTCAGCACGCGCAACGCCTGGTCGGTCTTGGCCACGACCATCAGTCCCGAGGTGTCCTTGTCGAGGCGATGCACCAGCCCGGCCCGTTCGGACGCGGCGCCTTCCGCGAGTCCTTGCCCGCGCCCCTTCAGCGCATTCACCAGCGTGCCGGTCCAGTTGCCCGGCGCGGGGTGCACCACCATCCCCGCCGCCTTGTCCACCACGATCAGGTGTTCATCCTCGAACACCACCGACACGGGGAGCTGTTCGGGGAGCACCTCGCGCCCCGGCGGCGGCGGCACGTCCACCGCGATGCGCGCCTCGCGCGCGGCGCGAAACGCGGCGCGTTCGCGGCGTCCGTCCACCTCGACGTGGCCGTTGGCGATGAGCGTCGCCGCCTGGCTGCGGGAGAGGCCGAGCCGCTGCGCGACGAGCAGGTCGAGGCGCGGCGCCCCGTCCTCGTCAACCGTGAATTCGTGGTGCGTGCGCTCGCTCATCGGCGTACCAGAGGAACCAGCCCAGGAGCGCGGCGCCGGTGGTGACTGCCATGTCCGCGACATTGAACGTCGGCCAGCGCCAGGCGCCAACGCCGAGGTCAATGAAATCCACGACGCCGCGTGACGACTTGAGGCGGTCGAGCAGGTTGCCCACCGCGCCCCCGGTCACCAGCGCCAGGGCGAGCAGCCGCACCCGGTGCGCGAGCGGCGTATCGAGATAGAGTCGCGCGAGCACGATGAGCGCCAGGAGCGTGAGTCCGACGAAGATCCACCGCGACTGCGCTCCGAAGTGCAGCCCGAACGCCGCGCCGGGATTGTAGACGAGGGTCAGGCGCACCCCCTCGCCGAGAACGGGGCGCGGCAGGTACGCCGGCAGCAACCGGTCCGCGGCGATCATCTTCGTGAACGCGTCGGCGAACACCACGCCGGTCGCGACACCCCAGAAGAGTCCGGGCTTACTTCTTGGCATCTTCCTCGCGCTGCTTGCAGTCCTTGCAGTAGCGTGCGTGCGGCAGCGCCTCGAGGCGCTCGAGCGCAATCTCGCCGCCGCAGTGCTGGCACTGGCCGAACGTGTCGGGACTCTTGTAGAGCCGCCGCAGCGCCTGGTTCACGTGCCACAGATAGCGCCCTTCCTTGGAGGCAAACAGGAAGGCCTTCTCGCGCTCCATCGCGTCCGTGCCCTGGTCCGCCATATGGAACGAGTAGCTCGACAGGTCACCGTCGGCCCCCTGCTGCGTGTTGCTCAGCGTCTCGTCCCACTGGCCGAGTTCCTTGAGCACGCGCTTGCGTTCATCGAGCAGGAGCTTCAGGAAGAACTGCTGCTGCTTCTTGGTGAGCGGCTTGAACTTCTTCTCACCGCCGTTCTGAGGCGCCATCGTCAGGATACCTTTCGAAGTGCGAGGG
This sequence comes from bacterium, assembly GCA_021813725.1. Classification (GTDB taxonomy): domain Bacteria; phylum Gemmatimonadota; class Gemmatimonadetes; order Gemmatimonadales; family Gemmatimonadaceae; genus PNKL01. The sequence goes on along the minus strand of JAKAJN010000001.1, from coordinate 9,819 downwards.
TAGCTGGCACGCCGTCGAAGTCGGCCGTCGTGCCGGGGGGAGCATCGGGACTCATCGCGTCCGCGATGAAGAGGTGCAGCGTCAGCGTCTCGTCACAAATCCAGCCGCGGTGGGCCTCCACCGCGTCGCGCAGGGCAGCCGGGCCGGCCACCCACAGGGTAATGCGGTCGCTCACGTGCAGCCCCGATTCCTTGCGGAACCGCTGCACGCGGCTCACCAGCTCGCGCGCCAGGCCTTCGCGCCGCAGGGCGTCCGTCAGCGTCGGGTCGATGGCCGCAAAGCGCATCCCGTCCTGCGACACGACGAGCGCGCCGCTCGCCTTGCGCACCACGGTCACATCGTCCGCCTCGAGCGGGTGCGTGTGTCCGCCGACGGTGATGTGCACGGCCTCGCCGCGCTCAAAGGCGAGCAGCGTGGCGCTGTGCAGTGCATTCACCGCCTTGGCCGCCTGCGGCGTCTCCTTGCCCCACTTCTTGCCGAGCGAGCGGAAGTTCGCCTTTGCCTCGAGCGCCACGAGCGAATCGGCGGACCCCAGGAATTCCACCGTCTTCACGTTCAGTTCGCTCGCGAGCAGCGGCACCAGCTCGTCGAGCAACTCCTGCGGCGCGGCCCCCGCCACGCAGACGAGTCGCGAGAGCGGCTGGCGCACCTTGATGCCCGCCTCCTCGCGCGCCGCCCGCCCGAGCGTCGCCAGCACGCGCACCTCGTCCATCGCCACCTCGAGCGCCTCGTCGCGCGCCGGCACCGCGGCGCGCACGTACTCGGCGAGGTGCACCGAGGCACCCGTCAGCGAGCGATGGATGTAGTCGCTCACGAATGGCGCAAATGGCGCCAGCAGCCGCGCGACGACGACGAGCACTTCATGCAGGGTGGCAAAGGCGGCCCGGTTGTCGGCGCCGTCCACGTCGTAGAAGCGCGCGCGCGAAAGCCGCACGTGCCAATTCGCGACATCCTCCGTGACGAACTCCATCAGCGCGCGCGACGCCGCGGTCGCGTCGAAGCGCTGCAACGCCGCGTCCACCTCGGCCTCGACGGCGGCGAGCCGCGACAGCACCCAGCGGTCAAGCAACGGGCGCTGCGCCACGGCCGGATCGGACGCCGACGGCGCCCAGCCAAAATTGGCGTACTGCGCGAAGATGCCGCTGTAGACGTTCTTGAGCGTCACGAGGAAGCGCCCCGCCGTCTCGCGGATCACCTGCTCGTCGAAGCGGCGCGGCAGCCAGACCTGGCTCGACGCCACGAGGAAGAGCCGCACCGCATCGGCGCCGTAGCGCTCGATCACGCGCCACGGATCCACCGTGTTGCCGCGCGTCTTCGACATCTTCTGGCCGTTGGCGTCGAGCACGAGGTCATTCACGACCACGGCGCGATATGGCTCGGCGGCATCCGCCGTTCGGACATGTCCGCCCGACTTGGGCTCCTCCGCCGTTCGCCGTCGACCGTCTGCCGTCGGTCGTTCGCGCTCCGGATGCAGCGCATCGCCAAGCCCCGTCGCGATCGCCAGCAGCGAGTAGAACCAGCCGCGCGTCTGGTCCACGCCCTCGGCGATGAAATCGGCCGGGTACTGCCGCGCAAACTCGTCGCCGTGCTCGAACGGAAAGTGCCACTGCGCAAATGGCATCGACCCCGAATCAAACCAGGTGTCAATCACCTCCGGCACGCGCCGCATGGTGCCGTCGCACTCGGCGCACGGCCACGTGTAGCCGTCAATGTGCGGCTTGTGCGGGTCGAAGTCGGCTCCGAGCGTGTGCCCCGTCTGCACTGCGAGGTGCGCGAAGCTGCCGATCACTTCGCGGTGCGACGCGTCGGCGTCGCAGACCCAGACGGGAAGCGGCGTCCCCCAGAAGCGGTCGCGCGAGATGGCCCAGTCAATGTTGTTCTCGAGCCAGCCGCCGAAGCGCCCGGCCCCCACCTCGGCGGGACTCCAGTTGACGCGCGCGTTGCGCGCCAGCATCGCGTCCTTGAACGCCGTGGTGCGCACGAACCACGACGAACGCGCGTAGTACAGCAGCGGCGTCTTGCACCGCCAGCAGTGCGGATAGCTGTGCGTGAAGCGGCCGTCCTTGAACAGCACGCCGCGGCGCTTGAGCTCTTCGATGATCAGCGGATCGGCCGCCTTCACGAACTGGCCGCCCACCAGCGGCAGGTCCGCCGGGAACTCGCCGCGCGCGTTCACCGGCTGCAGGAAGGCCAGGTCGTACTGCTGGCCCGCCTGGTAGTCATCGGCGCCAAAGGCGGGAGCGAGATGCACGACGCCGGTGCCGTCGTCCGCCGACACAAAGTCGGTGGTGACGATGATTTCGCGCGCCCCCTCACCATACGCGAGCCAGTCGAGCGGACGCCGATAATGCGCGCCGGCGAGCGACGCGCCCGGGAACGAGTCCAGCACGTCCCAGCGGTCACGCCAGTCGGTACCCAGCACTGCCGGCACGCGCGCCTCGGCGAGGATGACGGTGTGCTCCGCCCCCTTCTTGCGCTTGAGCTCCGCGTACGTGAGATCGGCACTCACCGCCAGCGCGGCGTTCGAGACAAGCGTCCACGGGGTCGTCGTCCAGACGAGGATGCGCCGCTCCCCGTGCGCCCCCGCATCGCGCAGCGGCAGCTGCAGGTAGACGGATGGATCCTCGACATCCTCGTAGCCCTGCGCCACCTCGTGGCTCGACAGCGCCGTGCCACACCGCGGGCAGTACGGCAGGATCTTGTGCCCCTGATACAGCAGACCCTTGGCGTGCAGCATCGAGAGCGCCCACCAGACGCTCTCGACGTACGAGTTGTGGTACGTGACGTACGCGCGCTCGTAGTCGAGCCAGAAGCCGATGCGGTTGGAGAGCTTCTCCCAGTCGTCCTTGTACCGGAAGACGCTCTCGCGGCACAGCCGGTTGAACTCGCCCACGCCGACCCGTTCGATGTCCTGCTTGCCGCTGATGCCGAGCGCCTTCTCGACTTCGATTTCCACGGGCAGGCCGTGCGTATCCCACCCGGCCTTGCGGTCCACGCGGAATCCCTTCATGTGCCGGTGGCGACAAAAGAGATCCTTGATCGTGCGCGCAAAGACATGGTGGATGCCGGGCTTGCCATTTGCCGTCGGCGGTCCCTCGAAGAAGACCCAGCGCGGGGCATCGGCACGTGCCGCCAGCGAGGCCTCAAACAACTGCTCCTCGCGCCAGCGCTCGAGCAGCTCGCGCTCCACCTCGTCCGCCGGACGCTCGGGCGGCAGCGGCGCAAAGCGCACGTTCAGATCCACTGCGGTCACAGGCGCTCCAGGACGCCGCGAACGAGCGTCTCGAGCTTCGGCTCGGCGGTCCCGGCGGTGGCGAGGATCTTCTCGAGGTTCGCCGGCTCTAGCGCGTCGGGCAGGCACTGGTCGGTGATGATCGAGAGCCCGAGCACGCGCATGCCTCCCTGCACCGCCACGATCACCTCGGGCACGGTGCTCATCCCGACGACGTCCGCGCCGAGCGCGCGCAGAAACCGGTACTCGGCGCGCGTCTCAAGATTCGGCCCCGCCACGGCCACGTACACGCCTTCGCGCAAGGTGATGCCGTGCTCGGCCGCCACCGTGCGCGCGATCGCGCGGAGCGCAGGATCGTACGCCACGCTCATGTCGGGAAAACGGTCGCCGAACGCCGGCTCATGCGGACCGATGAGCGGGTTGTCGCCGAGCAGGTTGATGTGGTCGGCGATGAGCATCAGGTCGCCCGGCGCCCACAGTGGGTGCATTCCGCCGCACGCGTTGGAGACGAGGAGCGTCTGCGCGCCCAGTGCGCGCAGCACGCGCACCGGAAAGGTGACCTGCTGCAGCGTGTAGCCTTCATACCGGTGGAAGCGCCCCTGCATCGCCATCACGCGGCGTCCGGCGAGCGTGCCGACCAGCAGGCGTCCCGCGTGCGACTCGACGGTTGAGAGCGGGAAGCCCGGAATGTCGGCGTACTCGATGGCGCACTCCACGGTGATCGCCTTGCCCACGGCACCCAGCCCCGTGCCGAGGATGATCGCGACCTCGGGCGAGAGCGGCGTGCGGACGCGCACGGCGGCAACAGCCGCTTCGACGGCGGCGGCGGTGTGCGCGTGCTCGGAACCAGGGAACTTGACGGACATGGGGCTACTTGGACTCGTCCTCGTCAGGTCCGCCTTCGTCGAGCCAGCTCGGCGCCTTCTCGCGCGCCGCGGCACCGCCGTCGACCACCGGTTCCGGACGATCGGGCGCCGGCTGTTCCTCGGCGGCGCGCAGTTCCGTCGCCTGCCGCTCGGTGAACGCGCGCCACTGCGCGAGGTAGGCCTTGCGAGCGCGCTCCAACGCGTCCACCTGATTCTCGAGCCGCCGCACCGTGCGGCGCGCTTCCTCCACCAGCTTCTCCCCCTCGGCGCGCGCCTCGCGCAGGATCAGCTGCGCCTCGCGCTCCGCCTGTTCGCGCGTCTCGGCGCGCAGCTGCTGCGCGGTGATCAGCGCGTCGTTCAACGCCTTGTCGCGTTCGCGGAAGGCCCGCAGCTGCTCGTGGAAGCCCTTGGCCTTCGCCTCGAGTTCGCTGTTCGCACGCGTCAACCGCTCCAGTTCCTCGGCCACCTGATCGCGGAACTGGTCCACGCGCGCCTTATCGTAGCCGCGCAGCGCCGACCCGAAGTCGTAGCGCCGCACGTCCACTGGCGTGAGATGAAAGACATCGTCGCTCATCAGTGCCTCTCCCCGAACAGGACCGTACCCACCCGCACCATCGTGGCGCCTTCCTCGACCGCGATCTCGTAGTCGCCCGACATCCCCATCGAAAGCTCGACCGCCGGATGCCCGGCCGCCTGCAACATGTCGCGCCCCTCGCGCGCGCCGGCAAAGCAGCGCCGCAGGGTCGCTTCATCCGCATCGAGCGGCGCCATCGTCATCGCGCCGATCACGCGAACGCCGGTCATTCCCATCAGCCGTTCCGCCTCCGGCGCGACGTCGGCCAGGCCAAAGCCGCCCTTGGACGCCTCACCCACCACATTCACCTGCAGCAGCGCGTCCACCGGACGGCCGCGCTTGCGCCCGACCTCGTCCACCGCGTCCGCCAGCCGCGCACTGTCGAGCGCGTGGAAGACGTCAAAATGGTCCAGCGCCTTCACCTTATTGCGCTGGAGGTGCCCGATCAGGTGCCAGCGCACCGGCACCGTCACCAACGCCTGCTTGTCCAGCGCTTCCTGCACCCGATTCTCACCCACATCCGCCACGCCGCAGGCGTGCACGGCCGCCACCGCCTCCGCCCCGTGCGTCTTGGTGACCGCCACGAGCCGCACTGCCTGCTCGTGCCCACCACGACGCACGGCGTCTGCGATGCGCCCCCTCACGTCGGCGACGCGTTCAGCCAAGTCCTGCATAGCCTTCAAAAATAGCCGGGATACCGGGGGAAGCGTAAGGCGCATATGCGAATGGCCCAGCCGCGGGGGCCAAGCCATCGCCGATCAAGTCAGCATCACCATCGTCGTCGCGACGTCGATGCCATCGCCATCGCCGTTTCGATGGCGTCGCCGTCGCCATCGTGGTTCCGACATCGTGATCCTAAATCGTATTCCGGATTCCAAATCCGAAATCGTGGTTACGCGGGTGCAATCTCCGGCCCGCCCAGCACGGGCGTCGTGCGCGCCTCCGCCGGCGCGGTCGCGACACTTGGACTCGCCGGCACCGCCGCCGCCTCCGGCAGCGCACGCGGTGGCAGCGGCTCGCCGTCCACCAGCAGCTTGATGTCCTCGCGCGACAGCGTCTCGCGGTCGAGCAACGCGCCGGCGAGCGTATCCAGCAACGCACGGTTCTCGGTCAGCACCTGACGCGCCTTCTCGTACGACTCATGGATGATGCGCGCCACCTCCTCGTCCACGAGCTGGGCCGTGCGCTCCGACACCTCGCGGCGGCTCATGATCTGCGCGCCGAGGAACAGCTCCTGCTCGTTGTCACCGACCAGCACCGGGCCGACCTTGTCGCTCAGCCCCCACTGCGACACGTAGCGCCGCGCGATGCCCGTCGCCATCTGGATGTCGCTCGCCGCCCCAATCGTCACGCGCTCGCGTCCGAAGACGATCTCCTCGGCCACGCGACCGCCGTACGCCATGACCAGTCGCGCGTCGAGCTGCTCGCGGCTGATCGACACACGGTCGTCTTCCGGCAGCGTGTACGCCACGCCCAGCGTGCGACCGCGCGGCACGATCGTCACCTTGTGGAGCGGATCGGTCCCCTTGACCTTGATCGCGCACACGGCGTGCCCCGCCTCGTGGTACGCCGTCTGCTTGCGCTCCTCGTCCTTCATCACGAGCGACTTGCGCTCGGCGCCCAGCATCACGCGGTCCTTCGCCTCTTCGAGGTCCACCATGTAGACCTTGTCGTGATTGCGGCGCGCCGCCAGCAGGGCGCCCTCATTCACGAGGTTCGCAAGGTCGGCCCCCGCCATCCCCGGCGTGCTCCGCGCCAGCGCCGTCACGTCCACGTCATCGGCCATCGGCTTGTTGCGCATGTGCACGCGCAGGATCCCCTCGCGGCCGCGCAGGTCGGGGGCGTCCACGACGATCTGCCGGTCGAAGCGCCCCGGGCGCAGCAGCGCCGGGTCGAGCACGTCGGGCCGGTTGGTTGCCGCCACCAGGATCACGCCTTCGTTGCTCTCGAAGCCGTCCATTTCCACGAGCAGCTGGTTCAGCGTCTGCTCGCGTTCGTCGTGTCCGCCGCCGAGGCCGGCGCCGCGATGGCGCCCCACGGCGTCGATTTCGTCAATGAAGATGATGCACGGCGCGTTGGTCTTCCCCTGCTCGAACAGGTCGCGCACGCGGCTCGCACCGACGCCCACGAACATTTCCACGAAGTCGGACCCCGACATCGAGAAGAACGGACGCCCCGCCTCGCCGGCCACGGCGCGCGCGAGCAGCGTCTTGCCCGTCCCCGGCGGCCCGACGAGCAGGGCCCCCTTCGGCAGGCGCCCACCGAGCTTGGTGAACTTCTGCGGGTCCTTCAGGAACTCGATGATCTCCTGCAGTTCCACCTTGGCTTCGTCGCATCCGGCCACGTCGGCGAACGTCACCTTGGGCGTGTCGCCCGTGAGCAGCTTCGCCTTGGACTTGCCGAATGAGAACGCCTTGTTCGGCCCCGACTGCATCTGGCGCAGGAAGAAGATCCAGAAGCCGAAGATCACGATCCACGGCAGCAGGCTCACCAGCACCGACGTGAAGGACGGACTCGGCGCCTGCGCCTTCACCTCGACGCCCTGCGCGCGCAGTCGCTCGTCGAGCTTGTCGCCGTACTCGCCGGGGAGCATCGTCTCGAACTTCTTCACTGCGCGGCCGTCCACCATCACCGGCGTCTTGTACTCGCCCGTCACGGTCTTGCCGCCGACGACGGTCACCGTCTTCACGTTGCCCGCCTCGACCTGCCGCACGAACTCGCTCGAGTTCACTTCGCTCGTGCCCTCGGGCTTGCCGCCGGCGTATTGGATGATGAACACCGGCACCAGGATGATCATCAACCAGAAGGCGATGGTCTTCGAGAGGCGGCCGAAGTTGGAGGGAGGCGTGGGGGGAGTCGGTGTCTGTGCCATGTCAGAGTTGGGGACGGTGCCCGGCGCGCCGGACGGCGCACACGGCGCGGCCAGTGCTCAGGCGAGGCTGGCGATGTAGGGAACGTGGCGGAAGTTCTCGGCGTGATCGAGTCCATAGCCCACCAGGAACTCGTTCGGCGCATCGAACCCCACGAACCGGACCGGATGCTCCAGATGCTCCGCGATGTGCTTATGGAGCAAAGCGCAGATCTGCAGCGAGCGCGGACGGCGCGTCTCGAGGAGGTCAATCAGCTTCTGCATCGTGCGCCCCGAGTCCACGATGTCTTCCACGAGGAGGACATGCTTGCCCTCCATGTTGGTCTCCGGATCATACAGCAAGCGGACATTGCCGCTCGACACCGTCCCCGCGCCGTACGAGCCGGCGACCAGAAAGTCCACCTGCAGCGGTCGCGGGATGTGCCGCACCAGGTCGGCCGTGAACATGAAGCTCCCCTTCAGGAGCCCCAGGGCCAGCAGCTCGCCGTCCGGGTACTCGTTCGCGATCTCGCGCCCCAGTTCCCGCACGCGATCGGCAATCTGCCGCTCGGTGTAGACGATGCGCCGAACCTCGCGCCCCATCAGGCGCGGATCGGCCGGTTCTGTGATCATGAAGGATAAATATAGTAGGGGGGCCAACCCGGGGTTCCACCCGGTCGTGTGCCTCGCGGGCCGCGAACGCCTCCCGCGAACCGGCGTTTCTAGTCCGCCGCGCTCCCGGACGCCCTGAGCACGAACGTGTTTGCCGTCCGCTCGACCATCGCCCCGCCGGAGAGGGGCATGCGTTGGCCGGGCCGCGCCACCGGAGTCCAGGCTACCAAGCGCTCAATGCCGCGCCGGTCGAGCACCACACTGGCGCGCCCGGCAAGCTCGGGCCAGAGCACCGCCAGTCCCTCTTCGGTCAGCGACGCCAGCACGCGGGCATCGCTGACGACCGCACCGCCGACCATCTGCACGCCCATCGAGTCCGCGAGGTCCGCCAGGGCGGCGCGCCACTGGGCCGCGCGTTCGCCGATCGCGACGAGTTCGTCGGTGAAGCCGGGACGAGCGCGCTCGACGGCGGCCAGAAGATCGGCTCGCAACCGATTGCGCAGGTAGTCCCGGTCTTCATTGGACGGATCGTCCACGTAAGGCACGCGCTCCGCCACCGCCACGCGCGAAATTTCGGCGCGCGAGACGCCGAGCAGGGGGCGCCGCACGTCGGGCGTCGGCGCGACCATTGCCGCGAGACCGCGCGCCGACGCCCCGCGCAGGATGCGCATCGCGACCGTCTCCGCCTGATCGTCGCGGCTGTGTGCGGTGACGATGACCGCCTGGCGCTCCTCCGCGACCGCCCGGAGGTAGGCCCACCGCGCCTCACGCAGGACCGACTCGCTCGCGGCTGTCGGACTCGGCAGGCTGAGCGGAGAGCGCCCGGCGATCACCGGAATGCCGCGACGCAGACACTCACCCACGACGAACTCGACCGCCGACGCCGCCGCGGCCCCCGTGCCGTGGTCGAACGTGGCGACGGCGGAGAGGTCACCTCGACGCAGCGCGGCAAAAAAGTGCAGCAGCACCATCGAGTCCCGGCCGCCAGAAACGGCGAGCAGGTAGGAGCCCGGTGGGAGCGCCTGCAGCGCTTTCGCGATGGCGTGCACGCTGCTAAGATATGCACGCGCTCATCGCGCGCAGGAGACTGCGCTCAACCTCTCCCCGGACCATCGCGTGGAACAGAGCTTCGGCGGCCCCCTCGGCATCCTGATCGCCGGCCTTGGCATGTGCGCCTTCTACACGGCGCTCATCTGGATCAACCTGCTGCTCGGGATGTTCCTGACCCCGCTCTTCCTGATCCCGCTGACATGGGTCCAGGACTGGTGGATGGCACGCGGGAAGACCGCTCAGGCGTAGGCATAGGAACCGCTGAACCGAACGGGCCGGCACCTGCCGGCCCGTTTTCTTTTTCACCTCGCCACGCACGTCATGCGCTGAAATGACAGGTGAGGATATTCCATAAAAATCAGATTTGTGATCTGTCGCCAGGGCAGACCTATGTGACGAGCGGACGGCCTGGATCGTGTGATGATCGCAACGTCGGCCTTCAAACGAACGCCATGATCGATTGGGAAAATCAACAGCGTTTTCTGGTCGTGGTAGAAACGTGATGTATTGAACGGCATCGACAGATATGCAGTCGCATGCGGCGAAGAATTGCATGAAGATCCGACAATTTGCATATAGAATCAACGCGAGCTTAGTGTGCTAAGCTCGCATTTTTGTTTGTTTTGCAACTGAGTTG
>JAKAJN010000031.1 GCA_021813725.1 bacterium | reverse complement strand
GGGGGCGCGGGGGCGTGTGATACTTGGTGAGATTCTGACCTGCGCCCTCGAGACGGAAAGCGGGAGCAACTCTCCGTGTGTACTATTACGCAAAGGCACCTACATCCTTGCACGGCTCAAGCGATCCCGCGACACGTGGCACATCAATCCATCGTTTTCTTGGGGGCATCACTTGCATCTTCGGGTTTTATTCGGTAATTGTAGAACCCGTCCTCCAGTGATGCTCCTGTGTCCATTGCCGCCCTGCGCCAGCAACTCGCCGAAATCGTCGAGGGCGCGCGCCCTACCCTCCCCGGACTCGCCACCGGCATCGCGGCACTCGATGCCGCGCTCCCCAGCAACGGACTGCCGCGCGGCCGACTGACGGAAATCGCCGGCGCACCCGGCAGCGGTCGCACCACCATCGCTCGCCAACTGGTTGCCGCCACCCTGCGCGCGGGCTGGTGGGTGGCCTACGTGGACGCTTCGCGCACCCTCGCCGCGCGCGACTGGACCGCACTCGGCGCGCCCGACAACAGCCTCTGGGTCGTGCGCCCCGACCATCCGTCGCGCGGCGCCTGGTGCGCCGACGTCCTGTTGCGCAGCGGCGCCTTTGGCCTGGTCATCCTCGACGGCGCCCCCACGCTGTCGCGCGCCGTTGCCGTGCGCCTGGTGCGACTGGCCCGCGCCAGCGACGCGGCCTTCGTGCTCCTCGCCCCCGACAACCAGCACGCCGGCATCGCCGGCGCGCTGCAACTGCGCGTGCACCGACTGCACGCCAAACGCCCCTCGTCATCGCTCGACCTGACCGCGCGACTGACTGGGCAACCAGCCCCCCCGGCCCCACCGCGGAACGAACCGCGCCGGTTGCTCATCACCATTGAAAAAGGCGGACCCGCCCAGCGGGTGGAGGTGGAATGTGCCCGCGACGAATCCCGGCCCGGAACGCAGTACGGAACGCAGCGCGTTGCGCGTGGCGTGCGTGAGGATCCCCAGATTCCCGATCGGCGTGGTGTGGCTCGACGCGATCAGCACCGCCGCGGCGCCCGCGCCGGCGGCGCCGGCGAACGCAGCATCCGCCGCGGCGACGTCACACTGGGATGACCGCCCGCTCGCCCTGCGCGACGGACCACGCCTGCGCACCGTCACCGCCGCCGCGGCCAAACTGCACGTCCGCGCAGGAATGACCGTCGCCGCTGCGCGCGGACGATGTCCGGCACTCGACGTGCGCGCGTGGGACGACGTGAGCGTGGCACGCGAAATCGCGCGCACCAGCGCGGCCTTCCTCTCCGCCAGCCCGCACGTGGCGCCAGCCCCCGCACTCCCCGGCACCTGGTGGGTGGGCGCCACGGGCTTCGACTCGCTCGGCGGCGAACGCGCGCTCGCGGAGACGCTGCGCCAGATGGCGCGAGTATGGCACCCACGCGCCCGCGTGTGCATTGCGGATTCCTGCGTCACGGCGAGGGCGGGCACATGGGGACAACAGACGGGAGACGGGAGACGGAAGACGGGAGACAACCGCTGCATCGTCGCGCCGGGGGGCGACGCAGCATTTCTTGCGCCGCTTCCGCTCGCGCTCATTCCGATGGACGCCGAAGTGCGCGACGCACTCGTGGCGCTCGGGCTCGGCACGTGCGGCGCACTCGCCGCGCTCTCGGGCAGCGATGTGGAACGGCGCTGGGGCGCTACGGGGCTCTCCGCGTGGCGGCTCGCGCAGGGCATTGACCCGCGCCGCCCGACGCTCACGCCCGTCGGGGCGCAGCGCCAGGCGCATGCCGAACTCGCCCTGAGCGCCACGAGCGCCGAGCCGGTGCTCTTTCTCGTGCGCGGCGCACTCGAGCGATTGATGGCCGACCTGGTGCGCGATGGCCGAGCCGCCGCCGCGGTGAGCATCACGCTCACGCTCGACGACGGGCGCGGGGCACTCCCATCCGGCGGCGCGCCGCACACGATCACGCGCGAGGTGCGCGCGCCGCGCGCGCTGGCCCGCGTGGCGCCATGGTTCGAACGATGCCGCGCGCTCCTCGACACCTGGACCCTCACCGCTCCGGTCTCCGCCGTCACCGTCGCCATCACCGCCGTCGCACCGCTCAGCGCGGAGCAGGGCGACCTGCTCGCGCCGGCCTGGCGCGATCCGGCCGCTGCTGAAGCGGCGTTCGAACGGCTGCGCAGCACGCTCGGGGCACACGGCGTCGTGCGCGCGGTGAAGCGCGATGCCTATTGTCCGGAGCGGGAGGGGCGGTGGATGGAACTGGAGACGGTGGACGGTGGACGGTTGACGGTGGATACGGCGAGCACAGGCACGGGAGCATCGCGCAGACCATCAACCGTCTCCCGTCTTCCGTCTCCCGTCACGCTCCGCCTCCTCGAATCCCCCGAGCCGGCCCAAGTCATCGCCTCCCCACAGGGAGAACCGCGTGCCTTCCACTGGCAGAACCGGCGCATTCCGATTGCCCGCGCGCGCGGCCCGGAGCGACTCTCAGGCGAGTGGTGGTCCGACGCACCATTCGCGCGCGACTACTGGCGCTGCGAAAGCGACGAACTGGAGCAGGAGTTTCTGCTCTACCGCGATGCGCGGGGGTGGAGGCTGCAAGGGTGGTACGATTAGCACAGAGAGACAACAGTCCGCCGTCTACCGTCACTTCGCCGTCTTGGCAAACCCCTCCCGCTGCATCACGCCCCAACCCTTTTCCCCCCGCAGCACCTTCCAGAACGCGTGCAACCGATAGTACACGGTGAGCTGACGGTAGCCGAGTCCTTCGATGAGCGCGAAGAAGAGCAGGCGCCAGAGGTCGCGGCGATGATTGTACCGCCGGAACGTGACTTCCTCGAGCACGATGGCCCACATCGAGAGCAGAATTCCATACCCGATGGCCACGGCGAGGAACGCCATCGCAAACGGCGTGTTCACCGCGCCGAGCACGAGGCCAAGGATCAGGCCGACATAGCCGAGCAATTCGACAATCGGCGCCAGCATTTCGCCAAACGCGAAGAAGGGCAGCGACACCATCCCCACCGAACCGTAGCGCGGGTTGAACAGCATCCGGCGGCACTCCCATACGGTGCCAATCAACCCACGATGCCACCGCTCGCGCTGGCGATGCAGGATCTTCCGCGACGCGGGCACTTCCGTCCACGCGACCGGATCGGGAATGAACGGCATCGCCGCTTCGATGTCGTGCTCGCGCAGATACACGTGCAGCCGCACCGCGAGGTCCATGTCCTCCGTGACGTTGCCCGTCTGATAGCCGCCGATGGCGAGCAGGTACTTGCGCGCAAACAAGCCGAAGGCGCCGCTGATGATCAGGTTGCCGCCGATGCGGTTCCACCCGAGCCGCCCGAAGAGGAAGGCGCGCAGGTACTCCACGGTCTGACAGCCGGGGAGCCACCGCGAATCGACCTTCGCCTCCGTCACCCGCCCCAGCGCCACCGTGCACGCATTCACCACCCGAATCGTGCCGCCGATCGCCGCGATCTCGCGCCCGAGCAGGAACGGCCGCGCGAGGCGCAGCAGCGCGTCGGGTTCGATGAGCGTGTCGGCATCGCACGCAATCACGTACGGGAAGCGCGCGGCGTTGATGGCCGCGTTCAACGAGTCGGCCTTGCCGCCATTCTCCTTGTCCATCACCAGCAACCGCGAATGCGTGCGCGACCGGTAGACGGCACGGATCGCGGCTGAGGGCAGCGTGCGCGGAATGACCGGCGGAATCTCGTACAGGTCGTAGGCACGCACGAGTTCGTCCATGGTGCGGTCTTTCGACCCGTCATTCACCAACACCACCTCGTGCCGCGGGTACTGCAGCGTGAGAAACGAAAGCACGCTCGAGACGATGCTGACCTCCTCGTTGTACGCGGGGACGAGGATCGAGATGGGCGGCAGGGCGTCGGTGTTCAGCACGCGCGCGAAGTACTCGTCGTCGGCGAGTTGGAAGTGCGTGAACAGCTCCGGGAACGAGAGCACCAGCAACAGCGCGTAGAACGAATTGAGCAGGATGAAATAGACGAGAATCGCCCAATCGAGCGCCTGCAGCGCGTGCAGCAGGGCGTACGTCATACGTCCGCCAGCTCCAGGACCGTTCCTTCGGACAGCCCGGACGTCATCAGCGCGAGGTCGCGCGTGAATGCATCCGGCGACTGGCGCGCGCGGCGCAGCGCGGCGCGGCCGGGCTCACCGAGCAGGGCCAGCGCCATCGCACAACGGAAGCGCACCCACCACCCGCTGTCGCCGAGCCCGCGTTCGAGCGCCGACTGCGCCTCCGCGGCCCGCAGTGCGCCGAGCGCCTGTGCACTCGCGGCGCGCACGAAGTCCTGCGGATCGCCGAGGAGTTTGACCACCGCCTCCACCGACTCGCGATGCGGATAGCGGCGCAGGGCGCGCGCCGCTGCCGCGCGCACCTCGGGATCCTGGTGCGTCACCAGCGGCGCGACCGCTGCCCGCAATCCAGGAAGCGACAGCGACTCGGCGAGCGCCAGCCAGGCGGCGACGTCGCGCCCCGTTGCCGCGTGATCGGTGAGGAACTCCCGCAGTGGTCCCTCCGCGAGCTCCCACACGAGGCGCAGGGTGCTGGTGGTGAAGAGACGCACGGCGAGCGGCTGGTTGGGGTAATGCGCCACGGCACGCCGCACCAGCGACGGCGACGCCACCGCGGAGAGTGCCTGCGTGGCGGCAAGCCGCACCGCCGAGTGCTCATCGTCGAGCAGGGGCGCCAGCTCGTCGGCGTCGGCGGGCGTGCCGACGATCCCCAGGGCGCGCGCCGCGTCCAGCCGGCGCCACCAGCGCCGGCTCTCCGCCCCCGACAGGGCCCAGCGCGCCCACGGCTCGTCGCGCATGGCTGCGCCGAGCGTGCCGCGCAGGGCGATCGGAACGCGCACGTCGTAGAGCTCCGAGGCAAAGGCGAGCGCGGTCTCCCGGGGCAGCGCGCGCAACGTGCGCACCACTTCGTCAACCGGTCCCGCACCCACCAGCCACTGCGCCAGCGGCTGGCTCAGCCGCGCGCGGCCGCGCGTGACCTGCACCGTGCGGCGCAGGAGGCGCTCGCGTCGCGCGATCACGAACGCCCCGAGCAGGACGACGAAGATTCCCTGCGCCACGGCGATCACGCCGAGCGCGAAGAGCAGGCTCACCGCACGCTCCGCGGCTGGCGTACCCAACGCGGCAACTTCGAGAGGAGCACGCGCAGGCTCACCGGCTTGGTGAGATAGTCCGACGCACCGGCGCGCAGGGCACGCACCTGGTCCGCGTCGCCCGCGTGCGCGCTCATGAAGACGACGATGAAGTCGCGCGGGCGCTCGATGTGGAGCTGCTCGTGCACCGCGTGCCCATCGAGGCCGGGCAGGTCAAGGTCGAGCAGGACCACCGGCTTCTGCGAGGCCACGGGCATCTTGCGGAGCGCCTCGAGCGCCTCGGGACCGGTGCGCAACACCTTGAACGTGTACCCCTCCTGACGCAGTGCGTACTCGAGCAGGTCGGAGAAGGCGGGATCGTCCTCGACGATGATCACGTCGGGGGCGCGTGTGGAATCGTCCGGCGACCAGGCGCGATTGTCCTGCCCCAGCGCGAGCGCCGCGGCCGCGGCGTCCGAGGCGGCGTGCCACAGGTCGTCGGCGCTCACGGCCTGCGCGGCGGACGCCTCGGCGAGACCGAGCACCCAGGCGGGTTCCTCGCCATTGGGATCGGCGGCCCGCAGGGCGTTGAGCGCGCGCAGCATCGGGTAATAGCCGTCGCGCACCGTGGCCACGAGTGACACGTTATCATGGTGCGCCAGCGCCGCCCCGGTGCCACGCAGCGCGCGCGCGACCGCGGCGCAAAGATGCGGCCAGCGCACTTCATCATGCGGATCGCGCAGACGGATGAGCGCGGCGCTCAGCGCGCCCCCCTGGCGGCGCAACTCGCCGAACAGCTGCTCCGCCTCGCGCAGGCCCACCTCGTGTTCCGGAAGCGCCGTCGCCGGATTGCGCCCCGCGGCAAGTCGCGTCTGCCGCACCTGCTCCACGCGCGCCAGCAACTGCGTGCGGAGCTCCGCGGGGGCGACGGGCTTGGAGAGAAATCCGTCGGCGCCGGCCACGACCGCGCTTTCGCGCGTCTCGCGGCTGGCGTCCGCGGAGAAGAGCACCACCGGAAGGTCGGCCCATTCCTCGCTCGCGCGAATGCGCCGCGTGAGGTCGAACCCGGTCGTCCCCGGAAGCTGGACATCCATCAGCAGCACGCTGGGACGCTCGTCCTCGAGCGTGAGGAAGAGGCGCTCGGGTTCGGCAATCGTGAGCGCGCGCAGGCCGGCGCTCTCGCAGATGGCGCGCGCGAGCACGAGGATGAGCGGATCGTCGTCAAGAATGAGCACCGAACCGCCCGTCACCGACGTACGCTGGGTGATCCGCTCGACAATCACGCCGAGGTCGTCGGTGGCGATGTCCTGATCCACCACCATCACGGCGCCGAAGGAGCGCCCGGCCGGCGCGGGGCCGAGGCGTGACGGCGACAGCAGGACGAGCGGCAAGCCATCGGGCACCGGCAGTTGGCGGCCCACGTCGGCGGGAGCGACGACCGCGTGGGGACGCTCGCGTCGCTGCAGCCGATCGGCGAACTCGCCGGCCGTCATCGCCGTCAGTCGCATGGCGTGCGAGGCGGCGTGCTTGCTCCACTCGGTCATCCGCCCGTCGGGCGGCTCCACGCACCAGATGACGCGCAACTCCTGTTCGGGAGACGGCGCCGGCTCGCGGCCGAACGCGGTGTAGAGCGCATCCACCACGCGGCGCACGATCACGCCGCGATTGGCGGCGTCGAGCGACGGGTCGAGCGCCCAGGTGCGCGCCTTCTGCTCCATTTCGGCAATGCGATCGCCCGCCTCCGCGTAGCCGTACGACCCGGAACTCCCGCGCAGGCGATGCAACTCGCGGCGCAGCGTGTCGAGCACGGTCGCGTCGCGCGGATCGAGTTCGAGCAGGGCCGCATACTGGTGCATGCGCTCGAGTGCGGCGTGCGCGGAGCCGAGGAAGCGCTCGCGAAGGGCGTTGGTGGGAGAGGTCATGCTCCTACCAGCGACGTCGCAATCCGGCGGTGAGTGTGACGCTCTGGCGAGTGTTCCCCGCAGCGAGCCGATCGGTGTCGTGCCCGATCAGCCACGTCATCAGCAACGTGTCGGTGATCCCGGTGGAGCCGCTCAGTGCGACGGATACGGTGCGGTTGAGTGACACCGCATCGGGAGTGATGCGCTCAGTGGGACTGCTGCCGAACGTGACGAGCCCGCCAACCCAGTGCTCGGCGTCGGCGAAGTAGCGTCGCCCCCAGACGGCGGTGGTGGCCGTCGTCGTGCCGTCCTTCGAGCGAACGTACGGGCGTACGGAGAGCCAGTAGTTGCCGACGTACTTGCCGACCGCGCCGGTAAGCATCGTCACCGATTCATCGGCGAAGCGCAACTGCCGAAAGCCCGCGCTCGCTTCCCACGCACCGGGAAGCGCAGTGAATGCCTCGGCGCCGATGCGCCACTCGGGAAAGACCGACGCGCTTGAGTAGCCGCCGTTGAGGTACAGGTAGGCCTTCTCCGTGAGCCGCGGGTAGGCGTCGGTTTCCACCTGAACGCCGTCTGTGCCAAACCGATGGGCGTAGTTCACGCGGGCGATGAACGTGCCGGCGCCGTTGCGTCGCCAGAGGGCGGCCGAGGCGAGCTTCCAGGCGTCGAGGTCGCCATTGAAGGACTGGTAGCTGACTTCACCCGCAATGGACGTGGCGGGCGTGGTCGAGGCGCGCGTTGCCGTTTCCTGCGCGCCTGCGCTGCTCGCCGCGTTCACCGCGCTCGCCGCGATGAACCAGCCGACCAATCGGGAGTGATGTCGGAGCATCCAGCCAATGTACAAACGCCGACTGGTCGAGGGTAGAGAAACGCCTCCGTGAGCGGACGTCAAACGGGAGGCGCGAAGCGCGCCAGCAGGGCTTCGACGTCGTCGCGGCCGAAGAGGCGCCAGCCGGCCGCCGTGAAGCGCGCGATGTCGTCGTCGGTGGGGAACGAATAGTAGGCGCCCGCATCCGGCGCTTGCGGCGCGGTCGGCAGCGCATCGCCGCGTTCGAGCGCGAGTACGGCGCGTGCCATCGCGTCCATCCCGGGCGCGTACAGCGCGAGCACGTGCCACAACAGCGACCTGCCGCGGTCCACCGTCACGCGCGGCATCTCGATGATCGCGCCGGCGTCAATGCTCGGCGAGTCGATCCAGTGCAGCGTGCAGCCGATTTCGTCGTCGCCGTTGAGCAACGCACGGAAGGTCGCGATCACGCCACGGTACTGCGGGAGCAACCCCGAATGGAGGTTCAGCACGCCGCGTGGCGGAATGCCAATGGCCTCCTCGCGCAGAATGTGCCCGAAGCGCACGGAAACAAAGAGGTCGGCGCGCGCGGCGCGCAGGGCCTCAAGCGATTCCGGCGTGCGCGCCGACGCCAGCGACCGCACAGGAATGCCAAGTACGCGTTCGAACTCGGCAAAGGTGCGGTCGCGCCCTTCCGGCGGCGTGCGCTCGATGGCCGGGAAGGCGTGCCGGTTGAAGAAATCCTGTTCGAGGAACGACAGCGGCTCGAGCGCGCGCGAGGCGGCGGAGCGGCCACCGACGCGCTCGGAGAGAAAGACCGCGCCAATGCGCTCGCCAAGCGCGCGATGGAGCTGGTTGAGCGCGAGACACGACTCGATGTCACGATTGGTGAGCACGGCAACGCGGAGCATGGCGTAGAGTTTACGCCGTGGAGCCCCCGCGCACGAGCGCGCGCCAGGTCAGCGCGCGCAGGAAAGCGTCGGCTCCTCCGCGCTGGCCGACGTGGCGCGTGCGTACGGCAGGCTCCACGTGCGCCAGTCGTCGCGGGCCACGCGGCGCGCCGCCCAGGCGGTTGCGAGGCGTTCCGAGAGGGCGGCGCAGTCCTTGGCGGCCAGCGTAGGCGCCGCCGCCCGCAATGCGGGGAATGCATCGAGCGACAGCGTGGCGTGATACGCCGCGTCGAACTCCGCGCCCGCCACGGCGCGAGCGACGTTGGTGCGCACGACGATTGCCTCGGGGTTCACGGCGTTGAACAGCGCCACGCAACCGATGGTGATGCCGAGGAGCGCCGGCGCCAGCCGCTCACCGCGGCCGCGCAGTATGGTGGCGGCAAATGCCACGAGTGCGGCGACGACCCACGCCATGATGGCCGTCGCGACCACGCGGTCCATCGTCAGGCCGAAGCTCGACACGTACAGCCACATCCGCACCACCGCCGAGACGAGCAGTGCGAGGACGAGCCCCACCAGCACGATGCCGGCGGCGCGATACCGGCGTATGGCGTCGTCCGTGCGCGCCACGAGCCAGTCGGCGACGACGAGCGTCACCAGCACGATGCCGGCGACGACCACGAGCTGGAAGAATCCCTGCCGCGCATACTCGGCGACCGTGAGTCCCGCCGTCGCACTCAGATATGCCGCGCCACCGAAGAGCACGCGGAGCTGGAGGCCGAGGAAGAGCGCGAGCAGCACCACGAGGCCGTAGAGCCCGATGCTCGCGCTCGCGAAGGGGAGCCCCGGAGAGTCGACGTCGGGAATCTCGACGATGGCGGAGCCGCGGAGTGAGCCGGAGAGCCAGCCCATCGAGAGCCAGGCGAGCGCGAGGATCACGACCACATGCTGCACCGCATCTTTCGCGAGAAAGTCACCGACGGTGGAGACGAAACTGCCGAAGACCGAGTCCGCCGAGCTGAGGAGCGCCATCACGAGCAGCAGTGGCGGGAGGGCGAGTGCCACGCCGATGGCGAGGGCGCGGGAACGTCTCGCACGCTCGGCGCGTTCGGCCTCGTCTGCGTCGGCATGTCCGACGCCGCGGATCACGTCGGGCGCACCGGCGATGGCGGTGAGGGCGGCGAGAATCGCGGCCTTCGGGGCATCAAGCATGGCGAGCCGGGCAACGCTCCGTCCGCTTCCGCGCCAGACCGTGAGCGCGCCCATGCACAGCACCGACAGGACGTCGATGGGATAGAGCTCCTGCGCGTCGCGGAGGATGAAGCCGAGCGTCGCGACGAACGTCCCGGCGAGGAGGAGGGTGCGCTGGCGGTCGGTGCGGTCGCCGATGACGAACGCGCCGGCGGTGACGATGGCGATGAAGAGCGTGAAGCCGAGGCGCGGGTCGCCGCCGCGGAGGAGGAGGTCGCCGGCGACGGCGATGATGAGGGCGGCGCCGAGGATGGTGCGTGACAGGGCGTGCGGCGGGTGCGCGATCGGGTGACGAAGTGGGGCAGTCATGGAGGAATGGTGGCGCTCTGGCGGTGATGTGTCAAGTACTTTGCATTTCCAAGCAAAGACGACCAAATCCTCTCTTGGTTACCCTTGTTGTTTCGGTGTTTATTCGGTATTCTCTCATTATATAGGCGCGTCGCCCGGTCCGGCGGGTGACTTCTCCGCGCTGTTCCCTGCACCCCGCACCTGGCACCCCGCCCCTGGCTCCGGACGTGTACGCCGAGTTGCACTGCCATTCCACGTTTTCGCTGCTCGACGGCGCGTCTGACCCGGAGCGGCTCGTGGAGCGTGCCGTGGAATTGGGGCTGCGCGCTCTCGCGCTCACCGATCACGACGATCTAGGCGGAGCGGTGCGCTTTGCGACGGCGGCGAAGCAGGCGGGGCTCGCGGGGATTATTGGCGTCGAGCTGACGCTCGACGAGACGGGAGATGAAAGACGGGAGACGGGAGACACGACAGCGCCATCTCCCGTCCTTCGTCTTCCGTCTCCCGTCTCTCACCTCATCCTGCTCGCCGAGAGCCACACCGGCTACGCCAATCTCGCCTCGCTCATCACGCGCGCCCGCCTCGACCAGTCGCGCGGGATGCCGCGCGTCTCGCTTGACACGCTCGCGCAGCACGCCGACGGCCTGTATGCGCTCACCGGCTGCGCGCGCGGCGCAGTGCCGCAGGCCCTGCGGCACCGCGGGCGGGACGCGGCGTGCGAATCGCTCGCCACCCTGCTCGACATTTTCGGACGCCGCGTCTCGGTGGAGGTGTGGGATCACGCGCTCCCCGACGAGCGCGCGCTCGCGCGCGAGCTTATTGCCGTGGCGCGGGCGCTCGACGTGCCATGGGTCGTCACCAACGACGTGCACTACGCGCGCCCCACGCAGCGCATCGCGCACGACGTGCTCTGCGCCCTGCGCCACGGCGAGACGCTCGCCTCCATGGGAACGCGGCTCCGCCCGAACGGCGAGTGGTACCTCAAGGGGTACGCCCAAATGCGTCGTCGCTGGCCGGACGACGAGTCGGGGATCAGGCAGTCGCTCGTCATCGCCGAGCGGTGCGCCTTTCGATTGCAGGATCTCAAGCCGCGACTGCCGCACTTCACGCTGCCGCCGGGCGTCACCGAGGACGAATACCTGGCACGCCTCGTCGAACTGGGGGCGGAGGAGCGGTGGGGGTGGCGGCGCACGGCGCGGCACGACAAGCAGCTCGAACACGAACTCGCGCTCATCGCCAAGCTCGGACTTGCCGGCTACTTCCTGATCGTCTGGGATATCGTGCGCTTCGCCCGCCGCGAGGGCATCCTCTGCCAGGGGCGCGGCTCGGCGGCCAACAGCGCCGTCTGCTATTGCCTCGGCATCACCGCGGTGGACCCGATCAAGCTCGAACTGCTCTTCGAGCGCTTCCTGAGCGAGGAGCGCAGCGAAGCGCCCGATATCGACATCGATTTCGCACACCGCGATCGCGAACGCGTGCTGCAGTACGTGTACGAGCGCTACGGGCGTGAACACGCGGCGATGGTGTGCGAGCACATCACGTGGCGCGGACGCAGTGCGGTGCGCGACGCGGCGCGCGTGCTGGGCTACTCGCCGCAGCAGGCGGAGGAGCTGGCGCTGGTCGCTGACCGCTTCTCGGCGCGGCGGACCGCAGAAGCGCTGAGGCAATCGGCAGAGGGTCCGGTGCGCGATGCTCTCGGACCGCTTCGCGGTCCTGCGGCCGCATTGCGCACCGGACCCTCTGCCTCCGCCGCAGCGGCATCCGCGCCCGCCGATCCGTTCGCGCCGGAGATCGCCGACGTGATGGGGCCCGCCAACTACCACAAGCGCAGCGCGGTGCCGAGCGTCGCCGACCGGCTCGGGATGCAATTCATGCCGGGCACGCAGGCCTACCAGCGCATGCGGGAGGAGCGCGAGGCGCATCGGGTGGTGACGGCGGACGGTGGACGGCGGACGGTGGATGCGGCGGTGAGAACCGTGGCTGGTGCAGCGGTAAGTGCGGTGGCGGGCGGCGATGTCCCGTCCCGCGAGGCGGCCGCAGGACCGCGCAGCGGACCGAGAGCCTCGCGGGACGGGATATCGCCGCCCGCCACGGCCGCCTCGCACGACGGGACATCAGCCTCCGCCGCCCCCCACACGTTGGCTGACATCGTCGAACAGCTCGCCGAGGCCCCGCGCCACCGCGGCATCCACGTGGGCGGCTTCGTCCTCACCGAGCAGCCGCTGCGCACCATCGTCCCCATCGAACCGGCGGCAATGGCGGACCGCACCGTCATCCAGTGGGAAAAGGACGACCTCGATCCGGTGGGGCTCGTCAAGATCGACCTGCTCGGCCTCGGCATGCTCACGCTGCTGCAGGATTGCATCAAGTACGTGCGCGCCACGCGCGGCGTCACCATTGACCTCGCGCAGCTCGACATGCACGACCAGGCGGTGTACGACGACCTCTGCAGCGCCGACACGGTGGGGCTGTTCCAGGTGGAGAGTCGCGCGCAGATGAACACCCTGCCACGCCTCAAGCCGCGCTGCTTCTATGACATCGTCGTGGAAGTCGCGCTCATCCGCCCGGGGCCGATTCAAGGTGAGATGGTGCATCCGTACCTGCGCCGTCGCGCCGGCGAGGAAGCAGTGACGTATCCGCATCCGTCGCTCGAACCGGTGCTCAAGCGCACGCTTGGCGTGCCGCTCTTCCAGGAGCAGGGGATGCAGGTGGCCATCGTCGCCGCGGGATTCACGCCCGGCGAAGCCGACGTGCTGCGCAAGGCAATGGGGCACAAGCGCAGCCACGAACGGATGGCCGCCATCTGCGAGAAGATGATCGCGGGCATGAAGGCCAACGGCATTGCCGACGACGTGGCCCTCCGCATTTACCACCAGATCAACGCCTTCGCCGACTATGGGTTTCCCGAGAGCCACGCGGCAAGCTTTGCACTCATCGTCTACGCCAGCGCCTACCTGCGGCACTATTACCCTGCCGAGTATTTGTGCGCGATCCTCAACGCGCAGCCGATGGGGTTCTACAGCGAAGGAACTCTGGTGGAGGACGCCCGACGTCACGGCGTGAAGGTGCTAGGGGCCGACGTCACAAAGAGCGGATGGGATCACCAGCTAATCTGCGCCGACGGGAAGATTGTGAGGCCGCGCGATGGCGTTGTATTTGTCGGCGCAGAGAAACAACAGGCGGCACATCTCCCGTCTCCCGTCTCCCGTCTCCCGTCTGCCCCCATCGTCCGCCTCGGCTTGCGCTCCATTCGGGGCTTGGGGCCCGACGCCCGCGACCGCATCGGCCGCGCGCGCGCCGGCGGCGCGTTCCGCTCCATTGACGACTTCGTGCACCGCACACGCCTCGACCGCCGCGCCCTGCGCCTGCTCGCCGAGTCGGGGGCGCTGGATGTCTTCGTGCGCGACGAACCGCCGGCCCGGCGGCGGCGCGTCGCGCTCTGGAAGGTGCTCGAGGCGCAGCGTGGCAGTGGCGGGCCGCTGGCGCTCTTCCCCGAAGTGGACGTGCCGCGCGCCCTGCCGGCCTACACGGCACCGGAACTGACCGAGGCCGATTACCGCCTCACCGGCGTCTCACTGCACGGGCACCCCATGCGCCACCTGCGCGCGGTGCTGCAGCTCAACGATCTCTCCACCGCCAAGCAACTCCTGCAGCACGGCCGTGATGGCGCGCCGGTGGGCATGGCGGGGCTCGTCATCTGCCGCCAGCGTCCGGGGACGGCCAAGGGGTTCGTCTTCCTCACGCTCGAGGACGAGACGGGAATGGTGAACGTCGTCGTGACGCCGCAGGCGTTCGAGCGGCAGGCGCTCCTGATCTCGCGCACTCCGCTCCTGCTCGTGCGCGGCATCCTGCAGGTGGAACAGCGCGTGGTGAACATCCGGGCCCGCGAGTTCTTTCCGCTCGAGGGCGTCATCGACGCACGGTCGCACGATTTCCATTAGGCCATCACGGCCGCACCGCGTCGCTTCCAAATCATCGCGCCCAACACCACATTTCGCGCGTACCCCCCGACGGTCCTTCCATGACAACGCCCCCCGACGGATTGGCCCAGGCCACACTGGCCGGCGGTTGCTTCTGGTGTCTCGAAGCCGCCTTCGAGCGGCTGCGCGGCGTGCACGCCGTGAAGAGCGGCTACGCGGGCGGAGCGCGCGAGCACCCGACCTACGAGCAGGTCTGCACCGGCGCCACCGGGCACGCCGAAGTCGTGCAGGTGGCCTACGATCCCCGCGAGATCGCGTACCGCGACCTGCTCGAGGTCTTCTTCACCATCCACGACCCGACCCAGCTCAATCGCCAGGGGCCGGACGTGGGCACGCAATACCGCTCGGCCATCTTTCCCAACACGCCCGAGCAGGAATCCGAGGCGCGCGCCGTCGTCGAAGCGCTCAGTCGCGATCAGGTGTACGACCTGCCGATCGTCACGACCATCGAAAGCAACGCGACGTTCTGGCCAGCCGAGACGAACCACGATCGCTACTACCGCCGGCATCCGTTCCAGCCGTATTGCCTGGCGGTCATCTCGCCGAAGATCGCCAAACTGCGCGCGCGGCACGCCGACAAGGTGCGCGACTGAACCGCCGACGCCCGGGCGCGGCCGCGCGGTCGCCCTGCCCGCACGCCGGCGGTAGATTCGGCTCACAATAATCGTTCGGAGAATCCCCGTGTACCGCGCCATTGACGACTTCGCCGCGACCTGGCAGCACGAGACCGAGAGCACGCTGAAGCTGCTCCGCACGCTCACCGACGCGTCGCTCGCCCAGCCGGTCGTGCCGGGAGGACGCACCCTCGGCTTTCTCGCCTGGCACATCACCTGCTCGCTGGCCGAGATGGGAGTGCACGCCGGGCTGAAGGTGGACGGACCGACGGAGCAGACGCCGGAGGCGGTGCCGACGCACGCGGCCGACATTGCGCGCGCATACGAAGGTGCGGCCACCGCGGTGATGGCCGCGGTGCGCGCGTCGTGGACGGATGCGCAGCTCGGCGAGCTGATTCCGATGTACGGCGAGCAGTGGCCGCGGGGGCTGACGTTGGCGATCCTGCTCAGCCACCAGACGCATCATCGCGGCCAGATGACGGTGCTGATGCGGCAGGCCGGATTGCCCGTGCCGGGGATGGTGGGTCCGTCCAAGGAGGAGTGGGCCGGGATGGGCATGCCGGCCCAGCCGTAACCGCCCATGTACGAGCATCGCACCGCCCCTCTACTCCCCCGCCATCTCTTCCTCCAGCGCATGCTGCGCCATGGCGGCGCGGCGCTCCTGGCCATCGCCGTGTCGCTCGCCGCCGGCACCGTCGGCTACCACGCCCTGGGCGACCTCGCCTGGGTGGATGCGTTTGAGAACGCCTCGATGATCCTCGGCGGCATGGGTCCCGTGGATCCGATCACGCGCACGAGCGGCAAACTGTTTGCGTCTTTCTACGCGCTCTACTCGGGCGTCGTCTTCCTCGTCGTCGCGGGGCTGTTGTTCACGCCGGTGCTGCACCGCCTGTTGCACCATTTCCACCTCGAACGGAACGGACGGTCGCGGTGAGCGCGCCGGCTCCGGCGCGCGTGGCGCCGCTGCGCGTGCTCGCCGGCGCGGCCTTCCTGATGGCCACCTCGGCCATCGGCCCTGGCTTCCTCACGCAGACCGCGGCCTTCACGGCGCAACTCGGGGCAAGCTTCGGCTTCGCCATCCTGCTCTCCGTACTCTTCGACCTCGGCGCCCAGCTCAACATCTGGCGTGTGCTCACGGTGAGCGGCCGGCGCGCGCAAGATGTGGCCAATCTCGTGGTGCCGGGGCTCGGACACGCGCTCGCGTTTCTCGTCGTACTCGGCGGGCTCGCGTTCAATGTGGGCAACGTCGCCGGCGCCGGTCTCGGCCTCAACGTGATTCTCGGCCTCGACGTGCGCACCGGTGCGGTGCTGAGCGCGGCCATCGCCATCGCGATCTTTCTCGTGAAGGAGGCGGGGCGTGCGATGGACCGCTTCACAGTGGTGCTCGGCTTCGTGATGGTTGGCCTCTCGGCCTATGTGGCCATCGTGGCCGCGCCGCCGTTGGGGGAGGCCGCGTTGCGCAGCGTCGTCCCTGAGCACATCGCGCCGCTGAGCATCGTCACGATCGTCGGCGGCACGGTCGGCGGGTACATCACCTTCGCCGGCGCACACCGTCTGCTCGATGCCGGCGTCACCGGCGAGCGCGCCGTGCGCACCGTCACGGGGTCGGCGACCAGTGCCATTCTCATCGCCTCCCTGATGCGCGTCGTGCTCTTCCTCGGCGCGCTTGGCATCGTGTCGCAGGGACTGCAGCTCGATCCGCAGAACCCGCCCGCGTCCGTCTTCCGGTTTGCCGCCGGCGAACTGGGCTATCGCGTCTTTGGCGTCGTGATGTGGTCGGCAGCCATCACCTCGGTGGTGGGTTCGGCGTACACCTCGGTCTCGTTCCTGCGGGGGCTGCTGCCGCGCGCCGAGGAGCGGTGGTCGTGGCTGGTCATCGGCTTCATTGTCGTGTCCACCGCAGTCTTCGTGACGGTCGGACGCCCGGTGAAGGTGCTCATCTTCGTCGGTGCGCTCAACGGACTGATCCTGCCGCTCTCGCTTGGCACGATGCTCGTGGCGGCGAACCGGAAGTCGGTGATGGGCACCTACCGACACCCGACGTCTCTCACCGTGGGTGGCGCGCTCGTGACGCTGGCCATGGCCTGGCTGAGCGCGCAGACGCTCGTGCAGGAATTGCCGGCGCTGCTGCGCTGATCGCCCACCACTCCGGAGCCGCGAATGTCCACGCTTCCCGTCGCCGTCCACCTGCACGCCGTCATCGCGCGCGAACTTCGTGCGCTGCGCCGCGAGCTCGACGCCTACCCCAGCGATGACGCCGTGTGGGCCGTGCCGCCGGGAATATCGAACTCGTGCGGCACGCTCGTGCTGCATCTGGCCGGCAACCTGCGACTGTACGTCGGTCACGTCGTTGGCGGCGTGTCGTACGAACGCGATCGGCCGCGCGAGTTCGCCGCGCGGGGCTTGTCGCGCGACGAACTGCGGCGTGAACTCGACGCAACCATCGTGGCGGTCGACGCCGCATTGCCGCAGCTGACCCCCGAGATACTGCACAGCGAGTTTCCGCAGGCCATCGGCACCGTGCGCGTGAACACGCAGGAGTTTCTTCTGCACTGCGCGGTGCACTTGGGCTACCATCTGGGCCAGGTGGACTATCATCGCCGGCTGACGACGACCCAGCCGACGACGGTTGCCACCGTCGCCCCGGCCGAACTGTCGAGCGCGCGGGTCGTCGGGTAATGCGTTGGACAATTCCGCCGCCCAGCGAATGGGTGATACTCGGCCGACCGGCGGGCGAATGGGTCTACCTGGCCCTGATGACGGCGCAGGGCGTCAACTCGATCGTGCAGTCGCTCGGCAACAGCACTGGGACGTTGGCGGAGCGCGGCGTGATGATCGGCCAGATGCTCATCGGCGGGTCGGCGATCGGCGTGGTCGTCTGCACGATCCTCGGGTATCGGCTCGGCATGCGGCTGCTCTGGCTGTTCGCCGTGTCGGCGTGCGGAACGGTGGCGCTGGTGATGTGGGCGTTGGTGAACGCGCCCGTCGTTGACGTGCTCACGCCGACGCTCGGGGCGGCAGTCGTGTGCGCGGTCGTCGTCTGGTATGGCCGGCGCCGGCTGCGTGCGGCAATCACGCGTCGCCGGTGGGCGGAGGTGGTGGCCGACCACGCAGCGGCGGCGGACGAGTTTGTCGGCACCATTGAGCACCTGACGGCCGAGCAATGGACCAGGCGCCTGAGCGCCGAGGCATGGTCGCCGGCGGAAATCACCGATCACCTGGCGCGCACCTACGCGCAGTACGCCGGGGAGTCGCGCGGCAAGAACTCGCTGCGCGTCCGACTGCGGTGGCCGCAGCTCTTGCTGGCGCGCGCCTTCGTGAAGCCGCGCCTGTTGCGCGGTGCACCGTTTCCGAAAGCCCGGGCGCCGCGCACCCTGCGCCCCAGCGCAGGTCCCACGACACCGGCCGACGGCGTCGCGCTCTTCAGGGCCACCGGTGCGGCATGCGTGCGCGACCTCACCATCCTCGCCGAGCGACGGCCGTATCGCCAACTTGTGCATCCGTACCTCGGCCCGCTGCCGCTCTACGACATGGTGACGTTTGCGGCGCAGCACGTGCGTCACCATCATCGGCAGCTACTCGGGATCGTCGCGGCCGTGCCGCAGGAGTGATCGAATGCCGTCCCGTCGTGAGGTCGTGAAGACGTTCGCCGCCGCCGCCATGGCGGGTATTATGCCACGTTACGTCAATGCCCACGTCGCACTCGGCCAGCCGGCGGACGCCATCGCGCGCCTCGGCCTGCAGCTCTACACGGTACGGCGTGCGATGGGCGCCGACATGCCCGGCACGCTCGCGGCGGTGGCGGCGGCCGGCTACCGGGAGGTCGAGTTCGCCGGCTACTTCGGACGCACCCCGGCCGAGGTGCGCACGCTGCTACGCGATCACGGATTGACGGCCCCGTCAACACACCTCGCGCTCGATGACGTGCGTGGGCGCTTCGACGTGACCGCCGCGTCGGCGCAGGACATCGGCATCACGTACCTGACGGTCGCGTCGCTCGACATGCGGACGCTGAAGGCCGTGGACGACTGGAAGCGGATGGCCGAGACGTTCAACGAGGCCGGGCGGCGCGCGCAGGGAGCAGGGCTGCGCTTCGGCTATCACAATCACTCGGTCGAGTTCACGCCCGTGGACGGCCGCCTGCCGCTCGACCTGCTGATTGAGGGGACCGATCCGTCGCTCGTGACATTCGAGCTCGACCTCTACTGGGCGGTAAAGGCCGGGCAGGATCCGGTGGCGTACTTCGACAAGCACCCCGGACGCTTCGGGATGGTCCACGTGAAGGACGCCACGGCGGCGCCAGTGCTGGAGATGACCGATGTCGGGTCGGGGACACTCGACTGGAAGCGCATCCTGGGCGCCCACGCGAAGGCCGGAATCCGGCACTACTTCGTGGAGCACGACAATCCCGCGGACCCGATGCAGAGCATCCGCCGGTCGGCGGCGTACTTGCGGGAGTTGAGATTCTAGAATTGCAACTGCTCACCACGGAGGCACGGAGGGCACGGAGATTTACGGAGAACTACAACTTCTTTGGGGCACCGCGCTCGCCACTCTCAGTCCTGCGTGGCGCACTGTCGTTCCATTGAGACGTTGTCTTCCTCCGTGAATCTCCGTGCCCTCCGTGCCTCCGTGGTGAGCAGTTGCAGTAGTCACCGCAGCCCGTTCTCGATCCGTTCGCACAATGTCTTCAGCACCTTCACCCGGGCGTGGTACTTGTCGTTCGCCTCGACCATCGTCCACGGCGCCTTCGCACTCGACGTGCGCCCCACCATGTCGCACACGGCGTCGGAGTACGCGTCCCACTTCTTGCGGTTGCGCCAGTCCTCTTCCGTGATCTTGAACGTCTTGAACGCCACCTGCTCGCGCTCCTTGAAGCGCCGCAGTTGTTCGTCCTTGGAAATCGCCAGCCAGAACTTGGCCACCACCGTGCCGTGGCTGACCATCTCCTCCTCGAAGTCGTTGATCTCGCCGTAGGCGCGCTCCCAGTCGTACGGCGAGCAGAATCCCTCGACGCGCTCCACGAGCACGCGACCGTACCACGACCGGTCGAAGATGGTGATGTGACCAGCCCGCGGCAGTTGCCGCCAGAACCGCCACAGGTAGGGGTGCGCCTTCTCCTCGTCGGTCGGCGCGGCGATCGGCACCACGCGCACCACGCGCGCATCCACCGCGCCGGTGACGCGGCGGATCGTCCCGCCCTTGCCGGCAGCATCGTTCCCCTCGAAGACCACCACCACGGAGTGGTCGCGGAACCGCTTGTGCCGGGTGAGCAGGGCCAGATGCCCCTGCCACTTCTCGAGTTCCTTCTCGTACTTGTTCTTGACGAGTTTCTTCGTGAGATCGAGCTCGGTGAGCAACGTGCGCTTGCCGTCCACCTCGGGGGCGTCGCTCGGCCGCGCCGGCGTCGGGCGCGCTGCCTTGGGTGAGGCCAGGCGCGTCTTCACGGCGCGCAGGAGTTCCTCGGCCACAAAGAGCTCGCGATATCGCCGATCCACTCCCTCCACCACAAGCCACGGCGCGAGCGCGTTGGACGTGTGCCGCAGCGTGTGCTCGGAGACGTCGCGGAAGCGGTCGTACTTCTTGAAGTAGTCCTCGTCGATCCCGGTCACGCGCCAGCGGGTGAGCGGATCCTTCTTGAGTTCCTTGATCCGCCTGCGCTGCGCCGCCTTTGACAGGTGGAACCAGAACTTCAGGACGAGTGCCCCCTCCTCGGAGAGCATCCGCTCGAAGCGCACGATCTCGTCGATGCGCTGCTCAAGCTTCGGCCAGCGCGAGCGACCCTTGCTCAGCGACGCCTCGAGGATGGGGCCGGTATACCACGAGCCGAAGAAGATCCCGATCTTCCCCTTCGGCGGCAGCGAGCGCCAGAAGCGCCACATCCGCGGCCGCTCCAGTTCCTCGTCGGAGGCGTCGCCCATCCCGTTCACTTCGACGTGGCGCGGATCGAGCCACGAGGTCAAGACGTTCACCGTCTCGCCGCGCCCGCCTCCCTCGACCCCGCCGACCAGCAGGACGACCGGGAAAGTCCGCTGGTCCTTGAGTGCGAACTGTGTATCGAGCAACTCGGAACGGAGCGCCGGAATGCGCGCGTCGTAGGTCGCCTTGTCTATGGCGTGTCCCAGCTCGGCATCTTCGAACATGGCCCCTCCTGGGTACCCTCCAACATGGTGATTCCCGGCTGGGGGCTCAACCAGCACCGCTGGCGTCCGGACGTCCCACTGGGCATTTTCGCCGTATGCAAACGCAACCGAAGCGACTCGAATACGATGTCATCATCGTCGGCTCCGGCGCGGGTGGCGGCACGGCCGCGCACGCCCTGGTCGAAGCCGGCGCCAATGTGCTGATGCTCGAAGCGGGGGGCTGGTGGGACAACACGATGGACTCCACCATGCTCAAGATGCCGTACGACTCGCCGCGGCGCGGCGCCGGCACCGCCGAGCGCCCGTTTGGCGAGTTCGACGCCTGCATCGGCGGCTGGCAGATTCCCGATGAGCCCTACACCGTCGCCGCGGGTCAGAAGTTCGACTGGTGGCGGGCGCGCATGCTCGGCGGGCGCACCAACCACTGGGGGCGCATCTCGCTGCGCTTCGGCCCCGACGATTTCCGCCGCAAGAGCATCGATGGACTCGGCGACGACTGGCCCATCACCTACAAGGACGTCGCGCCGTACTACGACAAGGTCGACCGTCTCGTCGGCATCTTCGGGTCGAAGGAGAATCTCCCCAACCATCCCGACGGCATCTTCCAGCCCGCGCCGCGGCCGCGCTGCCACGAGTTGTTCATCAAGCAGGCCGCCGACCGGATGGGCATCTGGTGCATCCCCGCCCGACTCTCGATCATCACTCAGCCGCTCAACAACCGCGCGCCGTGCCATTACTGCGCCAACTGCAATCGCGGCTGCATGACCAACTCCAACTTCACGTCGGGCAACGTCCTCATCTTCCCGGCGGCGAAGACGGGGCGCCTGTCCATCATCACCAATGCGATGGCGCGCGAGGTGACGGTGGACGCCAAAGGGAACGCCACCGGCGTCGCATACATCGACAAGCCGACGGGCAAGGACATGCACGTGCGCGGGCGAATCGTCATCCTCGCCGCCAGTGCGTGCGAGAGCTCCCGCATCCTGCTCAACAGCAAGTCGTCGCGCTTCCCCAACGGGCTGGGCAACCAGGGTGGCGCCGTGGGCAAGTACCTCACCGACACCACCGGCACCGATGTTGGCGGCTTCATTCCCAAGCTCACCGATCGGGTGCGACACAACTGCGACGGCGTCGGTGGCGGACACATCTATATGCCGTGGTGGGTCGACAACAAGAAGCTCGACTTCCCGCGCGGCTACCACATCGAGGTGTGGGGCGGCATGGGCCAGCCGAGCTACGGCTTCATGGGGGGCATCGAGAACTACCCGAACTTCAAGGGATACGGCGCGGGGCTCAAGGAGGACTATCGGCGCTACTGGGGTTCTACCGTCGGCTTCTCCGGCCGCGGCGAGATGATTCCCAACGCCGACAGCTACTGCGAGCTCGATCCGTCGAAGAAGGACAAGTGGGGGATCCCGGTGCTCAAGTTCCACTGGAAGTGGAGCGACTACGAGTACAAGCAGGTGAAGCACATGCAGGAGACGTTCCGCAAGCTGATCA
>JAKAJN010000172.1 GCA_021813725.1 bacterium | reverse complement strand
AAGCGGCCGGGGATGGACGTCGCCCAGGCGATGACGAACTGGCGCGTTGCGTCATCGTAAAACAGGTCGGGCGCCCAGGCCTGCAGGGCAGTGGGTTCGTGGTCCATCACCGCGATGCGCTGCTGCTCTGACCAGTGGATCAGGTCGCGCGAATGCGCCACCCCGATGCCCCGATCGGTCCACGCGATCGTCCAGACCATGTGGAACATGCCGTCGGGGCCACGCAGGACTGACGGGTCGCGCATGAGGGAGGCCCGCGTGTCCCACTCCTGCCAACCGATGCCCGCGCCTTCGACTTTCGGCGTGAGCAGGGAGCGGCCACCGTTCAACGCGCGCCACGTGGTGCCGTCGGTGCTGTAGGCGAGGTGGAGTCCGTCGGCGCCGTTTCGCGTGAAGTAGGAGAACAGGAAGGCGTCGGGTTCGGGCGCCGGACGCGACGCGGCGGCTCGATGGCAAGCCGCGACTGCCAGCACCGCCACAACCAGCGGCCATGACCATCCGCGCTGCGATCGGCGGCGCATCAGCCCTTTTGTCCGTAGTACGCCTTGGGACCGTGCTTGCGCGAGAAATGCTTGTGCAGGAGCGTCTGCGCGAGCGGTTCAGTCGCGGGATTCAGCACCGCCGTGTGAAAGGCCATGCGTGCGACTTCCTCGAGGATTGACGCGGTCTCCAGCGCCACCTCGATCGTCGGACCCCAGACGAAACTGGCATGCCCGGGCACAAGCACGGCCGGCATGGTGTTGGGCTCGCCATCAAAGCGTTCGACGATCGCACGCCCGGTGTTGCGCTCGTAGTCGCTGGCCACCTCGGCGGCGCTCAACGCCCGCGCCACCGGAACAGGACCTTCGAAGTAGTCGGCGTGCGTCGTGCCGTAGCAGGGAATCTCCTGCTGTGCCTGCGCCCAAACCGTCGCAAAGTGCGAGTGCGTGTGCACCACCGCGCCCACGGACGGCCAGCGGCGGTAGAGCTCGAGATGCGTGGCGAGGTCCGATGACGGACGCAATGCGCCTTCGACGACGCGCCCGTCGAGATCGGTGACAACGAGGTCGCCTGGCTTGAGGGTCGCGTACGGCACGCCGCTCGGCTTGATCACCACGAGACCGCTGGCGCGGTCGATGGCACTGGCATTGCCGAACGTGAACAGCGCGAGACCGCGACGCGCGATCTCGACGTTGGCCCGGCAGACTGCCTTGCGCAGCGCAGCCGGCACGCGAGCGATTGCGCCGCGCCGCGCCGGCGTGGGCTGTCCCGTGCGAGTCTGCGGCTTTCGTCGTGTACTCATGTGATCCCCGCTCGCGCCTTGGCCTTCGCGATGATGGCGCTCATGGTGTCCCGATGCGTGGTGAAGGTGTCGTCCACAACCTGCAGTGTGGGAATGGCGTTCGGGTTCAGCCCGAGCGTTTCGGGGTTGAAGCGGCCGAAGCCCCACTCGTGCACGCCGGTGCTCCCACGTCCCGGGGCCGGCGCACTGAGGTGCTGGTAGAAGCGCGCGTACTTGCGCCACCGGCCGCCGCCACCGGCGTGGAACATCGGGATGAACTCGTACAGCGCATCATACGGCATCTCCCCGACGCCGACCACCGCCGGGAAGCGTTCGCGCAGGTCGCGCACCAGCCGCCGCGTCCCCTCGTGCATGTCGCCGGTGGTGCTGTTCACGTGACCGCCGACGATGTCGAGAAAATACGCATCCACCTGGTAGCGTTCGATCACCTCGGCAATGCGCCCTTCGAGATAGTTGCGCCACGCATCGGCGCCGAGGTTCATGTAGGTGAGCCAGCCGTCCTGATGGCGATCGTTGTTCCAGTCCACCCAGTTGAGGTCGTACCGGTCGCCGTCAATCTTGTGCGTCGCCCCCGCGGCGATCTTCGGCCAGATGGGTTGTTTTCGATTGGCCGCGTTGGTGCCAAACATCGGCATCATCCGGAAGCCCATCGCTCGCGCCTCGGTGATGAGTCGCGTGAAGCCCGCGTCACCTCCCATGCGCTTGGGCACGACGTAGTTGGGATAATCCCAGTAGTAGCGTCCATCCCACGACGAGAGGAAGACGAGGACGCGTTGCGCGGGGATCTGCGTCGCCATCCAGCGCAGGATCTCGAGCTGGCGGGCATAATCGTTGAAGATGAAGCCGGTGTAGTGCATCCCGTGCAGCGTGGTGACCATCGCGACGTCGCGCATCCACTGCGGCATGTCGGGGCGCGTCTCCCACGGTTGGAGATTGAAGGCGCGCTCGATGTGCGCCATGTGCGGCGCCATCGCCTCCTCGAGCGATGCGGCACGGCCCATTTGCCAGCGCGGCACCGCCACGCGCGTGTCGTTGCGCCAGGCGTCGTGCTCGTAGATGGCCTCGGTACGGAAGCCCCGTTCGCCGGCCTGAAACAGGTAGCGCTTGGGACGCACGCGGGTGTCCTGCGTGGTGAAGTACCGGAAGTCCGCGTCGCCGGCCTGCACGATGGCGACCGGCGTCCCCATGCTCTGCGGTGTCTGCCCGCCGTGCAGGTCGCCGGCGCCGAAGGTGTAACCGCCCAGCAGGTCGCCGTCGCGCGTGTCCTGCGGCGCGCCACCGCCAAACGACACCTTGCCGCGTGGCACGTCGCGAATGACCGTCGTGACCGACTTGATGGGACGCGGCATCTCGACCGCGATGTCCCAGGTGATGGTGTCACCGGTGCGCGCGAAGCGCACGGTCACCGTCCCGGCCGACTTCTCCTGTCCACCGGCCCACACCAACCCCGAGCACGTCAGTTCGAGCGCATCGTCCCCGCCCGCACTGCGCATCTGCGAGCGGTCCATCGCGTAGGTGTTCTCGTCGGTGAACAGGAGAAAACTGAAGCGATGCCCGCCAAAGACGACCGCCGGTTCAGGAAAGTCGAACGAGAACCGCATGTACGAGTTGCCGCGCGCAGGGGTGAAGACATCGCTGGTCGAGTAGAGTTCGACGATGTCTCCCGTCTGATAGACGGTGCGCACGGGCGTCGACCCGACCACCGCCGGGGTGCCGGCGGCCGCGCCGGTCGGGCGAAACGCAACGGCGCCGGCAATGCCGACGGTCGCAAGCCAATCGCGGCGGGAGAGAGGTTCGGTCATGTCGCGGTTACCTGGTCGCGCGGCTGGCGGAGGAATGAAATGCGCCTCGAGGCGCTGGCGCCTATAGTATCGCGTCCCCGACGGGGACTGTCGATGCGAGGTAGGCCTGCACACGGCCACGCGGACACGTGCGGGATGAGACGCGTGCGTTCGCTGGCCGGGTCGGACTTCCGAGGATACGTTGAGTGCTTGCTCCGCAATGCCATGCCCTCCCAGGCCCCCCGCCATGGACATCATTGACCGCCTGAAGGCCGCCCTCGCCGACCGCTACCGCATCGAGCGCGAACTCGGGCAGGGCGGCATGGCGACCGTCTTCCTCGCCCACGACCTCAAGCATGATCGCCAAGTGGCGATCAAGTTGCTGAAACCCGAGCTCGCGGCGGTGCTCGGTGCCGAACGGTTCGTCGTGGAGATCAAGACGACGGCCGCGTTGCAGCATCCGCACATCCTGCCGCTCTTCGACTCCGGCACGGCCGACGGCTTCCTGTACTACGTGATGCCGTACATCCCGGGCGAGACGCTGCGCAGCAAACTCGACCGCGAGACGCAACTCGGCGTGGACGAGGCCGTGAAGATTGCCCGCGAGGTGGCCGACGCGCTGGACTACGCGCATCGCAACGGGGTGATCCATCGCGACATCAAGCCCGAGAACATCCTGCTCCACGACGGCCGGCCGATGGTGGCCGATTTCGGCATTGCGCTGGCGGTGAGCGCGGCCGCGGGTGGGCGCATGACCGAGACGGGGCTCAGTTTGGGTACGCCGTACTATATGAGCCCCGAGCAGGCGACGGCAGAAAAGGAGATCAGTGCGCGCAGTGACGTCTACTCCCTGGCGAGCGTGCTCTACGAGATGCTCACTGGCGAGCCGCCGTACATGGGCAACTCGGCGCAGCAGATCATCATGAAGATCATCACCGAGACGGCACAGCCGGTGACGAAGCTGCGCAAGTCGGTGCCGCAGAACGTCGCCGACGCGGTGGCGCGTGCGCTCGAAAAGCTTCCCGCCGACCGATTCCCGACCGCGGCGGCTTTTTCGGCGGCGCTCGGCGATCCGACGGCCACGGCTCTGCGGTCTTCGGTGATGCCCGCGGCGGTCGCGTCGCGGCGCCGCTGGGTGATGGGTGGCGTGGCAGCGGTGCTGGCCGTGGCGGCGTTCGGAGCGGGTCGGCTGACGGGCGGTGCGAACGCGAACAACCAGGTGGCGCGCGTCTCGATTGCGCTCGGTGACAGCGTCGTGATTCGGGCCATCGGCAACCGTCGCCTGGCGATTTCACCGGCGGGCGATCGCCTTGCATTCGTGGGACCGGACGGCGCGGACGAGGCACTATGGGTCCGCGACTTGAACCAGCCGGCCGCGCGCAGGTTGCCGGACACGAAGGGGGCCTTCGCCCCGTTTTTCTCGCCCGACGGTCAGTCCGTCGGCTTCTTCAGCGCGCTGGACGGTCGTCCACGGCTCAAGGTCATGGCCGTGTCGGGCGCCGTTGCGCGCACGCTGGTGGAAGACTCCGTGGCAACCTACGGTGGCGGCGACTGGGGCGATGACGGTGACATCATCTTCACCGATGCGAGTCGAGGCCTGTCGAGGGTGGCGGCCTCTGGCGGAGCCGTCATCAGCATTTCGCACCCGGATTCCGGCAAGTCGCAACAGGAGCACGACTACCCCAACGTGCTGCCGGGGAGCAAGAAGGCGTTGGTAATGCTCTGGATGGGATCGCCCGAGGCGAATCGCATCGGTGTGGTGGATCTCGCCTCGGGCGCGGTCACCGACATTGCGGCCGGCACGTTTGCCCAGTA
>JAKAJN010000171.1 GCA_021813725.1 bacterium | reverse complement strand
GCCACGCGTTGCGCGTCGGCCCCGAAGCCACGCGCGCCGACGATGGGATTGCCGTTGCCGAGGTCGAGGTCGCAGACCGGGCCGAGGGCCCAGTTGAGCCCCATCTCGCGGGCGTCGCGCGCGGTGATGCGCGCCACGCGCCGCACGATGTCGGGATCGCCGAGCGACGCGAGCGCGCCGGCCGGAGGGAACGAGACGGCGCCGGGGAATCGCTCCCCCGCCCCGCGCTCGAGATCCGCGCCAACGAGCAGCGGCACCGGCGAGTGGGCGTGTAGGGCGCGGGAGAGCTGTGCTACTTCGAAGCGCGGGCCGCCGCGAATGAGAAAGCCGCCCACGCCGACCGCGAGCGCCTGGTCGATGGCCTCGCGCGTCCCCGCCCAGCCGAAGTCGCGATCCCATCCGATGGCGGCGACGATGTGCTGGCCCAGTTCCTTCATCGGCGCGCTCAGGCGTGCGACAGCGTGCCAAGCACGCGCGGACCGCGCGCTCCGGTGCAGGCCGGCACATTGCCGGGGAGACCGCGCAGGTGCAGCCAGCCGAGAAAGGCGAATGCCACCGCTTCCTTGGCGTCGCCGTCGAAGAACAGCGCGTCGAACTGCCGCACCGCACGCGGCGCCAGCAACGCTTCCAGACGACCCACGAGCGCCGGGTTGCGCGCGCCGCCCCCGGAAATCACGACATCGGCGACCGGCTCCGGAATGAATCGGTCAAAGGCGAGCGCGATGCTCCGCGCAGTCAGTTCCACCGCGGTCGCCACGATATCTTCGTCGCGGCACTTCGCGCGCGCCGCGCGGCACTGTGCCATGAAGTCGACGACGAACTCGGGCGTGAACAGCTCACGCCCTGTGCTCTTGGGGGGCGGTGCGCTGAAGTACGGATGCGTGAGCACGCGGTCAACAACGTCGCCGAGCGCCGCTCCCTGCGCGGCAAGCGTGCCGTCCACGTCGTACGGCAAGTCGGGACGCAGCGCGCGCACGACGGCATCCACCACGCCGACGCCGGGCCCCGTGTCGAAGGCGCGCGTTCCGGGCACGCCACCCCCCGGTGGCACGACGGTCACATTGCCAATGCCGCCGACGTTCTGCAGCGCGCGCCAGTTGGCGCCGGCAAAGAGAAGCGCATCGGCGATCGGGACCAGCGGTGCTCCTTGTCCGCCAGCGGCGACGTCGCGCGTGCGGAAGTCGGCAATCACCGGCCGCCCGGTGCGCTCGGCAATCACCGCCGGTTGCCCGAACTGCCACGTGGCGCGGGGTGCGTCGTGCCAGACGGTGTGACCGTGCGACGCGACGGCGTCCACTTCGTCGCGCGCGAGTCCGCTCTCGGCGATGGCCATCACGGCGGCGGCGCCGAGGCGTTCGCCCAGCGCAAAGTCGAGCCGAGTGTAGTCGCCCGGATGGGTCGGGGTGGCGATGGCGCGGAGCAGCTGCGAGCGAAAGGACGCATCGTACGGTTGCTGCACGAAGGCAAGCAGCTCCGGACGCGGTCGGTCCTCATGCGCACCGGGATGAAAGCGCACCACGGCGGCGCTGATACCGTCGTGCGACGTCCCCGACATCAACCCGACGAGAATGAGCGGGCGCTCGGGTGCCACGCGCCCAACACTCTCGTGCGCCGGCGAATCGCTCACGGGCGCACCGGCGGCGGCGCGTCCTTGACGACGCGGCGAATCACGCCGCCGTGCGCGGCGAGTTGGCGCAGCGCTTCGTCGCGGTTCACGCCGAGCTTCTGCATCACGATTGCCGTCTTCACGCTCTTCCCCGCGTCGTCGAGCAGGGCGCGCGCCTGCTCGCGCGTCACGCCGCACACTTCGCGGAGAATCCGCTCGCTGCGATCCTCGAGCTTCGCGTTCGTGGCCTGCAAGTCCACCATCAGGTTGCCGTACGTCTTGCCGAGGCGGATCATCGCGCCGGTGGTGATGGTGTTGAGCACGAGCTTGGTGGCCGTGCCCGCCTTCATGCGGGTCGAGCCCGTCACCACTTCGGGGCCGGTCACGACGACGATGGCCACGTCGGCGGCGGCGAGCGTCTCGGGGGGCGGCGGGGAGCAGGCGACGATGGCGGTGCGCGTGCCGATCTTGCGCCCGTGCTCGAGCGCGGCACGCACGTAGGGCGTGGTGCCGCTGGCGGCGATGCCGATGACGAAGTCGCCGGCGCGCACGCCCGCGAGGTCGAGGTCGTCGCGCGCCCCCTGTGGCCGGTCTTCGGCCCCTTCCTGCGCGCGCGTCAGCGCGGGCAGTCCGCCCGCGATGATTCCCTGCACCATCTCCGGGTCCACGCCGAAGGTCGGCGGACACTCGGAGGCGTCGAGCACCCCCAATCGTCCCGACGTGCCGGCGCCCACGTAGAACAGCCGTCCGCCCGCGCGGAACGTCTCCTCGGCGATCTGCATCGCCTGGGCGATCTGCGCCGATTGCGTGGCGACGGCGGCGGGGACGCGCGAGTCCTCCGCATTCATGATGGCGACAATCTCCTCGTGCGAGGCGAGGTCGATCTCGGCCGTGCGCGGATTGCGATGTTCGGTGATGCGAGGGTCGAGCATGGTCGGATTGAAGGGGCCGGCGATGGCCGGCGCGTGACTCCGTGCTAAGTTACTGGGCGTGCGTGCCCTGTCTACTCTCCTTCTGGCCGTGCTGGCCGCCCAGAGTGCGGCGGCACAGCACGCGCGTGGTCTGCCATTCGACGACGGCCGGCGGGCGTGGCACGTGGCGGTGAGCGCCGGCTCGATGTCCAGCGTCACCGTCTCGGACCGGGCCACCAATGCAGCGTGGGTCCTTTCGTCCTCCACGCCAATCGCGGTCGCCGTGGATTGGGGGCGGCGCAGCCGCGTGTTTGGCTTGCGCGTCCAACAGGTCATCGCTCCCCTCGATTTTCAGGGCGGCGCATGCGCCGGGTGTGACGGCACGATACGCGCCCACTCGGCGATGCTGACTGTGCGCAGTTCCGGGCCGCTCTTTGACACGCCGCTGGTGCAGTTCGTGGAATTGGGGCTCGGCACCACCACGTGGCATTCGCTCACTGGGCGCAACGGCTACAATCCACCTGCTATCAACCCGACCACGGACCTCACGTACTCGGCGGCGCTTGGCATTGCCCTGCCGTTCCGCAATCGGTTCGAGGCGGTCGCGAACTACGACCTCCAGATGGTGCGCCATCAGCCGAAACCGCGCGCGAGTGGCACGACGAATGCCAATTTCATCGGCCTTGGCATGGCGCGACTCGGCCTGCGCATCCGACTCACCGATTAGCCCTCCACCGCTGCGGAGCGTTCAATGTCCAACCGTGTGTCCCGAGCTGCACTCTCGCTGCTGGCCCTCGCCCTGCTCGTCACCGCCTGTCGCCACGGCGGCGCCGTCCACACGGTGGACATCGGCACCTACCTCGGCGGCGAGGCCAAGCTGGTGGCCGCGGAGCCCGTCTTCGCCTCGCACGGGATGGTGGCGAGCAACAGCGCGCTGGCCAGCGCGGCCGGCGCGGAGATCATGAAGCAGGGCGGCAACGCGGTGGACGCGGCGGTGGCGACGGGTTTCGCCCTTGCGGTCACGTATCCGTTTGCCGGCAACATCGGCGGCGGTGGCTTCATGAACATCCACATGGCCGACGGTCGCGACGCCGCCATTGACTACCGCGAGGTTGCCCCGCTCGCCGCGACGCGCGACATGTACGTGGACCCCGCCACGGGCAAACTGACGACGAAGAGTCTCATCGGACACCTCGCCAGCGGCGTCCCCGGCTCGGTGGCCGGACTCACCGCGGCGCTCGAGCGGTACGGCTCGCTCCCGCTTGCCACGGTGATGGCGCCCGCCATCCGCCTGGCACGCGACGGATTCATCGTGGACAGTTCGCTCTTCCGGTCGCTCCGCGGCAATCGCGCCGTGGCGCAGTTTGCGGGGAAAGATCTGTTCTTCCCGGGCGGCGAGCCGCTCGCCGTGGGAACGCGACTCGTGCAGTCCGACCTCGCGCATACGCTCGAGCTGATCGCGGCGCGCGGCGCGGCCGGCTTCTACGAGGGCGAGGTGGCGCAGGCGCTCGTGGCCGAGGAGCAGCGCGGCGGCGGCATCATCACCCTGGAGGATCTGCGGCGGTACACGCCCGAGTGGCGCACGCCAATCCGCAGCACGTACCGCGGCTACACGCTCCTCACGATGCCGCCGGCGTCATCGGGCGGCATCACGATGACGGAGACGATGAACATCCTCGAGAACTTTGCCCCGCTGCCGCGATTCGGGAGCGCCGGCTATACGCACCTGCTCACCGAGGCATTTCGGCGGGCGTTCATCGACCGCAACGAGAAGCTTGGCGATCCCGCGTTCGTGAAGGTTCCCCTCGACCAGCTGACCAGCAAACATTACGCCAAGTCACTAGCGGAGACGATCGACCGTACGCACGCATCGAAGACACCGGCGTTCAAGGTGGCGGCGGAGCCCGAGCACACCACGCACTACTCAGTCGCCGACGCCAAGGGCAATGTGGTCTCGACCACGACGACGCTGAATGGCGGCTACGGGTCGGGGGTGTGGATTCCGAAGGGCGGCTTCTTCATGAACAACGAGATGGATGACTTTGCCGCGCAGCCCGGGTCGCCCAACATGTTCGGGCTCGTGCAGGGCGAAGCCAACGCCATCCAGCCCGGCAAGCGGATGCTCAGCGCGATGGCCCCGACCATCGTGCTCGACAAGGAGGGCAAGGTGCTCCTGGTCGTCGGGGCGGCTGGCGGCCCGCGGATCATCACGACGACGACCGAGGTGATCCTGAACGTGATCGAGCACAACATGTCGCTCGCCGACGCGATGCGCGCGCCGCGATTGCACCATCAGTCGCTTCCCGACACGCTGCGGTACGAAGCGGGCGCGTTCAGCGACGCCGTGGCCGATTCCCTGCGCGCGATGGGGCAC
>JAKAJN010000170.1 GCA_021813725.1 bacterium | reverse complement strand
TGGGATAGCCGTGCGCCTTGGCGTACTCGAAGGCGGCGCGAATGATGCGTTCGCACCCGTGCTTCGTGTTCACCTTGCAGGTGATGGCGAACTCGTCGCCGGGGAGGTCGGCAAAGTGCGCGAACGGCTTGCTCAGTTGCTTCAGCGTCGAGCGCAGCTCCTCCGGCACGGGGCTGAACTCCACCCCCGCGTAGAGCCCCTCGGTGTTTTCACGGAAGATGACGAGGTCAATCTCGTCCTTGTAGTTCAGCGGATTGCCCGGGTACGCCTTGCACGGTCGCAGGCAGGTGTAGAGGTCGAACATCTGCCGCATGCGCACGATGGGACTGCGGTACGTCAGTCCCTTCCCGCGCAATTCGGGGACAAGCTCGGCCTCGGCGTCGCGGGCCGGCTTGGAGGTGATGGCGCCAAAGAGCGCTGCGTCGCTCGCCTTGAGCAGGTCCACGGTGCGCTGCGGAAAGGACTCGCCTTCCGTGCGCCAGAACTCCCAGCCGATGTCGCCGTGCGTGTACTGCGCGTCGAATTTGAGTGCATCGAGGCAGAGGCGCGCGGCTTCCATCACCTCGACGCCCACGCCGTCCCCTGGCAGCCACGCGATGCGGTACTGGCTCACGGCAACTCCCGCGCCCCCGGGGCGCTCGACAGCCCGGAAGGAGTGCGATGCGCGCACGCGATCCCCGGGCGAGTGGTCCTCACCTGTCTCGACAGCGGGGGGCGACGGCCGGAGCCGACCGTCATTCGGGAAATTACGGACGGCGGCGGGCAATTTCTACGGCAAAAGCGCCTGACAATCTGCCAGCATCTGCCTGACGGCAGGCCGTCGCGTGTTCGGACGTTCGTCCGCCGCGGCAATTCAACGAACGCGGCGCCGCGCACGTAAATTAGTCGCCGGCGCTCGTCTGCCCCCTCGCCGACCAGCCGGACACAACGCCACGACGCGGCGTCCGGACGATCACTGTCTCACTCTTTGGCGAGGTACCACGTCATGTGGAATCGAGCGCGGCACGGCATTCGCCTGTGCCTAGCACTGCTCACGCTCGCGGCGGCAACGACCGCGAACGCCCAACAAACCGGCACGATTACCGGCACCGTGGTGGAGCGCGGATCCGACAAACCGATTGCATCGGCCCAAGTCCTGATCCTTGGCACGCGGCTCGGCGCACAGGTGAACGCGGAGGGTGCGTTCACGATCCGTGGCGTCCCACTGGGCGCGCAGAAGGTGCGGGCGCAGTTCATCGGCTTCGAACCGGTCGAACAGACCGTGAACGTCACCGCTGCCGGCGTCAAGGTTTCGTTCCAGATGACCCGCGCCGCCTTTGCGCTGAGCGGCGTCGTCGTCACCGCCACGGGCGAAGAGAAGCGCCGCGCCGTCGGCACCGCGATGGCAACCATGGACACGATGTCCATTGCGCGCGCGGCCGCGGCCAACCCGCAGCAGCTGTTGGCGGCGGCGAGCACCGGCGTCAGCGTGCTGGCCAACTCCGGCCAGCCGGGCGCTGGCGCCACGCTGCGCCTGCGCGGAGTGAACAGCGTGAGCCAGGGCAACAACCCGCTCATCTACATTGACGGCGTGCGCGTCTTCAACGGCAATGGCCCGGTGGCGGTGGGCGGCGGCCAGCAGTCGTCGCCACTCAACGACATCTCGCCGGACGACATTGACCACATCGAGATCGTGAAGGGTCCCTCGGCGACCACGCTGTACGGCACCGAGGCGTCGGGCGGCGTCATCCAGATCTTCACCAAGCAGGGACGCGCCGGCACCGCGCAGTGGACGGCAAACATCAGCTCGGGCTTCAACTTCCAGGGCCACGTGGGCTCGAAGTCGGACCCGACCGGCATGTGGTTCAACAAGTGCCGCGGCCCGCTGAACGTCAACGGCAACGGCGTGCGGTTCGAAGATCCGTCGTGTCCCGC
Source organism: bacterium (assembly GCA_021813725.1). Lineage (GTDB taxonomy): Bacteria > Gemmatimonadota > Gemmatimonadetes > Gemmatimonadales > Gemmatimonadaceae > PNKL01. The sequence continues at coordinate 2,993 of JAKAJN010000170.1, read as the reverse complement.
CGACGGCAGCTGGGTGCACGACGGCCCGGTGCAACGCGTCAGCCTCAACGTGCGCGGCGGCACGCAGGGCGGCACCACGTACTACGTGGGCGGCAACTGGGATGACGAAAAGGGCACGCTTCCCCGCAGCGCGCTGCACAACCGCGGCCTGCGCGTGAACCTGGGCTTCGTCCCGGCGAAGAACTTCACCCTCGCCATCAACTCGTCCCTCGCGCAGAACTTCAGCCAGGGCTTTGCCGACGGCAACAGCGCCGGCGGCGCGGCCCTCAACATCTCGCGCGGGACGAACTCCAATTACAAGAGTGCGGGCTGCAGCGACGCCACCGTCACCTGCGTCAACAACGGCGACCTGTTCCGCTCGGATATCACCAATACCACGGTGCACTTCATCAGCGGCGCCACGCTGACGTACCAGCCGATCGAGGAGTTCACGACCCGCCTCGCCGTGGGGTACGACAACAACAACGCCGAAGTCAACTACGTCGTTCCGTTCGGCAACCTGCGGCTCCCGCTCGGCGCGATGTGGCAGACGCTCTGGCACCGGCAGCTCATCACGGCCGACCTGGCGAGCACCTATCGCCATGCCCTGTCGGACAAGTGGTCCACGTCGACGTCGATCGGCGGCCAGGTCTTCGACAGCCGCCTGTACTCGACGGACTTGGAGACGAACAACTTCTCGGGCCCGGGCTACCCGACGCTCATCAGCGGCTCGACCCGCCTGATCAACGACGTCAACAACCAGCGGGTCATCAACGCCGGCTTCTTCGGTCAGGAGATGATTGGCTGGCGCGATATCCTGTTCATCACGGGCGGCCTGCGCATTGACGGCAACAGCGCGTTCGGCAAGAGCTTCGGCCTGCAGACCTATCCGAAGATCAGCGCATCGTACGTGATCTCGGATGAGGCCTTCTGGCCGCGGCAGTGGGTGCCGTCGCTCAAGCTGCGCGCCGCCGTCGGATCGTCGGGCAAGGCGCCCGGCGCCTTCGACGCCGTCCGCACCTGGGATCCGGTGGCCGCCGAGAACGGCAAGCCGGCCTTCGCCCCGAACCAGATCGGCAACCCCGACCTTGGCCCGGAGCGCTCGCAGGAGACGGAACTCGGCTTCGATCTGACCGCGCTCGATGGTCGCCTGAGCGTGGCCTACACGCACTTCAGCCAGCAGACGAAGGATGCCCTGATCCCCGTGATCCAGGCGCCGTCCCTCGGCTTCAGCAGCAGCCAGTTGGAGAACGTCGGCACGCTCGAGAACAGCGGCAACGAAATCACCGTGACTGGCGAATTGCTGCGCCGGCGGAATTACAACGTGAGCCTCAAGGCCGGCATGACGACCCTGCACAGCAATGCGGTGGATGTCGGGGGCCAGACGCTGACGATCTTCACGAACGGCCGCACGTACGTGAAGGCGGGCTATCCGGTGCCGTCGTACATGGGCAAGCGCGTCCTGAACCCGAACGAGAAGGCCGCGCCGGTCTACGCGGCGTTCGACTACGTCGGCTCGGTCTTCGCGACGCGCACGTACAACGCGACGCTGACCCTGCAGATGTACCAGCGCTTCACGTTCGAGGCACTCGGCGAATGGCAGCTGGGCGGGCACAACATGAACGCTGCCGGCTACCAGAACGCGAACCTCCGCGTCTGGCGGGGCTGCTTCGCCGCGCAGGATGCGATGAAGAAAGCCGCCGCAGGCGATTCGTCGGCCCTGGCCCCCTTCACAGCCATGGAACGGGCGCGCTGCACCATCACCTCCTCCGAGCGCGACTACTCGCTCTGGGTGGAGAAGGCTGACTTCTTCAAGCTGCGCAGCGTGTCGGTGACGTATGACGTGCCGACGCGGTTCGTACCGGGCGCGCGCAACGCCGCGCTGACCATCGCCGGCCGCAACCTCTTCAAGTCCACGCCGTATACCGGCTTCGACCCGGAGAGCGCCGACAAGACCGACAACACGTTCGGTCGGCGCGATTACTACACCTTCGGGCCGTACAAGACGTTCATTGTGACCCTTCGCGTGGGATTCTGACCATGACCAATACCTCACGCATCGCCAATATTCGCCGCGTGCTTGCCGCCGCGGCCGTGGTGGGCTTCGCGACGGCCTGCGAGATGACCGTCACCAATCCGGGACCGATCCAGGACGAGTCGCTCAACACACCCTCGGCCGTCCCGGCCCTCGTCAACGGCATGTCTGGCGACCTGTCCGTCGCGCTCGGTGGCTACATCGACCGCGGCGGCCTCGCCAGCGGCGAACTGGTCCATTCAGGCAACTATGCCGACGAGGGATTCTTCTACGCCGGCACATTCTCGGGACTCAACGCGAACACCGACTGGGCGGCCATGCAGCGCGCCCGCTGGACGTCCGAGTCGGGCCTGGAGCGCATGAAGTCGGTGCTCGGACCGGCGTTCGAGTCGAACGCCGACACGCCGCGGGCGTACCTCTACGCGGCGTTCGCCAACCGGCTGCTCGGCGAGAACATGTGCACGGCGGTCATCGACGGGGGACCGGCCCAGAGCGACAGCGTCTACTTCCAGCGCGCCGATTCGCTCTTCACGCGCGCGTACACGTTGGCCTCCGCGCTCAACAACACTACCGTGAAGAACGCGGCGCTCGCCGGCCGCGCGTCGGTGCGCGCGTGGCTCGGCAACTGGACCACCGCCATCGCGGATGCGGCGCTCGTGCCGAACAACTTCCTCTTCAACGCCATCTTCGGCATTGGCACCAGCCGCGAGAACCTGAACATTGCCACCCAGACCATCACGCGTCGCGAGGTGACGGTGTGGGGAACGTACTGGGCCTCGACGAACAAGGATCCGCGCTTCACGTGGGACACGGTGAAGACGGGTTCGACGCTCACCAAGGGCCAGGACGGGAAGACGATCTTCTTCCGCCAGACGAAGTACAAGGACCTCGGCTCGCCGGTGCCGCTGGTGAAGGGCGCCGAGATGCTGGTGCTCCGCGCCGAGGCCGCCCTGCGCAGCGGCGACATCTCCGGCATGAC
>JAKAJN010000169.1 GCA_021813725.1 bacterium | reverse complement strand
TGGAGTAGGCCATGCCACTCGAACGCTCCACATCCCGCAAAGCCTTCTCGCACAACGTGCGCGAGATGGTGAACGCAGGCCATAGCCAGAAGCAATCCGTCGCCGCCGCATACCGCGAACAGCGTTCGGCCAAGGACGGACGTGGCGGCGCGCCCAACACGAACTCAACCGCGCCGCATCGTGTCGTACCGGTGAATTGGCGTGGTGGATCGAGCGACATGCTGCGCAAGGCGATCATCTCCGGCCAGCAGGAAGCGAAGGCGCAGCAGCAGGCCATGCGCCTGATGCGCGGGGAATACGTCGGCGGCCGCGACCGCAAGCAGGCCAAGCGAGGCCGTACGCCGTGAAGCCCGAGCCGAAAATCCCCGCGCCAAAGCCCATCGCCGCGTTCGTGCGCCTCGAGATCGCGCGCCACCACATCGGCCGCGAGTACGCCCGCGAGATCGCCAAGCGCGAACGTGAAGCCGCCAAAGCGCCCGCCGAGGCACCCCGTGAGTAAGCGCCATCGCCGATCTGCACCGCGTTCTGCCGCCTCGCCGCAGCCGCAACGGCCTGATCCTGGCGCGACGCGCCGGCTCGCCTCGATGCCGGTACCGAAGGAACCCGACCCGTTCCGCCACGAGCTGCGCCTGCCAAAGACGCCGTTTCCAGTAAAGCGGCACACCGAGGTCATCGCGCAGGACGGCGCGACCGCCGAGATGGCGATGGACGATGGCGGACCCTACCCCTATGGCGGATATCTCAACACGCAGACCGTGGCGGGCCAGCTCGGCTTCGGCCTGTATTTCCCGGGCTATCCGTACCTCGCCGAACTCGCGCAGCGCACCGAGTACCGCCAGCCGGTCGAGACGCTGGCGAAGGAATGCACGCGGCGGTGGATCAAACTCAAGAGCACGAGTCAGGACGACAAGAAGGCCAAGCTCGAGGAACTGCAGGACGAGTGCGACCGGCTCGGGCTGCAGCAGCTCTTTCGCAAAGTCACCGAGCACGACGGCTACTACGGGCTCGGTATGATCTACGTCAAGCTCAAGGGCGACGTGGGCCACCGCAACGAGCCGCTGCTCATCGACGAGCGCAGCATCGGCAAGGGCGACCTCGAAGGATTCAACACCGTCGAACCGATGTGGATCACGCCCCTTGTGTGGAACTCCATCGACCCTACGGTGCCGACGTTCTACAACCCCGAGAAGTGGATGGTGCTCGGGATGGAGGTGCACCATACGCGCCTCCTGAAGATCATCTCGCGCGAGGTGCCCGACATCATCAAGCCCGCCTACAACTTCGGCGGCATCTCCCTCACGCAGCTCATCGACCCGTACGTGCAGCGATGGCTGCGCACGGTGGGCTCGGTGAATCAGCTCATCAACAATTTTTCGATCATCACGCTCGCCACTGACATGGGCGCGGTGCTCTCGGGCGGCGACCCATCGGCGTATCAGGGACTGCTCGACCGCATGCAGCTCTTCACGAAACACCGCGACAATCAGGGCGTTTTCCTGCTCGACAAGACAGCCGAGGAACTGAGCAACATCCAGGTCAGCATCGGGGAACTCGCTGAACTTCAACAGCAAGCGCTCGAACACATGGCGTACCCGACGCATGAGCCGCTGGTCGTGATGACCGGCACCGAACCATCGGGCCTCAACGCTTCGAGCGAGGGGCAGATCCAGATCTGGCACAACTGGTGTCACGCCTATCAGGAGCAGAACTACAGGCCGGCGCTGTTTCGCGCATTGCGGATCGTCCAGCTTCACCTCTGGGGCAAGATCGACGAAGAGATCACCTTCGACTTCGAGCCGCTGGCCGAAGTTACCGGCAAAGGCATGTGGGAGGTGCAGAACACCAAGACGCAGAACATGGTGGCGTTGCACGCCGAGGGCATCGTGGATGAGATGGAGTGCCGAGAATTCCTGGCCGGCGACCGCGATTCCGGCTGGAACAATCTCGACGTGAACAAAAAGCCCGATGCGCCCGATCTGCTCGAAGAGGGGGACGTAAACACGGAGCTTCGCATCCGTGCCTGAGCCGCTAGCTGCGCGCGAGGGTGAGATCGTCCTACGCGACTTGAAGCCTAACGCCGGCATCGAGGTATGGTATCGGCGCACGCTGCAGACGATGATCGAGGCGATGGCCCGCTCGATGCTGGTGCATGTGCGGGCGAGCCTGCGCCGCTCTCCGGTCGAGATCGGCTTCGGCGTCGATGAGAGCCCGACGGCAGCGCTCGAGCGCACATTCCGCAAATGGGGTGAGCGCTGGACCACGCGCTTCGACAAGATGGCGAAGGACGTGGCCGACGCATTCGCTACGCGCAGCGGACGGGACTTCGACGCGCGCTTTCGCAAGCTGCTGCGTGAGGCCGGCTTCACCGTGAAGTTCCAGATGAGCGAGCGGATGCGCGAGTCCTACCGCGCCGTCGCCGCCGAGAACGTGAACCTGATCCGCTCCATCCCGCAGAAGTTTCTCACCGACGTGCAGAGCGCCGTGTGGCAATCCGTGACGAAGGGTTATGATACGGGCACGCTCTCGCAGACCATTCACGACACGTACAAGGTGAGCTGGCGGCGGGCGGCGCTGATTGCGCGCGATCAGACGAACAAGGCCAAGGCCGTGATGGAGGAAGCACGGCGCGACGAACTCGGCATCGCCGAGGCGATCTGGATTCACAGCCACGCCGGCAAGGAGCCGCGACCGGAACACGTCCGATGGGGGCGCGAGAAGAAGCGGTACGCCATCAAGCAGGGCATGTGGTCCGAGGTCGATCAGGAATGGGTGTGGCCGGGAACGCCCATAAACTGCCGCTGCACAAGCCGCTCCATCATCCCCGGTTTTGAGGCCCGCTGATATGCGCGACATGCCTGATATGCCGGCCCGGTTTCGCAAGATCCAGGAGCTGCGCGCACGCGGACTCACGGCCCCGCAGATCGGCGCGCGGCTCGGGGTATCCGCCGAAGTGGTCCGCTGGACCTGGTGGAAGCAGCGCCAGCGCATGGCCCTCGATGCCAAGCCGCCGAGTTTGACCCGCTAACGGCCCCGGCCGCAACATCGGCGCGGCTCATCCAGAGGTGCGCGCCATGCTCCAGGTCAATACTACCGTCCAGACCGACAACGTCACCGATATCGTCACGGTCGCTTCGACCACGGCGTACCTGCTGATCTACACCGGCGCGGTGCCGGCAAGCTGCGCCACGGCGGCGAGCGGGACATTGCTCGCCTCGCTCCCGATGTCAAACCCCATCGGCACCGTCTCCGGCCCCACGCTGACCATGTCCACGATCACGGCCGAGGCCGCCTCCGCCACCGGCACGGCCGGGTACTGGCGCATCTGCACCTCGAGTGCCGGCACGACCTGCGTGGCGCAGGGTAATGTCTACGCCACCTCGACGCTCACGACCTCCGCAGCGACAGCGAGCGGCAACGTCCTCACCTTCACCGCCACCGGCAGCATCGTCGCCGGGCAGACCGTGAGCGGCACGAACATCCCGACGAACACCTACGTGCTCGACGTGACCAGCACCACCATCACGCTCAATCAGAACGTCACCAGTACCGGTGTGGCCTCGGGCGCGACGATCACCTTCGGCGGCGACATGTCGATCCCGAACACCTCGATTTCGAGCGGGACTACGGTTTCGGTGTCGAGTTTCACCATCTCGGCGGGCGGACAGTAGGCACGCCATGGCCAACACCGCAATCTGGGATGCACCCCTAGGCACCGCACCCGCAACCTGGCAAGCGGCCTTCGGGACTGAGATCAACTCGCTCGCGTCGGGCAGCTACGCGCTGAGTTCGGTCATCATCGACAACACCGGCGGCCTGCTGACGGATGGCACGATCTCCCTGGCGCTCGGGGCCGTCGCGCCGTCTGCGGCTGCGGCATCACTCGCGTTCTTCATCCAGCCGTTGAATCAGGACGGCACGACGTACGGCGATGGCATCGCGAGCGGCACCGTGATCCCGGTGAGCGGCTACATCGGCTCGCTATCGTGGCCCACCAACGCCACCGCGGCCGCACAGACTGGCTCCTTCAAGATCGGCATCGAGATTCCGCCGACGAAGTTCAAACTCGGCGTGGTGAACAATCTCGGCAGCGCGCTTGCCGCCAGCGGCAACACGATATCTATCGCGCTGAACAAGCTCAACCTGAACGGCTAACCCATGCGCGGCTGGAGACCTTGGACGGTACAACCCCCGCCAGGGACGCCGATTGATTGGGACCATCCAAGTACGCTGGACCTGTGGCTGGCACTCTCGCTCTCCACTCCTGGAGCTTACGATTCGGTAGTCGGCTCTCCTCTTACCTACAACTCGAACCCAATTGATTTTTCAGCCGGGCCCTCGGGCTTCGGCATCAGTCCGACGACCTATCAATATCCGGGGGTCGCCCGAGCGGGGCTGGGATCGTCGTCTGAGATTCTGGTTTACGCCACGATTGAGAGTGCGCTTTCAACTAGCGGCACTCAGACGCTGGCCGCCGGCACGCCCAATCAGTGCGCCATCGGCTATGGAAACTCCGGCGGAGTCTACGTCCCGTATGGAGGTTACCTATATCCCGCGAACGGCGAATTTTTCGGGGAGACCTCGACGCCGCTCGCCCTGGGAGGCACCTACCTCCTTGGATGTTATTCCGGCCAAGGCGAGACTGGACTCACTGTTAACGGCGTAACGACCGGAACCGTAGCCAGTTCGTACGTTAATAACAGCAGCTACACCATGCAGGTGGCGCCTAGCGCTAACCCGTCTTCCCTGACGCTGGTCTATCTGGCGCTCACCTACAACCGCCTTCTTTTTCCGGAGGAGCGACTTTCCCTCTCCCGTAACCCCTGGCAAATCTTCCACCGACGCCAGCGCTTCTACAGCATTGCGACGAGCACGGGGGCCGTATTCACTGCCTCCCCGACGATGCCCGACGCCATCGTGGCCGGC
>JAKAJN010000168.1 GCA_021813725.1 bacterium | reverse complement strand
ATGGCGCGCTCGGCGTACGCCACCGAGTAGCCGGCGCGATGCACGGCGAGCGTGAGATCCTGGTCTTCGGCGAGCGTGTCGGTGCGGAAGCCGCCCACCGATTGCACGACGTCCTTGCGCCACGCGCCGACGGCGCCCGGCACGACCGTGATGCAATCGAGCAGGGCGAAGGCGCGGCGATCGAGATTCTGGCTGGTCACGTATTCCAGCGCCTGCCATCGCGTGACCAGGTTGAGGCGGTTGCCGACCTTCGCATTGCCCGCCACGGCGCCGACGTGCGGATCGACCAGCGGCGCCACGAGCTCCGCGACCGTCTGCGGCTCGAACTGCGTGTCGGCATCGAGGCAGACGATGATGTCGGCGCGCGCCCGCGCGATGCCAACGTTGAGCGCGGTCGCCTTGCCGCCGTTCGATTTGCTGAGCACCGTGACCCGCGGATTGCCGTCGAAGGCGCGGCGCGCCACCGCGTATGTGTCGTCGGGCGAGCCGTCGTCCACCACGACGACGTCGAGCGGGCCGTCGTACTGCTGGGCGAGCAGCGAGGTCACGGTGCGCTCGATCACCTTGGCCTCGCGAAACGCCGGGACGATGACCGTGACGGGCGGCGCAAATTCTGCCCGGCGCGCGGGACGTGCGCGCCACCGCTGCACGGCGGCGAGGGCGAGGATGAACAGAAGCCGTCCGACGCCGAGGATGACCGCGGCGAAGAAGAGCCAGTACAACCCCCAGTCCACGGCGCCGATCGTGCCGAACGCGAGCAGGTCCACCGACCGCTCGACGGCGGAGCGCGGGGGGAGCGGCGGCATCGCCGAGTCGCGAGAGACGCCGGCGAGCGCCGAGACGAGCACGAGTGTGTCCCCGTGGGCGCGCAATGAGTCAATCACGGGCCCGAGCGCGGCGACGGTGGCGGAACGGTCGCCGCCGCCGTCGTGCATCAGCACGACGTTGTTGCCGTCGCGGCGCTTGCGCATCGTCTCCGCGATGATGAGCGCCGGATCCCGGAGTCGCCAGTCCTCCGAGTCGATGCGAACGCCGACGGAGACGTAGCCCAGCTGCGTCGCCATGGCGACGGGATCGAGTTCGTCCGTCGTGGTGGGCTCGGCGTCGCCGAAGTACGGCGGTCGGAAGAGCACCGTGCGCCGCCCGAGCAGCGTCTCGATGAGGCGTTCGGTGGCGACGAGTTCGAGGTGCCCCACCCACGGCGCAGTGAGCGAGAGATTGCGATGGGTGTACGTGTGGTTGCCCACCTCGTGCCCTTCACGATAGATGCGGCGCAGCAGTCCCGGGCGGTCGTCGGCGTCGCGACCGACAATGAAGAAGGTGGCGGGCACTCCGCGACTCTTCAGTGTGTCGAGAATCGCGGGGGTCCAGCGCGCGTCGGGACCGTCGTCGAACGTCAGCGCCACCTTCCCGGCCGCTTCACCGAAGCGCTCGATCACCCAGGGCGACGGCAGGACGGCGAGCGATTCGGCCACGATGACGCCGCGCGCGGCATCGAGGCGCAGGGTGCGGAGACCGCCGGCGGGTGGCGAGCGCAGTCGGAGCAGTTCGCCGTCGCCCTCGAACTCCACCTGGTACCCCGGCGGGATGGACGTGATCTCGCGTGGTGACGGCGGCGTCGGGCTCCGGTCAAGGAGGGCCCAGAGCGACGGGTCCTCGGCGCCGAGTCGCCAGAGCGCTGCGCCGGCGGCCTTGAGCCGCGCCACGGTGCCGAGCGAGTTCCAGCCCGTCGCGGCATCGAGAAACCAGGCCACGTGGCTCGTGCTGTCGGGGTCGTCCCATGTCGCGTACGGATTGCGCGTGACCGAGTCGAATTGCACGACGGCATGCGCGTCGCGCACCTTGCTGATCATCTCCTGAAAAGTGACCGCGTGGCCGCGGACACGGCCGCCGGCGTCGTTCCAGTCGTAGCCAAACGTGCCAAGCGCGAGAATGGCCTTGGCCGGCCCGACGGCGGCCGTCAACGCCGCGGCGCGCTTGTCGTACCACGTCTGGCTGGCCACGGGTCCGGGGTCGCCGCGTCCAAAGTGCTCGTCGTAGAGCATCACGAAGACGTAGTCGCACGGGGCGGTCACCGCGCGTGCCGTGGCCGCATCGGTGGAGGCGGCGATCGTGGCCGTCACCAGCCGCCGCGCCGGCGCCATCTCCGCCCGGAGGTCGCGGAGGAAGGCCACCCAGTCGTCGACGAGGTCGTCCGGCACTTCCTCAAAGTCGATGGTGACACCAGCGAGTCCATACCGCTCGGCGGCGGCGGCCAGCTGCGAAATCGCCTTGCGGCGAGCGGCGGCATGCGTGAGGAGTCGTCGCAGGTCCTCCGTGGCGAACACCCCCGACTGCGAGTCGAAGTTGCTGACCATCGCCAGAATGCGCGGCCGCGCCTTGGCGGGGAGGAGGTTGTTGGCAAAGAGCACGCGTGGATCCACGTCGAAGCGCAGGGAGTCACCGCGGTTCGCAACGAAGACCCATTCGCTCACGACCCAGTCCAATTCGGCCGTGTGCGCCTTGTACGCGGCAAACGAGTTGTCGTCCCACTTGACGTTGAAGCCGACGACAAGCGGCGGACGCACGGGGTTGGCGGCCGCCGGGGCCGTCGCGCGGCGGGCCTCGGCGCGCCGTCCCGGCGCCAAGGCCAGGCGTTCGGGGTGCGCGCCGCGGGGCGCGGGGTGCAGCGCGAGTGCGGCCATCAGACGGCGCCGGGCGCTGAGTCGCTCACGCTCCCGACGTGAATTGGTGAAGCCGTCGCGTCTTTGGCCGCCGACGACGCGCCGTGCTTCCCGCATGGACGGCAGGAGCGGCGGCACGACGATGCTGGCGACGAGTCCCAGTGCGAGGAGGGACGATACGATCCCGAACCCGAGTGCTACCCGGCGCACCCTTCGCCAGCGTCGGCCGGAAGGATCGGTGAAAACGTGAGACAAGTGAGCGAGGTGAGGTGCGGGGGTTTGGTGCGGGGGGACGCGAGAGGAAACGAGTACGGGGGAGGGATGTTACCCGCAACAAATGTGTGTCCTACGTCGCGCCAACAAGAGAACCCCCGTGCCTGTTTCTCGTTCCCTTACTCGCGCTTTTGCGGCAAGCCCGCGAGCACTTCCATGTTCCCCTTGCTTGTAACCCCGCTTGCCCGCTAAGTTTATAGGCTGTTGCATACCTTGTCCGGCGCGCAATCGCCACGAAGGGGGGAGAACGTAATTGTCGGAAGTCATCATCCATGACGATGAGAACTTCGAGCGTGCGCTCAAGCGCTTCAAGAAGAAGTGTGAGAAGGCGGGTATTCTCTCGGATCTGCGCAAGCATCGTCACTATGAGAAGCCGAGCGAACGCCGCAAGCGCAAGATGAACGCGGCGATGCGCAAGAACCGTCGCACGCGCTCGAACTGATGGCCGCACTGCAGGATCGCCTCGCCGCGGCGTTGCAGGCTGCGCGCAAGGCCCAGGACAAGGCGCTGACGCTGCTGCTGGGGACGATCCTCGCCGACCTTCGGAATCGCGAGATCGAGCTCAAGCGTGCCCTGGCCGATGACGATGTCATCGACGTGCTGCGCAAGGGCGTGAAGAAGCGCCGCGAGTCGGTGGCGGCGTACGAACAGGCGGGACGCGCCGAACTCGCGGCGCGGGAAGCGGCAGAGGTGGCGGCCCTTGAGCGCTACCTCCCAGCCGTGGCCAGCGAGGATGAAGTGCGCACGGCCGTCCGGGCGGCGATCGCCGCCGGCGCCGGGGCCGTAGGCCCGGTGATGGCCGCGGTGATGCCCCAGTTCAAGGGGCGCGCCGATGGTGGAGTGATCAGCCGCGTGGTTCGCGAGGAGCTCAGCAGGGCGGAGTGATACCCCCCAACGAGGTACCCGAACAAGCCCGAACGAGCGATCTCGATCGCCCGGTCGGGTTTTTTCGTCCCCACGCGCTGAGCGTCCTCGAGTTTCCCCGCGTGCTCGACGTCGTGGCCGGCTTTGCGCACACGGCGCTCGGCGCCGAGCGACTGCGCGCCCTCGCGCCATCGCTGGACCTCGATTGGGTGCGGACGGAGCACGCGCGGGTCGAAGCGATGCGGACGCTCGTGAGCGCCGAAGAAGGGTGGCCGGGCGAGGCGATTCCCGACTTGCGGGCCGCGCTCGCGCGTCTGCGCGTGAGTGGCACCACGCTCGATGGCCTCGCGCTCCGTGACGCGGGACGCCTGCTCGGCTCGGCGCGGCGCACGCGCGATGCGATCTACGCCGACCACGTGAGCCCGATGACGCGCGCGCTGCTGGTGGAGTACGCGGACGTCATGGCGCGCGACGCGGAACTGGAGCGCCGGCTGGAAAAGGCGCTCGACGACGACGGTGCGGTGCGCGACGATGCATCGTCGGGCCTGCGACGCATTCGGCGCGAGATGGCCGGCGCCGAGGGTGAACTGGTCCGCCTCCTCGAACGGCTGATGGCGAAGCTCGACGCGCATCATCAGGTCGGCGACGCGTCGGTGACGGTGCGCAACGGACGCTACGTGATACCGGTGCGCCGCGAAGGCGCCCGGCAGGTGGGTGGCATCGTGCACGACACGAGCGCGAGCGGTGCCACCGTTTTCATCGAGCCGCCGGCGGCGGTGGAGGCGGGGAATCGCATCCGCGAACTCGCCATCGAGGAGCAGCGCGAGATCGAGCGCATCCTGCGCGAGTTGACCGAGGCGCTGCGCCCGCACCACGTCGCCCTCGAGTTATCGCTGGAGGCACTCGTGGCGCTCGACGCGCTGGCGGCGCGCGCCCGCTACGCGCTGGCGGCGCACTGCACGCCGGCGCCACTCGGAACGCCGGCCGACGGTTTCGTCATTCGCCACGGACGGCATCCGCTTCTGCTGGCGCGTGGCGCCGCGGTGGTGCCGTTCGACCTCGAGATGCTCGCTGGCGAGCGCACGCTGCTCGTCTCCGGGCCGAATACGGGTGGCAAGACGGTGCTGCTGAAGGCGATCGCGCTGCTT
>JAKAJN010000167.1 GCA_021813725.1 bacterium | reverse complement strand
ACGCCGGCGCCACTCGGGACGCCGGCCGACGGGTTCGTCATTCGCCACGGGCGGCATCCGCTTCTGCTGGCGCGTGGCGCCGCGGTGGTGCCGTTCGACCTCGAGATGCTTGCTGGCGAGCGCACGCTGCTCGTCTCCGGGCCGAATACGGGTGGCAAGACGGTGCTGCTGAAGGCGATCGCGCTGCTTTCCCTGATGGCGCAAAGCGGGATTCCCGCGCCGGTTGGTCCGGAGAGCCGGCTCGCGGCCTTCGACGGCGTCTTCGCGGACATTGGCGACGAACAGAGCATCGAAGCGTCGCTGTCCACGTTCAGCGCGCATCTCCGGAACCTGATTGAGATCGTGCGGGACGCGACGAGCGAGTCGCTGGTGCTGGCGGACGAACTGGGCTCTGGCACCGATCCGCTCGAAGGGGCCGCCCTCGGCGGCGCGATCCTCGAGTCGTTGACGTCGCGCGGCACGCTGACGATCGCCACCACGCACCTCGGCGCGCTCAAGGAGCTGGCGCAGGAGGTGCCGGGCGTCGTGAATGCCTCGCTGCAGTTCGACGCGGTGGCACTCGCGCCGACGTACCGGCTCATCAAGGGAATTCCGGGGCGCTCGTACGGCTTGAGCATTGCGCGGCGGCTGGAGATGCCGGCCGAGGTGATCGCGCGCGCCGAGGCGCGAGTGCCGACGGTTGAGCGCGATGTGCATCGCCTGCTCGAGGTGCTGGAAGTGCGCGACCGCGAGAGTGCCGCGCTGATGCGCCAGCTCGAGGCCGACAACGACGACGTACACCAGCGCGGCCGCCGGCTGGCCGAGCGTGAGGCGGAAATTCGTCGCAAGGAGCGCGAGCTGGAGCGCGCATCGCGACAGGATGCGCGCCGGTACCTGTTGGACGCGCGCGCCGACCTGGAGCAGATGATCGCGTCGCTCAAGGAGGCGGGCGCCTCGGGGCTGGAGGCGGCTGCCGCGGCGGCGCGCCGCGCGCTGGAGCAGCGGGCCGCGCAGGAGCGCGAGGCGCTGGGGGCGCTCGACGCGCAGGAGCGCGCGGCGGCGTCGGCGGAGGCAGAGCGGCGGCAGCGTGAGGCGCGCACGGCGGACGGCCGCGCCCGGCCGCTCGAGGCGGGCGATGCCGTGGCAGTGTCCACGCTCGGCGGCAAGGCCGGCCGGCTGCTCGAACTGCGCGGCGCGGAGGCGCTGGTGATGGTGGGGGCGCTCAAACTCTCCGTGCCGATGCCCTCGCTCACGCGCATCGCGCCGCGCGCGCTGCGCGACCGCGAGACTGCCGTGGCGTACATTGGCGATGCGCCCGAGCTGGATGCGAAGCACGAGATAGATGTGCGTGGCATGCGCATCGGCGAGGTGGAAGATGCCGTGCTGCAGGCGATCGACGGCGCGCTCCGCGCCGACCTCGCCGAGCTGCGGATCATCCACGGCAAGGGAACGGGGGCGCTGCGCGAGAAGGTCGGCCAGATGATGCGCGACGACCCGCGCGTGAAGGGTTCGCGTCTCGGTGCGTGGAACGAGGGAGGGGCAGGGGTGACCGTGGTGCAGCTCGCATGATTCCCGACGAGGACGTCGAGCGCGTCCGCGAGGCCGCGGACATCGTGGCCATCATCGGCGAGCACGTGCGACTCAAGCGCGTCGGATCGGTGTATCGCGGCCCGTGCCCGTTTCATCAGGGGACCAACAACAACTTCTCGGTGATGCCCAAGGGCGGGTACACCTGCTTCGTCTGTGGCGAGAAGGGGAACGTCTTCACCTTCGTGCAGAAGCGGATGGGACTCACGTTCGTGGAGGCGGTGAAGTACGTGGGGGAGAAGGCCGGTGTCGAGGTCCGCGAAATCACCAGGCAGCGCGAGGGCCCGGATCCGCGGGAGCCGCTGTGGGAGATCAACGCGACGGCGGCGTCGTGGTTCCAGGCGCGATTGTGGGAGGACGAACGCGGTGCGCCGGCGCGCGAGTACCTTGCGTCGCGCGCCGTGTCGCGTGACGTCGCGGACGAATGGGAGATGGGGTACGCTCCACGCGAGCTGGGCGTGCTGCGCGCGCACATGGCCAACCTCGGGTGGGATGAGGAGCGTCTGCTGCAGGCCGGCCTGCTGGCCAAGCGCGAGGAAGAGAGCGAGGCGCGCCCGCGCTTTCGCGATCGGCTCATGTTCTCGATCCTCGACGCCTCGTCGCGGCACGTCGGGTTTGGCGGACGCCTGTTGGGTCCGGGCGAGCCGAAGTACCTGAACAGCGCGGAGTCGCCGGCGTTCCACAAGGGTCAGACGCTGTACGGGCTCCATCGCGCCCGGGCGGCGATGCGGCGCGAGGAGCGCGCGATCCTGGTGGAGGGCTACTTCGACGTCGTGCGCATGGCGAGTGCCGGCGTCGAACCCGTCGTGGCGCCGTTGGGCACGGCGCTCACCGAGGAGCAGGCGGAACTGCTGCGGCGGCACGCCAAGACGGTGTTCATCGCGTACGACTCCGACGGCCCAGGGCAGAAGGCGACGTTCCGGGCCGCCGACGCGCTGCTGGCGCAAGGCGTCGCGGTGCGCGTGGTGACCATTCCCGAGGGTGACGACCCCGACACCTTCGTGCGCGCGCACGGGCGCGACGCCATGGAGAAACTCATCGCGCAGTCGCTGGACGTCTTCGACCGCAAGGTGCAGCTGCTGCAGCGCGGCGGCTGGTTTGCCGACCTCCAGCGCAAGCGGCGGGCGCTCGACGCGCTGCTGCCGACGATCCGCGCCGCCAAGGATCCGATCACGCGCGAGATGTACCTGGCGCGCGCCGCGGAGGCGGCGAAGGTGGATCGCGGGGTGCTGGCGCGCGAGCTGGACGCGGGCACCACACGGCGCCCGCGCCCGGGCGCTGCGGTCCCCGCAATGCGTCGCTCACCGGAAGCGGACGACGACGAACCGCGCACTCCGCCGCCAGCGCCGCGCGGCCCATACAAGAGCACGGTGGAGGCGTCGTCGTCGGAACGCGACCTCGTGCGGGCCATGGTGCTGCATCGCGCCCTCGCCGATCACGTGATCGAGGGCGTGGGGCGACTGAGCGAAGACGAGGCCGACCGGCCGGAGTGGTTGCCCGAGGATGAAGAGCCGGACCGCGCGCCGTCGGGACTGCGCGATCCGGTGTATCGCGAACTGTATGAGGCGCTGCGCGACGCCGATCCCGCGCTGCAGGGTGGGGAACTTATCGAGTGGCTGGCGGATCGGCTGGAACCGTGGGTGGTACAACTGGCAGAGGAGATGCTCGACGCGCCGGAAAGCATGGCGAACCCGCAGGCCGACGTGGACGGAGCGCTGCGAACGCTGCGCGTGCGCCAGCTCGGCGACCGGCTGGGCGCGCTCGATCGGCTGATCGGCCTGGCGGAGTTGGGGGAGAAGGACCGGCTGGTGAAGGAGAAGGAACGCTTGCAGCGGGAGATGTTGGGGATCGGTGGGGGACGGCGGTGGAGCGGTTTTCGCAAACGGTAGCGGACAGACGTCACGGGGAGGAGGAAATCAGTGCAGCAGGAACTCGCAGCATTGCTGGCGGTGCAGGCGGATGACCTGGAGATCCACGTCATCGAGGAGCAACTGGCGGCCCTGCAGCCGCGCCTGAAGGAACTCGACCAGCGCAAAGCGCGCATCGCGGCTGACGTGGAGCGCTCGCAGGTCGTGGTGGCGGCGGAGGAGAAGAAGCAGGCGTTTCTCCGCGAGAAGATCGCCGAGCACAAGGGGTTGATTGACCGGAACCAGGCGCAGATGGATGCGGTCAAGACGATGCGACAGGCGACGGCGGCCGTAACGCAGATGGAAGAGGCGCGTCGAATCGTGGCGACCGAGGAATCGGAGCTGGTCGCGATCAACCGCCGGCTGGACGAGGCGCGGGCCACGTGGCACGCGCACCAGGCGGCGCTCGAGGCGTGCACGGTGGAGCAGGCGGAAGCGCGCACCGAAGTGGCGTCGCAGCAGGCATCGCTCGACGGTGCGCTGTCGGTGATGCGGGCGAAGCGGGCGGACAAGGCGGTGCACGTGCCGGCGCCGCTGCTCGGCAAGTACGACCGCATCCGCATCCGTCGGCGTTCGCAGGCCGCATGGCCGGTGAACGGCATGGCGTGCGGCGCATGCGACACCGCCATTCCGATGCAGCGTCGCAACCAGATGTCAAACGGCGGCGGCATTGACGTCTGCGAGGCGTGCGGCGTGCTGATGTACTTCGCGGAATGAGAATGGCGTCACCGGACCGGGCGGGCTGATCGGGACGGGATGACCGCCCCCTCGTCGCCCCGCAAGCGCGCTGCGGCGCGCTGGCAGCGCACTCCCCCACCGGAGACGGAGACGGTGCGGGCGCTGCAGCGTTCGCTCAACCTCCCTGAGGCACTGTGCGCGCTGCTCGTGGTGCGCGGATTGGGCGACGGCGACGTCGCGCGGCGCTACCTGCGGCCGCAATACGAGCACCTGCATCCACCGTCGCTGCTGAAGGATCTCGATGTGGCGGTGGCGCGGCTGTCACAGGCGATCCGCGCCGGCGAGCCGATACTGGTGCACGGCGACTATGACGTGGACGGGATGTGCTCCACCACGTTGATGACGCGGGCGATGCGCGCGCTGGGCGGGAACGTCGTGCCGTTCGTGCCTGACCGCCTGACGGATGGCTACGACCTCGGGCCAGCGGGAGTGAACGCCGCGAAGGCCGCGGGAGCGCGCGTCGTGCTCACCTGCGACTGCGGTACGAGTGCCACGGCGAGCGTAGACGAGCTGCAGCACGCCGGCATTGACGTCATCATCTCGGACCATCACCTCCCCGGTGGTCCGCTGCCACCGGCGCTCGCCGTACTGAATCCGCGACGTGCCGACGACTCGTCGCCCGACAAGGATCTGGCCGCCGTCGGCGTGGCGTTCAAGCTCGCGCTGGCGCTGACGCGGGCGATGGGCGGCAATGAGAACGTGGTGCTCAACCTGCTCGATCTTGTGGCGCTAGCCACAGTGGCCGATGTGGCGCCCTTGCGCGGCGAGAACCGCGTCTTCGTGCGACGCGGCCTGCCGAT
>JAKAJN010000166.1 GCA_021813725.1 bacterium | reverse complement strand
GTCCGCGCCCCGCTGGCGTTCATCGCCGGATGCTACTTCCTCCTCGTCGGCCTCGGCCGGTTTGTCGAGGAGCACTATCGCGGCGAACCCCAGACCGCCATCTACGCGGGCTTTCGCCTCTACCAGTGGCTGACGCTCGCGTTCATCGTCGGCGGCGCCGCCTTGACCGCGTGCGACTCGGCACCGGCGCCGACACCCGTGGCCATCGCGTGGCCCGTCTTGGCCGTGGCCGCGCTGGCCGCCCTCATTGGCACGGCCAGTTTCGGCGTCGACGTGCCCCGGTCGAATCGCCGTTTCTCCCGCCTCGCCTAGACTATTATACTACGTCACGCTCGTGACAGGCTCGGCTAGGGCGCGCGGAGAAACGCCTCGATGGCCGGCCAGACCACGTCGGGCCGCTCGGCGTACGCGAAGTGCGCGGCGCGCGGCACCTTCACGAGCCGCGCGTCGGGGAGCGATGTGACCCACTCCTCCACCAGGTCCATCGGAATCGCCTCCGCCTCGCCGTGGACCACGAGCGTCGGCACGTGCAGCGTGCGGAGCTGGGGTCGAAGGTCCCAGTCGCCGTATGACGCCATCACCACGCGGTTGGTCGTGCGCAGGCCGTAGGCGATGCCCTTCGGGTCCGACCCGCAGAGATCGCTGCGGATGAGCGGGAGCGTGCGCGCCGGCTCAGCGAGACGCGGCACCATCGCCGCACGCCAGTAGTCGCGGCAGGCGGCCCGGACGCTGTCGTCCGAGGTCGCCGCCATCAGGCGGCGGTTCGCATCGCCAAGCTGACGTTGCAGCGCGCTGTCCATGCGCGCCGATGAATTCTCGGCGAAACGCTTCCAGAAGTCGCCGCGGCGCGGCGGCACGGGTCCCAGCAGGATCATCCGGCGCACCCGATCCGGGTGCGCAAGCGCATAGCTGGCGGCGAGCAGCGGCCCATACGAGTGCGCGATGAGCGTCGCGCGCGCAATGCCGAAATGCGCCCGCACCGCGTCGAGATCGGCCACCTGCTGTTCGGCGTTCAGCGTCGCCGTGTCGGCGGGAAGCGTCGAACGCCCGGTCCCGCGCTGATCGTAGAAGATCACCACGTGCCGCTCGCCGAGCGGAGCGAAGTCGCCGGCGATGCTCTCGAGGTCCACGCCGGGTCCGCCGTGAATGGCAATCAGCGTGTCACCGCCGCGGCCGATCGTCCGGAAGAAGAGCCGCGCACCGTCCGCCGTGGTCACGTACCCCGCGCGATCGGCGGTGAATGCCACCCCCTGCGCGATCGCACCCGACGCCGCGACCAGCACACCCACGCCCACGATCAGTCCACACAACCCGGTCCGTCGCCGCATCGTCACACTCCGCGCGTCATCAGTTCAGTTGCGCCGCGCGTCGCCCCTGCTCCCGGCCAAGCCAGACACCGAGGAACAGCCACACCGCGGCAATCGGCACGGCCGCGTAGGCGATGCCCGACATGCTCAAACCTATCGCCGCGAGTCCGGCGAAACCCCACGCGCCAACTTGGTCGCCGGCGCGATAGACGAACGTCTCGATGAAGTTCTTGGCCTTGTACTTGTCCTCGCGCGGAATCACCGTGAACAGGATCTCCATCGAGGGGTTGTTCAGCGCGAAGTTCCCCGCCCGCCGCAGGATCGCCAGCGAGGCCACCACCAGGAAGACGGGCCACGTGCCGAGCGCGGCAAAGCCGACGAGACTGACGAACGGCAGGAAGGCAAGCGAGAGCGCGAGACCGAGCCAGCGGATCAGGCGGCCGGTGAGGAAGATCTGTGTCACGAGCGTGAGCGACTGCACGACCAGTTCGATGCGCGCCATCACCGCCGTGCGCGCGGCGCGGTCCGCAAAGGCCTTGCCGACGATGTCCGCCTGCTCGAAGTACAGAATGGTCGAACCCATCGTCAACAGCACGAGAAAGGTCGAGATGCCAAGCAGGTAGCGCGACCGCATCACGTGCGTGATCCCCGCCCACAGGCTGCCGCCGATCGGCAACTCGGCGTGGCGCGCCACGTTTTCCTCGTGCGCGCCCGCCTGATCGGGAAACCGCATCACGCAGAGCACGGCCAGTTCGATGAGCGTCGCCGAGAGCAGCAGCAGGTTCGCCGTGCCAATCACCGAGGCCAGCTCGGCCGTTGCCGCCGAGCCGAGTACTGAGCCCAGCGTACCGCCCACGGCGATGAAGCCGAACAGCCGCTTGGCCTGCTCGCTGCGGAACGAGTCGGCCATGAACGCCCAGAAGATCGAGACGACAAACAGGTTGAAGACGCTCGTCCAGACAAAGAACGCGCGGCCGATCCAGATGTCGCCCGCCGAGCCCTCGGCTGGCGCCACGAACGTCATCAGCGCGTAGAAGACGAGGATGTTTGCGACGAAGAACTGGTACGTGATCGCGATGAACTTCCGTACCGGGTAGCGTACGACGAGCGTGGCAAAGAGCGGGTTGGCGATCAGCACCGCCGTGAGCGTGCCGGCAAAGAGGAACGGCAGCTTGTTCACCCCCGTCGCCACCGCCACCGCCTCGCGCATCGGGCGCATTACGAACCACCCGCTCAGCACGAAGAAGAAGTACGCAAACGACACCAGCATCGCGCGCACTTCCTCGGGGCGCACATCCACCAGGCGCTGCAGCAGGGCCGGCGAGCGGGGGGCCGACGACGACGTCATCGCGTCTTGTCGCCCTTCGACTTCGCCCGCCACGCGGCCAGCACCTCCGCCTCGCGTTTCATGTCGAGGCCGTTCACCGCCCCGCGCAGGGTGGCCTCCTGCTCCGCCGTCGGGCGCGTGCGATGCCAGTCGAGCGTTGTCTTGGCGGTATCCGCGAGGGTTCGGAAGGTCAGCCCCGCGGCGATCGCCTTGGCCGCACTACGGCGCTGGTAGCCCGCGGTGCGTCCGTACGGCGGCTGCCAGACGGGAAGGTCCCGCCACGGCCGCAGCTTCTGCTCCTGCAGAAACTCCCACGGCACCCACGTGAATCGCCCCGGCGTTGCCGTCACGGACTTCACGCCGTAGAGCATCTCGGCAATCGTCAGCGGCTTCTCGGGACCAATCACGTTGTACGTGCCAAACGCGCGCGCTTCGGCCAGGCGCACCGAGAACTCGGCCAGGTCGCGCACGTCAATGAATTGGCACGGATCATCCGGCTTGTCCGGCGCGAGGATCTCGCCCCCCGCGTCGATGCGTGCCGGCCAGTACGTGAAGCGATCGGTTCGGTCGAGCGGCCCGACGATGAGGCACGGCCGCACCACCGTCCAGCGACCGGCGTACTGTTTTGCCACCTCCCGCTCGGCGAGCACCTTGAGCGCGCCGTAATGGCGCGCGGCGTGCTGCGGGTCGAGCGTGTACGGATCCACCTCCGCCGGGAGCTGCGCCACCGGGCTGTTCTCGTCGAGCCCGATGATGCTCTGGTCGCTGTAGACGGAAGTCGTGGACTGGAAGATGTAATGCGCGACGTTCCCGCTCAGCTGGCGGGCGGCGTTGCGCACCCAGGCGGGAAACGTGGTGGGATTGTCGAGCACCACGTCATACGACTTGCCCGCCAGCGCGCTCGTGTCCGTGTTGAGATCGCCGATCAGTTCCTCGGCCACCCGGCCCTTGAATAGCCCAGGGCGCGTCTTGTTCCGATTGAAGAGCGTCACGCGATGACCGCGCGCGAGGGCGTACTCCACCTGCTCCGGTCCCGTGAAACCCGTGCCGCCCAAAATGAGGATGTTGAGCGACGCCGGAGCTTTGGTGACCGGCGGCGGCAGCAGGAACGGATCCCGCTCGCCAAACAGCGCCCGCGGCATCAAGCCGAGTGCGCCGCCAATGGCGGCGCCAGTACGCAGGAATGCACGGCGGTCAGTCATTGGTCGGCCCTCCGGTTGCCTGCTTCGCTCGCCAGGCGGCAATCACCTCGGCCTCCTTGGCCGGAGCGATTCCCGCGATCGCGCCCTCACTCGTCGCCTTCTGCTCCGCTTCTGGTCGCGTCTTGTGCCAGGCCAGCGTCTCCGAGGCCGTCATCGCGAGCGGGCGGAACGTCAGCCCGGCCTTCACGGCTCGATCGTTGTTGCGCCGCAGGAAGCCGGCCGTCGCCCCGGTTGGCGGCAGCCAGACGGGCATGTGGCGCCAACCGCGCACACCCTGCGCCGTGAGAAACTCGGCTGGCACCCACGTAAACTGCGCCCCCGCCGTCGTCACCGCCTTGCACCCGTACAGCAGCTCCTGCATCGGACGCACGGACCCCACCGCGTTGAAGGTGCCGAGCACCTGCTGTTCCGCGAGCCGGATCATCCATTCCGCCAAGTCACGTGAGTCAATCCACTGCGTCGGGTCGTCGGGCGTGCCCGGCGCGAGCACGTCGCCGCCATTGTTGATGCGGGCTGGCCAGTAGGTGAACCGGTCGCTGCGGTCGAGCGGCCCGACAATCAACCCTGGGCGCACGACGGTCACGCGCCCCGGATACTGCCGCTCCGCCTCCTGCTCGGCGAAGCTCTTGAGTGCGCCGTAGTACTTGCCCGCATTCTCGCGCACCAGCGTGTACGGATCCACGTCGGCGGGCATCGGCGTGGTGCCGTCGCGCTCGTCCATGTCGGGCCGGCTGTTGTCCGGATACACCGACATCGTCGAGATGAAGATGTAGTGGCCGACGTTCCCCTTCAGCTGCGTGGCCGCGTTGCGCACCCAGGCCGGGAAGGTCGTGGGGTTGTCGAGCACGACGTCGAACTTTCGGCCGGCGAGCGCGCTCACGTCGTCGTTGAGATCGCCCACCAGCTCCTCGGCCACGCGCCCCTTGAACAGGCCCGGGCGCGTGCGATTCCGGTTGAAGAGCGTCACGCGGTGTCCACGAGCGAGGGCATACTCCACTTGCTCGGGGCCGGTGAAGCCCGTGCCGCCGAGGATGAGGATGTTGAGCGGCATGCCGAGGCGGCTCCGTCGAGGGGTCTGGGGGTGTCCGAGGCGATCGTCGGGGAAGTTACCCGCCGCGCCTGCCAGCCGCATCCCGCGGGCACGGAGACGGGACGGCGAGGGACGGTTGCGCCGCGAGGGCGCGAGCGCGTGCTTATAGCGGTTGGCTTTGCCTCACTCTCCCACCACCCCGCCAATGCGCACGCTTCCTTCGCTCGGCCGCGCCGTACT
>JAKAJN010000165.1 GCA_021813725.1 bacterium | reverse complement strand
CCAGTTGCAGGCAGTGGCGGCGAGACTTCTCACTCGCGTCCACCAGCTCCCACAACTCCTTCAGCGTCATCCCGAACGGGCATTCGCTCGAGACGTGCTTGCCGGCCCGGAGCGCGGCGAGCATCACCGGCACGTGCCATTCCCACGGCGTGGCGGTGTGGATGAAGTCGATGTCGTCGCGCTGCACCAGCTGCTCGAACGCGAGATCGCCGTCGGTGTACAGCGCTGGTGCCGGCTGGCCGGCATCGGTCACCATCTTGGCTGCGCGCTGCGCCTTGTCCGCCACGTTGTCGCAGAGGGCGGTGACCCGCACGCCGGGACAGCCGAGGAGATCGTGCAGCACCGATCGACCGCGCAGCCCCGTGCCGACGATGGCAATGCGCACCGTCTCGTGCCGCTCGAACGGCACGCCCTTCATGGTCTTGGCATACGGTGGTGCTGGCGGCGCGAGGTCCGGATGCGCGCCTGCCGTCACCGTTTCGGCGACGGCAGGGAAGCCGGCGCCCGAGGCGCCGATCGCGGCGCCGGCAAGCGCTGCCGACTTCAGCAAGTCGCGGCGGCTCAGCCCCGCGCGACCATCAGAGTTCGTGGACACCGACGTCTCCCTGCTCAGGACGTGCAAAAGCTACCCGTCACCGCAGGGAATCGCGAGGCATCTACGGCGTCTTCGGCTCGACTTTCTTTGCGGCGCCCATGCCGGCCATCATGCACGGCTGCGCGACCGGCCGGAACGAGTCGTGCGCCTTGGCGATGGCCGCCTTGAGCGCGGCATCGTTTCCCGTGCCGAGCCCCAGCGACGCGATCGCCTTGAGGTCCGTCACCGCCTGCGGCATGCCCTTGCGCGCGGCAACATTGTCGCACGACGCCGGCCCCTTCGACGCCAGCCACGCATCGGCGGCCTTCGACAGCTCGGCGCCCTTCTCACGCGCCGGCTTGAGATCGCCCTTGTTGGCCGCCATTGAGATAGTCATCACCAGCGAGTGCAGGGCATCGAACTCCGTCCACCCCGTCTTCTTCCCCATCATCCCGCCCATGCCCATCCCCCGCCCCATCTTCGCCATGTCGTGCCGCATCGCCGACGTGTCGTGCTGCATCCCGGCCATGTCGTGATTCATCCCCGCCATGTCGTGCGCCATCGCCTGTTTCGCCGGCGCCTTGTCGACCGGCTTTGGCGCGGCCGGCTTCGCCTGCGCGCCCACCATCAGCGGCGCCAATGCCGCGATAAACATCACGTTCGCGAACCGCATTCGTCAGTCTCCAGGGTTAATTCCATCGCCAACCGCTATCCGAAATCGCCATGCTGAGTCGCCATCCGGATTCCAAGTCCTCATTCGTCCTTAGACCCTGCTCCTCACCTCAGCATCATCTCCCACCGTGACCTCTCCTCGTACCCCTTCGAGCACCACACGGTCCCCGACGAGCGACTTGGTGAGCGTGCAGCGCGAGAGCAGACTCTGCGAGCCGATGAGCGTGTGGCTGACGGTGCTGCTGAGCAGCTTCGACCCGGCCAGCACGCAGACGTTCGGCCCGATCGTCGAACCGGTCGCCACGACGCCGTCCTCGATGTACACCGGCTCGATGATGGTGCAATCCTCGAGCACCGCGGGCCGCCGCGCGAGTCCCTTCTCCAGCATCACGCGGTTGGTGTCGAGCAGGGTGTCAATCTTCCCGGCGTCGTACCAGCCGTGCACGTCCAGCACCTTGAGCTTGGCGCCGTGGTCAATCATGTACTGGAAGGCGTCGGTCAGGTAGAACTCCCCCTGGTTCATCGGCGCCGTCAGCACGTGGTCAATCCCCTCGTATAGCAACTTCCAGTCGCGAATGTAGTACAGCCCAATGTTGGCCCGCTTGGAGATTGGCGTCTTGGGCTTCTCGACAATCTTCGTCATGTGGCCGTTGGCGTCGGTGACGACCACGCCGAAGCGCTGATAGTCCTCCACTTCCTTCGTCCAGATGATCCCGTCGTCGGGACTCGTCTTGATGACGCCAAGGTCGGCGTCGAAGATCGTGTCCACGAAGATGATCAGCACCGGCTCCTGCACGAACGCCTTGGCGAGGGCGACGGCGCCGGCGGTGCCATCCTGCACCTTCTGCTCGATGAACCGCGCCGGGAGATCGGCGTACGCCGTCCGGGCGTGCGCCTCAACGGTCTCCTTGAGGTGCCCCGTGATGTAGATGACCTCGCTCACGTCACCCAGCTTGCGGACGTCGTCGAGCACGTAGTCCATCACCGGCTTGCCGACCACCTTGAGCATCGGCTTCGGCACGGTGTGCGTGTGGGGACGCAGGCGCGTCCCCTTGCCGGCCAGCGGAATGATCACTTTCATGGCGCGCTCGTCCCCTCTCGACCGTACCGGTCGGTCAGTCGCACGACATCGTCCAGGTGCGGCGTGCTCGCCTCGAGCACGTCGCAGTCGGTCACCGCTTCCATCTGATGGATGTGCCCCGGCGTGTTGCGATAGCTCTCGCCCACGCCCAACGGCACCTCCACCAGCCCGCGACCATCCTTGAAGTCGACGCGATAGATCATCTCGCCGCGCAGCAGGTGGATGGTCTCGTCCTTCTCGTTGTGGTACTGCACGCTGAGCGCGTGCCCGGCCGTGATGTGCAGCACCTTGCCCACGTACTGCGCCGTGTGCGCCCAGATCACCTCGTGCCCCCACGGCTTCGGCACGAATTTCACGTTGGTCTTGCCGTCCACGTCAGTTCCTCGTTGGGCGCGCGTTCATCGCGCTGGGAGTGGTCACGCATGCGGTCACGCACTTGCCGCATCCCGTGCAGGCGGCGCCGATGACGGGCCGCCCCTTGTCGTCGATGGTGATCGCCGCGTCGCCCACCGGGCAGACGCGGGCGCAGACGCCGCATTCGATCCCCTGGTACGCGAGGCACCGCCGGTCATCAATGCCGATCACCGCCATCCGCACCTCGGCCCACCCCCGCTGCGGCGCGAGCAGCGCGCCCGTGGGGCAAGCCGTCACGCACGGCATGTCCGCGCACATGATGCAGGCGCGGTCGTCCACCTCGAGCGCCGGCGTGCCCGCGGCAATGCCGTGCGAGGTGGGCAGCATGCGAATGGCCAGCGCCGGGCAGACGGCGCCGCATGCCTTGCAGCGCGTGCACGCGGCCAGAAAAGCCGCTTCGGCGATCGCACCCGGCGGGCGGATGTAGCGGTTCGGAGAGACTTTGTCCGAGACCGCATCCACCACCTCCCCCAGCAGGCGCGACAGGCCCTGCGAGAAGAAGCCGCGCCGGTCGAGGGGAGTGTCTGCCATGGCAGAGGCAAATTGCCCTGCAGGAGAGGGAAATGACAGAGGAGGACCCCCTTCAGCCCTCGTTTCTTCGCACCGACCGCCTCCCCGTTCCACCCCGGTGCTTTGTCGGCCTCTACCTCCTTCTGCACCCGCTCACTCTCCACCCCGTAATCCGCGTCGAGTACGACGTGGCGCCCTTCTTGTAGTAGTCGCCCACGTACCAGAAGGTGCAGTCGTCGGGATCCATCGCGAGCGTGGTGTAGTCCTCCCATCGCATCGTATTCCGCTGCGAATCCTCGCCCGCGGCGATGACCAGCTCGCGAAAGCCCATCTGGCCGGGGGCATCCGACGGCGCGCGTGCGGCGGCGCGCTGTCCCGCAAAGTGCGGAGTGCCGCCGAAGCTGTACCCCATCGCGATGTTCCCCGCGCCATCCATCCCGATGCTCCCCATCCAGCGGTAGAACCCGCCTGGCGCGTACGTCCCCTGCTGATGCAGACGGACCGCGCGTTCCTCGCCGATGCGGAACTCGTACCACCGCACACCGCCTCCCCCGGCGCTCGTGTTCACCGAATGCAGGGCAACGATCGTCTCTTGCTGCCCGATCCGGCGATACACCACCCGATTCATCAGCTTGTCCCCCTGTGCATCGAGGCGGCGCAGGGTATCCGGTTGCGGCACGCAGTTGGTGAGCTGGCCGCCGCACAGGTAATCGTACGGCGCCACGTCAATCTTCACCGGTCCCGTCACGCGCGTCCGCGTCGTGTCGTTCCAGTCCACGTGGAAGTTCCACACATACACGCCGTCGTCGCGCGTCACCCCCTTCAACTGCGCGCCGCCCGTCGCCAGCATCGGGTTCGGCGCCCCCTCGGGCGGCAGCTGATAGCCGTCGAGGTCGGCGTTGTTGAGGAAATTCACGTCCTTGATGATCACGCACTGTTCCCGCGCCGGTTCGCCGCGCAGCATCTTCGCGCGTTCCGCCACGCAGGCGTGCTTCTCGATCACGTTGTCGCCGGTGCTTGTCGGGATGTAGTAGCCATCGGGCCAAACGGCCGGACGCGGATAGTCCGGGAAGAGCGGTCGCTTGAACTCGTAGCGGTAGTACTCGCCCAACGGATCTCCCGTCTTGCTCACCGCATAGCACATCGAGAAGGGCCCCGTGAGCGAGTCGTTCGCCGGCCGGCGGAAGATCGGCATCACGATGAGCCAGCGCCCGGCGAGCTGGTCGTAGCGCGCCACGGCGTCGCCGTTGTTGCGCGCTTCGCACTGCCCCCCGAACCCCTGAAAAAGCGAGTTGGTGGGGACGGCGCCTTTCAGCAGGCGTCCGGTCGTGTCGAACTTCGTCCCCCGCTTGGTGAAGACCGCCAGCTGCGAGTTCACGATCTGCACGAGGTGATCGGGGCCCACGGCCAGCGCATTGTCCGACGGATTGCGCAGCAGCGGCGACTGTCCGATGAATCCGACGCCCAAGCCGTCGAAACTGGCCACGGGGACCAGCTCCCCTCGCGCACCCTCGACGACTTGCTCCACGGCGACGCTGGTGAGCGGAGGCGGCGGCGGACTCGCCGCGGCGCCGGGTGGCACCGCCCCGCGCACGCCCGGTACGCGCAAGTCGACGCGCGATTGCTTCGCACTATTCGCCAGCCGCGTGCTCACTTTCGGCGTCTTTCGCGTCGCGAACTGCGCCTGCACGTTCAGCAGACGTTCGCTGGGCACCCCGCACAGCGAGTACGTGCCGTCGCGCGCGGTGATCGTGCTCAACCCTTGCATCTGCCACGACAGCTGTCGCCCCGTGGTCGCATAGCTTCCCTGCCACTCCACGGTCACCACCGCATCGGCGAGCGGGGCGCCGCGCTCATCCGTCACCGCGCCGAAGACCGTCCCCGCCGGCGCGTCGGGACGCGTCG
>JAKAJN010000164.1 GCA_021813725.1 bacterium | reverse complement strand
CACGCCCAGCGCAGCGAGGATCTTCTCCAACGGGCAGAAGTTCGTGAAGCTCGATTGCAGCAGGTTGAGGCCCACGAACGCGGTGAAGCCGAACCAGAGCGGATTGACCAGCACGCCGAGCAGGACGCTCAGCAGGATGAAGACGCCGGCAATGCGGCGGATGATCTTGTCAGGGCACATGATGCGCGAGGTAAGGGTGCGGGGTTAGCGGAAGCTCTCGACCGGGAGCACGGCGAAATGCAGTCGTTCGCCGGCCTCGAGCTGTTGCTGCAGCGCCACGAGCCCGGCGTCGAGCTTGTCGGCGCAGGCGAGGGGCACGACCGACGTGACCACCGTCTCCTCACCGGGCCAGACGCGCGTCCCCTCGATGCGGCCGTGCGTGCCGGCGCCGTGCGCGCGGGGAAACTCCGTGTATCCGGTCGCGCCGCACGAGAGCAGCACCTCGGTGACCTTGGCCACCCGCGATCCGGCATAGATGATCCAGAACATCTTCATCAGTCCTTCGCCTCCTTCGTGCGCTGCAGTTCCCAGTAGAGGAGCGGCACGACGACCATGGTGAGCAGGGTCGCCACGATCGCGCCGCTGATCAGCGCGACGGCGAGCCCCTGGAAGATCGGGTCGAGCACCATCACGATGCCGCCGACCACCACCGCCGCGGCGGTGAGCGCAATCGGACGGAACCGGACGGCGCCGGCCTCGAGTACCGCATCGCGGAGCGAACGCCCGCGGTCCTGCGCCAGCTGAATGAAGTCCACCAGCAGGATCGAGTTGCGCACGATGATGCCGGCCAACGCGATCATGCCGATCATCGAGGTCGCCGTGAAGAAGGCCCCGGTGAGCGCGTGCCCCGGCAGAATGCCGATGAGCGTCAGCGGAATCGGCGCCATGATCACCAACGGGATGGTGAACGACTGGAACCAGCCGACCACGAGCACGTAGATGAGCACGAGCACGATGGCGAAGGCGAGGCCGAGGTCGCGGAAGACCTCGATGGTCACCTGCCACTCGCCGTCCCACTTGAGCGCGACTTCATCAAGGCGATCAGGTTGCGTGGCGTTATAGCGCTGAATGCGTGCGCCCTCCACGCGCAGCGAATCGATGCGCGCATTCATCGCCAGAATCGCATACACCGGCGCCTCCACCGAGCCCGCCACGTCCCCGGTCACGTACACGACCGGGCGCAGGTTGCGCCGCATTCGCGTCGTTTCGATGGTGAGCGAGTCCACGGCGACGTAGCGCGCCAGCGGGCGCGGCCCGAACGCCGTCGCCACGGGCATCGCCAGCAACGCCGATTCCGACGACCGGTCGCGTGAAGCGAGCCGCGGCGTGATCGCCACGCCTTCGCGCGCCTGTTCCGCCTCGGCGCCCGAGACGGGCATGCCGTTCAGCGCGAGCACCACGGTGCGCGCGATCTGTTCCACGCTCGCGCCATCCTGCGCGGCGCGCACGCGGTCCACGCGGAACCGGCGCTGCGCCCCCGGCGCGTCAATGCTCCAGTCCACGTCCACCACGCCCGGCGTCGTCTCCATGATGGCCTTCACTTTCTCGGCCGTCGCCACGCGGAGCGAATCGGTGGGCGCGTAGATCTCGGCGACCAGCGTCGACAGCACCGGCGGTCCCGGCGGAATCTCGGCCACCTTGGCGCGCGCGCCGTAGAGGCGGGCAATCGAGTCCACGGCCGGGCGCACCGCCACGGCAATCTCGTGGCTCTGGCGCGACCGCTCGCCCTTGGGCTTCAGGTTCACCTGCAGGTCGGCGACGTTGGCGCCGCGCCGCATAAAGTAGTGGCGCACCAGTCCGTTGAAGTTGAACGGCGCCGCCGTCCCGGCGTAGATCTGCGTGTGCGTCACTTCCGGCACGCCACGCAGGTAGTCGGCGATCTGCCGCGATGCCGCCTGCGACGTCTCGAGCGCCGTTCCCTCCGGGAAGTCGAGCACCACCTGGAACTCCGACTTGTTGTCGAACGGCAGCATCTTTACCTGCACCAGCTTCACGCCGAGCAGAGCCACGGAGCCGAGCAGCAGCACGCCGATGCCCGCATAGAAGCGGAGCCGGCGGGTGCGGTTGTTCATCAGGGGTTCCATGATCCCTGCATAGAACTTCGCGAACTTCGTCTCCTCCTCCGGTTCGTGTTCGCGTCCTTCCACCGGCGCCGCCAACGGCTTCACGTGTCCGCGCAACAGGCGCAGTGCCAGCCAAGGCGTCACGATGAACGCCACGCCGAGCGAGGCGAGCATCGCCACCGAGGCACCGACCGGGATGGGCCGCATGTACGGACCCATCAGCCCCGACACGAACGCCATCGGCAGGATCGCCGCGATCACGGTGAACGTGGCGAGGATCGTGGGATTGCCCACTTCGTCCACCCCCTCCACCGCGGCCTCTTCGGCCCCCACGCGCCCCATCTGCAGGTGGCGGTAGATGTTCTCCACGACCACGATCGCATCGTCCACGAGAATGCCGATCGAGAAGATCAGGGCGAACAGTGTGATGCGGTTGAGCGTGTAGCCGAGCGCGTAGTAGGCAAACAGCGTCAGGGCGAGCGTTACCGGCACGGCGACGAGCACCACGAGCGCTTCGCGCCAGCCGAGGAAGAAGCCGATCAGCAGGGTCACCGAGAGTGTCGCGATGATGAGGTGCAGGATCAGCTCGCCGGCCTTCTCGGCGGCGGTCTCGCCGTAGTTGCGCGTCACTTCATAGGTGACGCCCGCCGGCAGGAGGCGTTCGCGCGCCGCTTCCACGCGGTGCAGGGCCTCCTCCGCAACGCGCGTCGCGTTGGCACCGTGCCGCTTGGCCACCTGGATCGTGACCGCCTGCTCGGCTTCCTTCCCCGCGGCCAAGTGCGCCACGTAGTTGGTGGGCTCGCCAAAGCCCTCGGCGACCGTCGCCACCGACGCCACGTAGACCGGCGCGCCGCTACGCGTCGTCACCACCACGCGTCCCACATCGGCCGCCGTGGCGAGTCCCGCACCGACGCCGACGCGCACGACGCGGTCGCCCGCGGCGTACTCACCGGCCTGCAGGCGCGCATTCGCCCCCTGCAGCGCCATCGCCACTTCGCCCGGTGTCACGCCGGCCGCGGCGAGGCGCGCCGCGTCCATCGTCACCGTGATCTCGCGCGGCTGGCCGCCGATCACCGAGGTCGCGGCAACGTCGGTGACGGTGCGGATCTCATCCTCGAGATGTAGCGCCACCTGACGGAGCTCGTTGATGTTCGTCCCCTTCCCGTGCAGGGTCAGCGCCAGCACCGGGACGTCGTCAATCGCGTGCGGCTTCACCAGCGGCGGCATCACCCCCGCCGGCAGGAGGTCCATGTCGGACTGCAGCTTGGCGTGCACGCGCACCACCGAGCGTTCCTGGTCCTCGCCCACCTTGAAGCGCGCGGTGACCACGGCATAGCCGTCGCCGCTCATCGCGTAGACGTGATCCACGCCGGGCAACTCCCACATGCGACGCTCAAGCGGACGCGCCACGTGATTCTCCACTTCCTTCGGGCCGGCACCGGGCATGGCGACAATCACGTCGACCATCGGCACCGAGATCTGGGGCTCTTCCTCGCGCGGCGTTGCCAGCAGGCCGAGGGCACCGACGGCCAGTGAGGCCAGGGTGACCAGCGGCGTCAGCTTCGACGTGAGGAAGGCGCGGGCAACGCGTCCGGCGATACCCACGGTTAGCGCTCCCCGCTGGCGAGCGCGACGCGCTCACCGGCCTGTAGTCCGGTGCGCACAACCACACGATCGCCGCGCGCATCGCCCAGGCGCACCCAGCGCAGTTCGGCGCGTCCATCGCGCACCACTCGCACGCCCGTCAGGTCGCCGTCGCGCACGACGGCCGCCTGCGGGACGACGAGCGAGCGTTCGGTCACGCCGCTCGGCACCGCCAGCGTCGCGGCGCCGCCCGCGGGAAACTCGCCCTTCGCGTTCGGCACGATCGCGTTGATCGTGTACATCGTGGCCGCCGCGGGGACGACGCCCTCGACGGTCGCCGTCGTCGCCTGCCCTTCAATGATTGCGGCAATTTTCATCCCCGCCTTCACGCGGCGCGCCATCGCGGCGGGCACCGCCGCCGTGATGCGCAGCCGCGACGCGTCCTGCACCGTCACCAGTGGCGCACCCGGCGCGGCAAAGTCGCCCGCGTCCACGAAGCGGTGCGTCACCGTGCCGGCAAACGGGGCGCGCAGCACGCCATAGGCGCGCACGGCGCTGAGTTCGCTGGCCCCCGCGCGCGCGGCTTCCAGACCGGCGCTCGCGCGGGCGAGTCCTGCTTCGACCGCATCGAGCTGCGCCTTGGGCGCCGCACTGTCGGCGTACAGCGCGCGGATGCGCGTCGCCTGCGCGAGCGCTTCGCGCTGGGCCGCCTCGGCGGCCATGATGCCCGCCGACGCCTGCCGCGACTTGGCATCGAGATCGGCCGCGTCGAGCCGCACCAGCGGCGTTCCGGCGGCTACGCGCGTCCCTTCGTTCACGAGCACGGCGGTGACCGCACCCATCAGCTTGGTGCTGAGCGTTGCTTCGGCGATCGGCAGGGCCGGACCGGACGCCTCGAACACGGCGGGGAGCACCGTGTCCACCACGGCAACGGTCGGCCCCGTCGCGGTCGCCACCGGCGCAGCGGCCGGCTTGTCTTCGCGGCCACACGCGGCAATCAGGAGCATCACCGGCACGACGCCGGCACGGATCGAGAGCTTCGTATTCATTGGAGTCGTCTCAGCGGTTGTCGGTGTCGAGGGAGGCAAGGTCGGCGGGATCGCCGCCCCACGCCTTGAGCCGCGCAGCGGCGGCGGCAATCAGTCGGTAGCGCGCATCGGAGCGCATCAGGCGGGCCTGCGTGTTCGCGGCGCCGGCGTCGAGCAGTTCGCTGATGGAAGCCAGGCCGCCAGCGTACTTGCGGCGCACGATGCGCAACGCTTCGTCGGACTGCAGCACCGCCGTGTCGGCGATCGCGGACCGCGCGGCGGCGACGCGCCATGCTTCATCGGACTCGCGCTGCTCCAGCCGGGCGGCCGCCTGAGCCCCTTCGGCCTGCACCGCCGCGCCGCGCAACCGCGCCGACGCGCCCTGCAGGTCCGCCAGTTCCGCGCCGCCGCCGAACGGCGACCAACTCAGCATCGCGCCCACGGTCCACATCGGCTTGCCCGCGGCAATGCGTGCCGGCGAGTTCCACTCGTAGCGCGTGAAGCCGTTGAGCCGCGGCAGCATCGAGGCGCCGGCGCGCAGTCGG
>JAKAJN010000030.1 GCA_021813725.1 bacterium | reverse complement strand
CGCAGGATAACGACACCAAGGCGACAGCACTTGTCTAAGTTTATGCAGTCGCGGGGAATAGTGATTTCCACCCTTGGTGGTGTTATCCACGTGAGTTAGTTTACATAATACATATTATAAGTACATATTCGCTCTAGAGAACCATAGGAACGCAAGTCAGGACGTGATCCGGCACGAAAAAGTGGGCGCGGGATAACTGCCCCACGCCCACCTCAAGTCGTTTCACAAGCGGGCGCCGAAGCGCCCCTGTAAACCTGCTACGGCTTCGCCGTCGTCGCCGACAGTTCCCCAAGTCGGATCTTGGCCTCGCTGGCCATCGGCGAGTCCGGCTTGTCGGCCAGTTCGGCCCAGAGCTTGGCCGCATCTGCCCGCTTACCGGCGGCGGCGAGCGCCCGCGCCTGCTCGCCCTTCAGGAAGTCCTTCTCTCCCTGCAGCTCGGCCTTGTCAACTGCCTTGCCGTAATGCTGGGCGGCAAGGTCGTACTTCTGCTCGCTCTCGTAGCCGGCGGCCTTGAGCGCCTCGACACCCGAGGCGAAGGCGCCGGCGGATCGCACCTCATCGAGAATCTTCTGGCCGTCCGCGTACTTGCCGTCGTCGAACTTGGCCTGGGCGTAGAGCAGCGCCGCCTGTATCCCGCCCGGCGTGCCGCTGTAGCGCTGTGCGACCTTTGCCAAGGCGTCTGGTGCCTTGGCGTCACGCTGGCTCACCAGGGCCATGGCGTCGAAGAATGCCTTCTCCGCCTGCGTCTCACGGCGGGCCGTGTTTGCCTTCCAGATGAAGGCGCCGCCGACCACCACCGCGACGACGATCGCGGTCGTCGTGATCTGCTTGCGGTAGGCCTGGAAGGTATCGAGCAGCGAATCTGGATCGGCTGAGATGAGCGGTCGGGCCGCCCCACCGGTCTTCGTCATCGGACAGAATGGAGGATTGGGTTCCGTCGCGCGCCCGCGTGGTGCGCAACCCTGAAAAAGTAATGGAGTTGCCTCTGCTCAGGCACCCCCTGCGGCCGCTCCCGCCGCAATGCGTCGCGGCCTTGCCGTTGGCAGCCACTCCGGCGCCGGGCCCTTGACGGCACCGCCCCTCAACAATATTCATACATACGTATGAAGTCTAATCGCCCAGTCCCCGATCGCCTCCTCGACGCCGCCGCCAGCCTCTTCGCGCGCGAAGGCTACGACGCCGTCTCCGTCCGGCAGATTACCAGCCGCGCCAAGGCCAACCTGGGCGCCATCACCTACCACTTCGGCTCCAAGGAAGCGCTCTTTCACGCCGTCATCGATCGCGTGGGCGCGCACCTCGCCGAACGGTTCGCTGAGATTGCCGGCGGCAAGGGCACACCGCTCGAGCGCATTCGCGGCATCGTCACCATGGTGCTGAGCGAGCCCAACCTCCCTGCCCCAGCCATGATCCTGCGCGAGCTCGCCACGGATCGCCCGCTGCCGCCCCCCCTCGTGGCCCTGATGCGACGCAACCTCGGCGAGGTGATGTCCCTCATTCGGGAAGGACAGGCGGACGGTTCCATTCGTGCCGGCGATCCCGCCCTCTTCGCCATGAGCGTGATGGCCCAGCCGTTCCTGCTTCGTATGGCCAGCCGCATTCCGCGCGACATCGCCGGAGTGATGCACGACGATCCCGACACGCACCGTGCGCTCGTGAAGCACGTCGTCACGACGATCACGCGCAGTCTTGCCTCCTAGACCGAGCATCGGATATGCACTCGATCCTGCTCCTCTCTCTGATTGCCCTCGCGCCACAGGACACCGCGCGCCTGACCGTGACTACCGCGATTGATCGCGCCCTGGCCACGCACCCGGCCGTCGCCGTCGCGCGGGCCAACGTGGACGTCGCCGCCGCGGAGGTTGGGCAGTCGCGCTCGGCGTGGCTCCCGACTGTTTCGCTCGACGGATCCGTGAACCGGTTCGAGAAGCCAATGATTGTTTGGCCACTCCACGGGCTCGACCTGCGGCACCCGCCGGCCTTCGACACGGAACTGTCGCAGGCATCGCTGGGCGCCGCGTACACACTCTTCGACTTCGGGGCACGCTCGGCGAAGGTGAAGGCCGCCGAGGCATCGCGCGGCGCCGCCGATGCCACTCTCAGCGCGGCGGAACAGCAATTGACCGCACGTACCGTCGTCGCCTATCTCCGCGTCCTCACGGCGCGGGGCGTGCTCGCCGCCGAGGACCAGCGCGTCGGCGCACTGCGCGCCGAACTGGCGCGCGCCCGCCAACGGTTTGCCGCCGGCAAGGCCGCCCGGCTGGACACCCTGCGCGCCGCCGCGGAGTTGGCGTCCGCCACGGCGGAGCGAGTGTCGAGTGACGCGAGCGTCGAGGTGGCCGAGCACGATCTTGCGCGCCTCATCAACACGGCGTACGACGCCGTCCGCGCGTCGCCACTCGCCGCGGTGCACCTCGCCCGCGCGGCCGAAGATGATCCGCTGACGCGCTCGGCGCTGGTGGCGCAGGCCGACGCTGCCAATGCCGACGTGCAGGTGGCCGCGCAGCGCGCCCGTGCCGCCTCGGCGTCCGTTGGCGCGGCGAAGGCCGGCCGCCTGCCGCAGTTTCAGGCGACGTCGGCAATTGTGGATCGCAGCAACATCACGGGACGATGGCTCTCCGAGTGGCAGATGGGACTCGGCATGTCGTGGCCGCTATTCACCGGCGGCGCACGCGAGCGTGCCGTGGACCGCGCCGAGGCGGCCGCACGTGCGGCGCGCGAGCAGCTGCGCCTGACGCGGCTGTCGGCCGAGCAGCAAGTGGACGACGCGCGCGCCGCATACGATGCCTCGCGCGTCCGCGTGACCGCGCTCGATGCGGCCGCTGAGCAAGCCGCCGAGGTGGCGCGCATTACCGCCCTCGCGCGCGATGTCGGCGACGGCACGCAGACGGACTATCTGATTGCCGAAGCCAACCTCTTCCGTGCACGCAGTGCGTTGGTGCAGGCGCGGCACGGTGTCATCGCCGCCCGCGTGGAGCTGGCGCGCGTGCTGGGCCAACTCAACCGGAACTGGATCGTGACCTCGCTGGAGACACAGCCATGAAGCGTGCCCCCGTTGCCGTGCTCATTCTCGCCGCTGTTGCGGTCGGCGTCTACGCCATCGTGCGCTCTCGCGGCGACGACAGTCAACTGGCAGCGTCCGGAACGGTGGAGGCCACCGAAGCCGGGCTGGGATTCCAGGCGGCTGGACGCATCGCCACGATCCGCGTGAACGAGGGGGACCGCGTGAAGCGCGGCGACACGCTGGCGGTGCTCGATCGCACCGAGCTGCTGGCGCGCGAAGCGCAGGCGCTGGCGCAGGTGGCGGCGGCGCAGGCGTCGCTGAACGAACTGGAGCGCGGCGCGCGCAGCGAGGAGCTGGCGCAGGCGCGCGAGGCCGACAGTGCGGCCGCCGTGCGGTTCGCCGACGCCCAGCGCGACCTGGCCCGCGCACAGCAGCTCTTCCGTGGCGGCGCGGCGTCGCAGGAGGCGTACGACAAGGCGCGCCTGGCGGCCGACGTCACGCGCAGCCAGCGCGAGCAGGCAGCGCAGCAGCTGCGCCTCGTGCAATCGGGGCCGCGCGCCGAACGCATCAGCGCCCAGCGGGCCGTGGTCGCCTCGGCGCAGGCGTTGGCGCGTCAGGTCAGCGCCCAGCTCGCCAACGCGATCGTGCTGGCGCCGTTCGACGGCGTGGTGACCGTGCGGCAGCGCCAGCCGGGCGAGATCGTCGCGCCCGGTGCGCCGGTGGTCACCGTCGCCAACTTCGGCGATCGCTGGGTGCGCATTTACGTCTCCGAGACACGCTTGGGCGCGGTGTCCATCGGCGAGCCGGCGACGATTGCCACTGACACGTACGAGGACCGGACGTTCACTGGCGCTGTCTCCTTCATTGCCAGCGAGGCGGAGTTCACCCCGCGCAATGTGCAGACCACCGAGGAGCGCGTGAAGCTCGTCTATGCAGTGAAGGTGCGGATCACCGGCGACAGTGCACTCGCCCTCAAGCCGGGGATGCCGGCTGACGTGACCCTGCGCACCAAGCCCTGAGCCGTGATGCGCCCGCCGGTCATCCCCTGCCCTCCCGAATGATGACCCGTCGCCCTCGCGCTGACGCGCTGTCGGCCGCCGTTGCGGTTCGCGATCTGTCGCGCCGGTTCGGCGCGCTGACCGCCGTGGACGGCCTGTCCTTCGAGGTGGCACCGGGCGAGATGTTCGGCCTCGTCGGGCCCGACGGCGCCGGCAAGACGACGACGCTGCGCATGCTGGCCGGTGTCCTTCGTCCGACCGGCGGCGACGCGTTCGTGGACGGCGTGAGCATTGCGCGGGACCCCGAGGCGGTGAAGCGCCACATCGCATACATGTCACAACGCTTCGGATTGTACACCGATCTGACGGTACGCGAGAACATCGAGTTCTACGCCGACCTGTACGAAGTGCCGGCCGCCGAGCGCGCGGCGCGCCGCGAGCGCCTGTATCAGTTCTCCAACCTCGGGCCGTTCGAGCACCGCCTGGCCGGACAGCTTTCGGGAGGCATGAAGCAGAAGCTTGGTTTGTGCTGCGCGCTCATTCATCAGCCGCGCATTCTCCTGCTCGATGAGCCGACGTTCGGCGTCGACCCAATCTCCCGCCGCGACCTGTGGCTGATCCTCGAGGAGATGGTCTCGCAAGGCGTGACGGTGATCGTCTCCACCGCGTACATGGACGAAGCCGAGCGGTGCGACCACGTGGCGCTCATTGACCACGGCCGGATCGTGGCGCTGGACGCGCCGTCCGCACTGCAGGCCACGCTGGCCGGTCAGGTCATCGCGGTGCGCACGCCCGAGGCGCGCCGGGCCGGCACGCTGCTGCGGCAACTTCCGGCAGTGCGTCGCGCGACCCTGTTCGGCGATACCGTACACGTGATCGTCGGCGGGGACGGCCGCACGCGGGGCGCCATCGAACAGGCACTGGCCGACGCGGGCATCCCCGTCATGGCGCTGCAGGAGATCGAGGCCTCGCTCGAAGACGTCTTCATCGAGCGCGTGGCGGACGGCGCCGGACAGCAGGCGACGGCATGACCGCTTCGCTCTCCTCACCGGAGTCGGTCTCCCGGGGTTCCGGGCTCGCCGTCGAGGTGCGCGAACTCACGCGCACCTTCGGGGACTTCGTCGCGGTGGATCACGTCTCGTTCCGCGTCGCCGAAGGCGAAGTCTTCGGCTTCCTTGGCCCCAACGGCGCGGGCAAGACGACGACCATCAAGATGCTCACCGGGCTGCTGGCCCCGTCGTCCGGCGACGGGCGCGTAGCCGGATTCGACGTGCGCCGCGAGTCGGAGGACATCAAGCGCAGTATCGGCTACATGTCGCAGCTCTTCTCGCTTTACGGCGACCTGACCGTGGAAGAAAACATCGCGTTCTTCGGCGGCCTGTACGAGGTGCCGCGGGCGCGATTCGCCGCACGCCGCGACTGGGTGCTTGAGATGGCAGGGCTCACGGAGCATCGCGAGCAGCTCACGGCGCAGTTGCCGCTCGGGTGGAAGCAGCGGTTGGCGCTCGGCTGCGCCGTACTGCACGAACCGCCGATTCTGTTCCTCGACGAACCGACGTCCGGCGTGGACCCCGTGTCGCGGCGCGCGTTCTGGGAGCTGATCTATCAGCTGACCGCGGCGGGGACGACCGTGTTCGTGAGTACGCATTATATGGAAGAAGCCGAGTACTGCGACCGACTGGCGCTGATGAATCGCGGCCGGATCATCGCACTCGACCGGCCGGCGGAGCTGCGCGCGAAGATGGGCGAGCCCATTCTCGAGGTGGCGGCGAGCGACGCATCGGCCGCGGCGCAAGCGCTGCAGCATCAGCCCGGCATTGTGGAGGCCGCGATGTTCGGCCGGGCCCTCCACGTCGTCGTGGACGATGTCGAGCGTGCTAGCAGCTTCCTCCCCGCCTTCCTGGCCACGCATGGCATTGTCGTCGGCGGCATGCAGCTGGTGCGACCATCGCTTGAGGATGTGTTCGTCTCTCTCGTGCGCCGCGAGGGCGGCGCGGTGGCGGGCTGAGCCATGACGATACGTCGAGGTCGCCTGTTGGCCGTCGCACGCAAGGAGGTGCTGCAGATCCGCCGCGACGCGCGCAGCCTGATGATGGCATTCCTCATGCCGGCGGCGCTGATTGTCTTCTTCGGCTACATCATCAGCTTCGACGTCAAGGACATCAAGCTGGCGGTGCTGGACCAGGATCACACCGCCTCGAGCCGGTCGCTCGTGGAGAGTTTCGTTTCCGCCGGTCGCTTTCACGTCACCCATCAACTCGCCGCCGACCGCGAGGTCACGCCACTGCTGGATCGCGGTGCCGTACGCATGGTG
Source organism: bacterium (assembly GCA_021813725.1). Taxonomy (GTDB): domain Bacteria; phylum Gemmatimonadota; class Gemmatimonadetes; order Gemmatimonadales; family Gemmatimonadaceae; genus PNKL01. The sequence goes on along the minus strand of JAKAJN010000030.1, from coordinate 17,782 downwards.
CTGATCATTCCGACGGGATTCGCGCGGCATCTGTCGGCGGGAGAGCGAGCCCCAGTGCAGGCCATCGTGGATGGAGCGGACGCAAACACCGCCGGCATTTCGCTGAACTATGCGGCGGCAATCGTCGCCTCGTATTCCTCTGCAGTGGCGCTCAAGGCCTCGCGCCTCGTGCCGCCCGTCTCCCCGGAAACCAGGGTCTGGTACAACGAGACCCTTGAGAGCCCGCCGATGATCGTGCCCGGGCTGATCGCCGTGATCATGATGATCATCTCGGCCATGCTCACGGCGCTGACGATCGCCCGTGAGTGGGAACGCGGCACGATGGAGCAGCTGGCCTCCACGCCGGTGCATCGCGCCGAGGTGATCCTGGGCAAGCTGCTGCCGTACCTCGGCATCGGGCTCATCGATGTGCTCGCGGCCATTCTCCTTGGCATGTTCGTCTTTGACGTGCCGTTCCGCGGCAACCCGTTCCTGTTGACGATCATGGCGACGATGTTTCTGATCGGGTCGCTCGGCCTCGGCATCTTCATCAGCGCCGTGCTGCGGTCGCAACTGCTCGCCACCCAGATTGCGATGATCGGGACGTTCCTGCCCTCGTTGCTGCTTTCCGGACTGCTGTTCGACCTGACGATGATGCCGCGCGGCCTGCAGGTCGTCTCGCTCCTGGTGCCAGCGCGCTACTTCATCACGGTGATGCGCGGCATCTTCCTGAAGGATGTCGGCATTCCGGTGCTGTACGGGCAGGGGCTGGCGATGGTGCTGTACGCAGTGATCGGGCTCACCCTGGCGATTCGCGCTTTCCGGAAGGAAATCGAATGACCCTCCCCTCCCGACAGCGCGTCACGCAACTGCTTCGCAAGGAGTTGGTGCAGTTGCTGCGCGACCCGCGTTCGCGCCGCATGCTGATCATCGCACCTATCCTGCAACTGCTCGTCTTCGGCTATGCCGTGAACACCGACGTGCGGCACGCGCGCACCTTTCTCCTCGACGCCGACCAGACGGCGGAATCGCGGGCGCTCGTGGCGGCGCTAACGGCGGGCGGGTACTTCTCGATCACGCAACGCAGTGACCGCCCGTCCGAGCTGACGCGCGCGCTCGACGCCGGCGATGCGCTCATCGGCGTGCACTTCCCGCGCGGCTTTGCGGCGGATGTCGCACGGGGCCGGCCGACTACTGTGCAGTTGCTGGTGGACGGCGCGAGCGCCAATACCGCCAATGTAGCCCTCGGGTACGCGACACAAATCGTCGGCCGGTTCGGCCTGCAGCGCGGCGCCGCGATTGCCGCCCGCGCCGGCGTGCCCGCGGCGTCGAACGGCGTGGACTTCGCGGTGCGCATCTGGTACAACCCCAATCTCGAGAGTCGCGCCTACAATGTTCCGGCGGTCATGGGCAACATCGTCATGTTGATGGCGCTGCTGCTCACCAGTCTCGCCGTGGTGCGCGAGCGCGAACTCGGGACGCTCGAGCAGTTGATGGTGAGTCCGATGACACCGTTCGAGCTGATGCTCGGCAAGACGGTCCCATCGGCGCTGGTCGCGATGTTCGACGTCGTGCTGGTGACGGCCGTGTCACTGCTCTGGTTCCGCATTCCGTTTGCGGGCAGCTACCTGGTGCTCGCCGTGGCCAGTCTGCTGTTCGTGCTCACCGGCCTGGGCATCGGCTTGCTGATCTCGACCATCAGCAACACGCAGCAGGAAGCGTTCATGTCCATGTTCATGTTCTTCCTGCCGGCCATCATGCTCGGGGGGTTGCTCTTCCCGGTGGACAACATGCCACACTGGGTGCAGGTGCTGTCCTACCTGGATCCGATCCGGCACTTCCTCATCATCGTGCGCGGCATCTTCCTGCGCGGCGCGGGATTCGCCGTCGTCTGGCCGCAACTGCTTTGGTTGACGGGCATCGGCCTCAGCGTGCTCTGGTTCGCGACGCGCCAGTTCCACAAGACGGCGGCGTAGCGGCGACCGCGGGCACTGCTGCGACGGCGGGCGCGCGGGCGGTGCGCCCCTCAGGGAGGCGTGAACGAGGCGCGAATCTGTGGCGGCGCCGGCGGCACCTGGGCTCGCAGGGCGCGCGAGATCTCGGCAAAGAGCGCCGCGCGCGGTCGCCGGACGGCCACGGTGCGCCAGTGATAGTACCCGTCGTCGTCCCGCCTCGCTCCCGAGAGCCACAGCGCGACCCTGTCCGTCCTGGCGTCGTACGAGAAGGTGGAGCGGTAGACGATGTGCCACAGTTCACGAATTCGACCGGCTGTCAACACGGGAGTCGGCTTCGTGTGCCAGCGCGCACCGTCCTTGCTCGTGGCGAGATACAGCGCCGTGGTGGCGCACGTGCCCGGCTCCTTGACGGGATAGAGCGCCCAGAACTCCCCGCGCTCCGGAATCCACTGGACGTCGAGATGCCACGCGAATGTGTTCGTCGGCGCGCCAAGCACGGTTGGCACCGGGGCGGACCAGGCAATGCCGTCCGAGGAGCGTCGGAGTTCCACGTGCGTGGCGACATCTCCGCAACCGCCGCCGGCATCCACGCTCCACATCCACCAGTCGCCGGGGCCGCGCCGCACGACGGCCGGGGAGAGCGTGGCGAACTGCCGCGTCACCAGGAGGGGTTGCGGCCTCGACCACGCGGCAGCATCCGCCGATCGGACCAGGTAGATGCGATCCGAGTCGCTGGCCTCGCGATAGTAGAGGAAGAGTTCGCCTCGCGCTGACGCGTGCACGATGTCCGGATCGGACAGGTGCCCGGCGCTGGGCTTCACCAGCGGCATGGGCGCGCGCGGTGCGGCGCCCCAACGCACGCCATCGAGGCTGGCATAGAGCGATGGGTTCTCGAAGTTCTGGTTGCCGGCCGGATACGGCGTCAGGGCAAGATAGAAGACGCGGTGGCGCCACGGTGCGCGTGGCGCGGAAAAGTCCGGGTGCACGGTTTCACCCGAACCATCGTACGTACTGACATCGAGCGCCACCGGAGCATCGGGGACGTGCAGGACCGCCGAATCCGACGTGGCGCGCGCTTCGGGAATGGTCGGGGCGCGATCGTCCCGCGAGCAGGCGACCACCAGAGCGACCGCCGCACAGGCGGCCGCGCGCGTCGAAAGGGACAATGAGGCCGGCCGAGTGGGAGGAGCGGAGGCTCCGAGCGAGAAATCGCGGGGCCAGCGGCCTCGCCAGCACGCCCGATCATGCGAGGCAGATTCTACCGCGTCATACGGGGCGCGTCAATGCGGAACGCGTGCTAGAACGCCTCGTCCCAGCGCCGCGACAACCGAATCGCCGAGTTGATCAGGCCCACCATACTGTACGTCTGGACGAAGTTTCCCCACTGCTCGTGCGTCGTCACGTCAATGTGCTCGGCCAGCAGTCCGAGGGCGGTCCGGCAGTCGAGCACGTTCTCGAAGAGGCGCCGCGCCTCCTCTCGACGCCCGAGCGCGACGAGCGCGTTGATGTACCAGAAAGTGCAGATGACGAAGGCGTTGTCCGGAACGCCGAAGTCATCCGCATCAAGGTATCGGAAGACGAAGTCGCCGCGACGCAGCGTCTGCTCCACCGCGGCAACCGTCGACGCGAAGCGCGGATCGCTCGCCGGTAGAAAGCCGACTTCCTCGAGGAGCAGCAGGCTGGCGTCAATCGCGTCGCTGTCGAAGGCGCTGGCGAAGCGGCCGAGACGCGGATTCCACGCGCGCTCGCAGATGATCCGATGCAACCGGTCGGCGGTCGCGCGCCAGTATGATTCGCGCGCCACAAGCCCGAGGTGCGCGGCAATCCGCGCCAGCCGATCGCAACCGGCCCAGCACATCACCGCCGAGTGCGTATGCACCGACGCGCGGCCGCGAAGCTCCCACAGGCCGGCGTCGGGCTGATCAAAGGACGCGGCACAGCGCTCGCCGAGCGCCTCCAGCTGCGCAAAAAGGGTGGCGTCGTGCGGCCGGACGAGCCGGCGATCGAAGAAGACGTGCGTCGCGGCAAGAATCGCCGCGCCATACACATCGTGTTGCGCCTGCGCGTACGCTTGATTGCCGACGCGTACCGGCCCGATGCCACGGTACCCGGGCAGGGCCGTGACGATGTGCTCCTCGAGGCGCTCGCGCCCGGAAATGCCGTAGGCCGGCTGGAGCACGCCGTCCTGCGAGTTCGCCACGAGATTCACGATGTAGCCCAAGTAGCGCTCCATCGTGCGGGTCGCGCCGAGGCGATTGAGCGCATTCACCACGAGATAGCCGTCGCGAAGCCAGCAGTATCGGTAGTCCCACGTCCGGCCGCCCGCAGCGGACTCCGGAATGGATGTGGTCACCGCCGCGACGATGGCGCCGGTGTCTTCGACCGCGTTGAGCTGCAGCGTGATCGCCGCACGAATGACGTCACTCTGCCACTCGAACGGAATCGCGAGGGAACGCACCCAGTCGTGCCAGTAGGCCGCCGTCTCGCGCCGGAACTGCTCGCCCACGTCGCGCGCCGCTCCTTGCACGGTTTCATCCGGACCGAGGAGCAAGGTGATGGACTCGTCCAGCACGAAGGCCCGCTCTTCGACGATCGCGGCGATCGAAGCGTCGGTGGTGAGCCGCAGAATGGGGAGTCCATCCACGTAACGCACGTGGTGGCTGCCGGTCGTGATCCCGCGCCGCACTTCGCCCGTTGCGGCGGCGGGCCGCACGACCACACGGATGCGCGGCACACCGTGCAATCGGTGTACCTGTCGCACGAGCATCATCGGGCAGAAGGTGCGCCCGTAGTGCGTGAACCGCGGGGCGAAGTCGATGATCTCCACTGCCCCGCCCCGCTGGTCGAACAGGCGCGTGCGCAGGATCGGCGTGTTCTCGAGGTACTCCTGTTCAGCACGGACGAAATCCAGCAATTCCACCGCGAAGAACCCGAAGTCCGCCTTTCCGTTCCGCGGGCGCAACAGCGAACAGAAGACCGGATCGCCGTCGAGGCCGGGAACGCAGTGCCAGACAACCTCGCCCTGCCCGTCGACGAGCGCGGCAATGCCGCCATTGCCGATGAGTCCGAGTTCGAGCGACGTCGTCACGGGCGGCGCGCCGGTGTGGCGCGCGTGTCGAGCACGCCCGTGGAGAGCCATGCGCCAACGGCGCGCACGCTGGGAAGTCGGAAGCGTGCGCCTGAGGCACCGCCGCCCACCTTGATCGCATATCCGCCGCACTTCGCCACCGCGGCAAATCCCGCCTCGTCCGTCACATCGTCGCCGAGAAAGACGGGGAGGCGGCCGCGAAACGGCGGCTCGGCGAGAAAGGCGCGGATCGCCACGCCCTTGTCGACGCCGGCGGACAGCAGTTCCACGACATACTTGCCGCGCTGCACCGCGAACCGGGGACCGAGTCGGTCGCGTTGGACGTGCATGATCCGATGGGCATACGACGCGAGCCGCGGCGACCCGCGATAATGCAGGGCCAGCGCCTGCCCCTTGTCCTCGAGCAGCAGCCCCGGATGCAGGGCGATGGCACCGACAATCGCCGCGCGCGCCTCGTGCAGGCGACGCCGCACCACTCCGTTGGCGCGGTGCACGCGCCCCCGCGCATCGCGCCGTTCCGCGCCGTGCAGTCCGGCCGCGGGCAACGCGCGACCGAAGAGCCCGTCAATGTCATCGAGCGTCCGACCGCTGACGATGGCGACCGCCCCCGCAGTCGCCGCCTGCAACGCGGCAAATCGCTCGCGAAGCCGTGGCGATACCCGCGCCTGCGTCGGCGTCGCGGCCAGTTCCGCGAGCGTGCCGTCAATGTCAAAGAAGTACGCCCAGTCGGCGCGCGGCGGCGGCGGCGGCATCAGGCAAGAAACCCCTGGCGCTCCGGCACGCGCTCTCGCCGGCGCAAGTCGGTGGCGTCCACCAGCATCCGCCCCGCCCACCGGTACACGCTGAACTCGCGAATGAGCGCGCGCATCAACTGCATGCGATCCCGCTGTTCGCTGTCGGGCATGGTGAGGGCGAGGTGCAGCGCCAACGCGCACTGGTCCGCATCGTACGGGTTGACGATGAGCGCCTCGGGGAGTTCGCGCGCCGCGCCGGTGAACCGGCTGAGCACGAGCACGCTGCGTTCGTCGTCGCGTGCCGCGACGAACTCCTTGGCCACCAGGTTCATGCCATCGTGCAGGCTGCTCACAAAGCAGAGCTCGGCGGCGCGATAGTACTCATAGACCGCGCTCGGCGGGTGGTGCGCGATCGCGAGGATGATCGGCGGATGCGTGGCGCCCGCAAAGCGGTCGTTGATGCGGCGAGCCAGCGCGCGGACGCGCGCCTCATAGTCCTGATACTGCTCGATGCGCGTGCGCGTCGGCGCGGCCAACTGGATGAACGAGAAGCGTCCGATCCACTCCGGCCGCAGTTCGAGCAGGCGCTCGACGGCGCGGAAACGCTCCTCGATGCCCTTCGTGTAGTCCAGCCGGTCCACGCCCACGCCGATGGCGTGCTCCGCCGGCAGGTCGTGTCGCTCGCGCACCGTGGCGCGACAGGCGGCAATGGGGGCGGAGATCAGCGCCGCCGGGGTCGGCCACTCGATGGAGATCGGATAGCGTTTCACCGTGGTGAGCGACGACTGGAAGCTCACCGTGAACATCTCGCGGTCGACGCGCGCCTCGAGCAGGCGGTCCACCGTGTCGAAGAAGTTGTTGCAGTGGAACTGCGTGTGAAATCCCATCACGGTGCTGCCCAGCAGGCCGTCGAGCAGTTCGGTACGCCACGGGCAGATGGCGAAGGCCTCCGGATTCGGCCACGGAATGTGCCAGAAGGTGATGATGGTGGCCGCGGGGAGCGCATTCCGGATCATGCGCGGCGCCAAGGCAAGGTGGAAATCCTGCACCAGCACGATCGGATCGCTCGATGTCGCCTCTTCAACCACGGCGTCGGCGAAGCGCTGGTTGATCTTGACGTAGGCCTCCCAGTCCGTCGTACGGAAGGTCGGACGCACATGGGCGATGTGGCAGAGCGGCCACAGCCCCTCATTGGCGAATCCGTAGTAGTAGCCCGCCTCTTCCTCGGGCGTCATCCAGATCCGTCGAATCTGGTACGACGGCGATTCAGGCGGTACGCTCACGCGGTCGCGGCGATCCACCACGGACCGATCGGCGCTGCCGTTCCCGTGCGCGATCCAGACTCCCGAGCAGGCACGCATGATGGGCTCGAGCGCCGTCACAAGCCCGCTCGCGGGCCGGCGCACCACGACCGCGCCGTGCTCGCGCTCGTGGATGTACGGCTGTCGGTTCGAGACGACAATCACCTGCTGGCCCCGCAGGGGGCCCTCGAGCATTTCGTGCAACGACTCCGGCGTCCACGCGACGTGCTCCTCGGCGCGCGACCGGTGTGCGGTCTCGATGTTGCGAATGAGCTCCCGCAGGTCGCGCGCCACCGGCGTCAGCTCGGGCGTGTCCTTGTTGGCGGGCCGCAGCAGTCCTTCGCCGCGCATCAGCGCCCGCAAACCATTCACCCAGCCGCGCCAGCTCAACTGCGCAATGGCCACCGTGATCAGCGAGACGACGATGCCGAGCAGGGTGAACAGATAGAAGATGTACTTGCGCGTTTCGGCACTGCGGCGGTCGATGAAGCTCATGTCGTGCACGAGCACCAGCGTCCCGGTGGTGCCGTCGCTCAACGTGACCGGCGCCACGCTGACGTGCAGGGCGCCGTGCGGGCTCGCGAGGTTCCGGCCCCCGGGATCGTCGAGCGCCGGCAACCGGTCACACCCGAGGTCCGATGGCCAGAGCGGTGACGTGATCGGCGCGCCGCCCCCTGGCCGACAGTACCCGACGGCAAAGAGGCGCTCGTCGCTCGTGAGTCGGGCGAAGTACTGACGCACGCGCGTCACATCTCCGGCTTCGACCAGTTCGCGCACCGGCTCCTGCACGGTGTTCGCCACGAAGCGCGCGCGAATGTCGAGGTCGCGGACGAACCAGCCCAGGATCTGACGATCCACAAATGGCGTGAGCGCCCAGGCGAACGCCGCGAGCAACACGAGCAACGGCGCGATGAAGCGCAGTGAGAGTCTCATCTCGGCTCCCTCCGGCAGCACGATCCCCTGTCTGCCTTCGTGCTAGTCGGTTCCGAGGCGACCCAACATCGCGCCGCCCTCGGAGTGCAGTGCCCCCGGCCTGATTCGAACAGGCGACCTAGCGTTTAGGAAACGCTTGCTCTATCCAACTGAGCTACGGGGGCGTTGCACGAAAGGTATGCGGCTGGCGGCAGGGATGCCACGCGGCGCATGTTTGCCGTGCACCGATGGTGCCCACACCACGAGCTTCCCATGACGCCACGCCTGGTTCTTGCCATCGCGGTGCTTGCCGCCGCCCAGCAGGTCGCCGCTCAGCCCGCCCCGCCCAAGCGCATCCAGCAGGTGATGGAGCGCCCCGAGTTCCGGCACGCCATCTGGGGAATGGAGTTCTACGACCTCGATGCCCGCCAGACGATCTTCGCGGTCAACCGCGACCGGCTCTTCGTACCCGGCTCGACGACGAAACTCCTCACCACCGGGACCGCCTTCGCTACCCTCGGACCCGACCATCGGTTCCGCACACGCCTCTATCGCACGGGCCCGGTGCGCGACGGCGTCGTGCAGGGTGACCTGGTGCTCGTCGCCAGCGGCGATCCCGACCTGACACGCTGGCAACATCCCGCGGGAGCGTACGCGTTCGTGGACCAGGATCACTCGTATGGCGGGCCGCCGGTGCCGGGCGATCCACTGAGCGTGCTGCGGGAAATGGCGGCGCAGGCGGCGGCACAGGGCATCCGCGGCGCCACCGGCCAGGTCATCGTGGATGCTTCGCTCTATCGCGAGGGCGTTCGCGAACTGGGGACACGCATCGTCATCTCGCCGCTCATCATCAACGACAATGTGGTGGATGTAGTCGTGACGCCGGGGGCGCGCGCGGGAGAGCCGGCGACCGTCACCGTGTCGCCGCGCACCGCGTACCTCACGGTGCATGCCAACCTGATCACGGCGGACTCCGGCACTCCGGCACAGGTGCGTGTGCTCGAGGATTCCACGGACAAGGACCATCGCGTGCTCACCGGCGTCGGCCGCGTGCCCATTGGCGCGCCCGTCAATGCCCGCTGGGCCGTCCCCGTGCCGAGTCGCTTCGGTGAGTTCGTGCTCGCCGAGGTGCTGAACGATGCGGGCATTCGCGTCATTCCGCGTCTGGGCGCGCGCACGCCGGATTATGCCCAGCTCGCGCGCAGCTACGTCGACTCGCTCCGTGTCGCCGAACACGTCTCGCTTCCCTTCTCGGCCGCGGCCCGCGTGATCCTCAAGACTTCGCAGAACCTGCACGCCAGCAGTCTGCCGTTCCTCCTGGGGTCGCAGGCGGCGGTGCGGGCGGCGGACAAGAACGGGTTTGATGTCGCGCGCGAGTGGCTGCAGGGGGCTGGCCTCAACACCGACGGTGCCGTGCAAGGCGACGGGGCGGGCGGCGACGCGTTTTTCTCGCCGAGCTTCATGACGCGCTACCTGGAACACGTCGCGGCGCAGCCCTGGGGCGTTGCGTTCCACGACGCCCTGCCCGTCCTCGGCACCGATGGCACCCTCGCCACCATCCAGACCGCCGCGCCCGCGGCCGGCAAGGTGCACGCGAAGACCGGCACGTCCTCCAGCTACGACCCACTCAACAAGCGGCAGATCGTGCATGCCAAGGGGCTGGCCGGGTATTTCACGTCGCGAAGTGGCCGACGCATTGCCTTCGCCATCTATCTCAATAACTTCGCCGCCAACGTGCCCGAACCGGCGACGGTCGCGGGTCAGGCGCTCGGTGAAGTGGCCAGCATCGCCTGGGAGATCATTCGCTGAAGCGGACGCCCACGGTATGGCAACTCGCGGCCTGATTCCTCAGGGCAGCGAGTCGAGCACACGCCGTCTCGCCTCCGGCTCGACGGCGAACGCGACGGCCTGCCCCTTATACACGACCGCGCCGCGCACCGTGGCGAGCGCCGTGTAGTAGTCCACGTAGGGGAAGTTGGCGATGGCGCCGCGCGCGAACTCGTACTTTGACACGGCGTCGCGCCAGGCCGCGATCTGGTCCGTCACCTTCACGTAGACGTACGGCGTGAAGTCTGTTGCATCCTCCCAGTTGTCCGCGTACCACACCGCCCGGACGCCGCGATGCGCGGGATGCGCCAATTGCACGCCCGGCAGCACCGACAAGAGCACGGCGTCCTGCACGATGGCACTGGTGATGGCGTGGTCCTTGTGCAGGCTTTCCTTCCAATGCGTGAAGACTATCGTCGGCTTCACCTGCCGGATGACATCCGCCACGTAGCGGCGCGCCGCCTCGTCATTGGGGATCTCGCCATCCTTGTATGGTCCGAAGAGCACCTCCGCCCCGAGGGCGGCCGCGACGTCCTGCGCCTCGTGGCGCTTTTGCGCTCCGTACGCTGCCGGCGTGAGCTTCGGATTGCCCCCCTCGCCAAGCGTCAGGTGCAGCAGCACCACGCGGTCACCACGTTGATGCGCGCCGAGGAGCACGGCGCCCGTCGTGAGTTCCATGTCGCCCGCGTGCGCGCCGATGGCGAGGATCGTGCGCGCCGCCGTCGGCGTGCCAGGTGGCGAAACCTGGGAGTTCGCTGCGGTGGGGGATATCGTCGCCGCGCCGGCGAGGGCGGCGATCACAAGAGGCCGGAACGGTGATGTCATGGTCGGGTATGTCTGATGGCCGTGCGTCAGGAAGGTAGCGCCAATGGCGCCACGCCGTCACATCCGGTAGCGTTCTTTCTTCCCTCGCCCTCACCGCCATGCGCCTGCGCCTGTTCGCTCTCCTCCCCTTCGCCGCCCCGCTCGCTGCGCAACAGCCGCTGGCTGATCACTACCGCGAGGTTGCCAACACGATCATTCAGGCGGCGCTCGCGGATTCGTCGGGCGCGTGGAACCGGCTCGCGGAGTTCACCGACTACAGCGGGCCCCGGCTGGCTGGCAGCGCCAACCTGGAACGCGGCATCGACTGGGTGCTGGCGCACATGAAGCAGGACGGCCTGTCCAACGTTCGCGGCGAACCGGTGATGGTGCCACACTGGGTACGGGGGCGCGAGTCCATCACCCTGCGCCAGCCGCGCGAGGCGGATGTGCCGATGCTGGGACTCGGCGGCTCCATCGGCACGCCGACGGACGGCATCACGGCCGAGGTACTCGTCGTGTCGAGCTTCGAAGAGCTCGCCCAGCACGCCGCCGAGGCGCGAGGCAGGATCGTCCTGTTCGATGTGCCGTTCACCAACTACGGCGCGACGGTTCAGTACCGCATGAACGGTGCCGTCGCGGCCGCGAAGGTGGGCGCGGTGGCGTCGCTCATCCGCTCCGTGGGCCCGTGGGGCCTGCGCACGCCCCACACCGGCGTGATGGGCTATGACTCCACGGTCACGCGCATTCCCGCGGCGGCGATTCCGCTCGAAGATGCGGCGATGCTTCACCGCATGCAGAGCCGCGGCGAGAAGATCGTGGTCACGCTCCGGATGGAAGCGCGCACGCTGCCCGATTCGCCGTCGCGCAACCCGATGGGGGAGTTCCCTGGGCGCGAGGCGCCCGGCGAGGTCGTCGCGATCGGCGGGCACATCGACTCCTGGGACGTCGGCACCGGGGCGATGGACGATGCTGGCGGCATTGTGGTGGCGTGGGAGGCGGTGCGCCTGCTCAAGCGGCTCGGCCTCACTCCGCGTCGCACCATTCGCGTGGTCGGCTGGGTGAACGAGGAGAATGGCGGGCGAGGCGGCACAGCGTATCGCGACGCGCACACCAAGGAACCGCACGCCCTGCTCATCGAGTCGGATGCCGGTGTGTTCGCCCCCAGCGGGTTCGGCTTCACCGGGAGCGACTCGGCGCGCGTGCTCGTGAAGCAGATCGGATCGCTGCTCGCCGGCATCGGCGCCGGAACGATCGGCGCGAGCGGCGGCGGCGCCGACATTGGACCGTTGATGGGAACCGGCGTGCCGGGGATGGGGCTGAACGTGGACGGGTCGCGCTACTTCGCGTATCACCACACGCCCGCGGACACGCCCGACAAGCTCAGCCCCGCGGACATGCAGAAGTGCGTGGCCGCGTTTGCGGTGATGGCCTACGTGGTGGCGGACCTGCCAGAGATGCTGCCGCGGAAGTAGTCAGTACTCGACGATGGCATCCACGGACGTCCCCACCAGCTGGTGACGTCCGTTGAGGAAAGTCAGGTCAATCACGAACGAAAAGGCCACGACCGTCCCGCCGGCGCGCTCCACGAGGCGGCGGGTGGCCGCCGCCGTTCCGCCCGTCGCGAGCACGTCGTCCACCACGAGCACGCGGGCGCCAGCCCCGAGCGCGTCCTCGTGCATCTCGAGTGCGTCGGTGCCGTATTCGAGCGCGTACTCCTCACGCACGCGCCGATGCGGCAGCTTGCCGGGCTTGCGCACGGGGACGAGCGCCACGCCGAGGCGCTGCGCCACCGGCGCGGCGAAGATGAAGCCGCGGCTCTCGATGGCCACCACGTGCGACACCTGAAGCGCCGCCGCGGCCGCCGCCATGGAATCGGTGAGGCGGGTGAACAGCGCCGCGTCGAGCAGGACGGGCGTGATGTCCTTGAAGATGATGCCCGGCTTCGGGAAATCGGGTACGTCGCGGACGGTGGCGCGCACGTCGCGGGCGAGCGCCGCGCGCCCCTCAGGTTGCGGTCTGGCAATCATGGCAGGATCTCGAAGTTGGCTTCCAGGAAAGTCGTGGGCGCGGGCTGTTCGGCAACGTCCACGGTCCGAACGATCGCGTGCGGCGGGCCCTGACGAACGGCGGCGATGAGTTGCTCCACCCGCTCCGCCACTCCCGTGGCGGAGACCTCCACGCTGCCGTCGGCCGCGTTGCGCACCCAACCGGCAAGGCCAAGGTCGGAGGCGCGGCGTTCGACGAACCAGCGGAACCCGACGTGCTGCACGCGCCCGCTCACCCGCAGATGCACGCTTCGTCGTGCGCCGCTCACGATTCGTCCCACCCGTGTTCGCCGACCAGCGGCACGAAGCGCACGGGGGAGAGGTCGCGCCGCTCGGTGCCGGTCTCCGTCCGGGTGAACTCGACGAGCCGTTGATCGTCCCGCCCGCCGATCGGCACGATGAGCCGACCGCCCATCGCCAGTTGGGCCACAAGCGGCTGCGGCACCGACGGCGCCCCGGCGCCGACGAGGATGGCGTCGAACGGCGCGAACTCCGGCCATCCGTAGGTGCCGTCGCCGCAGAGCAGCGACACGTTGGTGACGCCGCAGGCGGTGATCGCGTCGCGGGCCGTCTCGAGGAGCGGGCGGATGCGCTCGATGGAGTAGACTTCGCGGCAGAGATGCGCCAGCAGCACGGTCTGGTAGCCGGAACCGGTGCCGACCTCGAGCACCTTCTCCCCGCCCTCCAGCTTGAGCGTCTGCAGGTACATCGCATGCACGAACGGCTGGCTGATGGTCTGCCCGCTGCCGATCGGGAGCGGCGCGTCTTCGTAGGCGCGGTGCCGCACCCCGGTGGGCACAAATTGGTGACGTGGCGTGAGGTCCAGCGCGCGCAACACCGCAAGGTCGCTGATTCCCTTGGCGCGCAACTCGTCGAGCAGGCGCCGTCGCGCACCGGTGAACTGCGGCGTTACAGGGGACGCCACCACTGCTCCGAACGCTGCAGAATCTCGCGATGCGTCAGGTCGAGGTGGAGTGGCGTGATGGACACGTACCCGTCCGAAATGGCCTGGAAGTCCGAATCGGCAGCGGAATCCCCCCAGTCCACCGAACCGCCACCGATCCAATAGATCGGGCGCCCCCACGGGTCCTTCATGCGCGTCAGCGAATCCGAATAGGCGCGGCGCCCGAGTCGCGTGAGCCGGAACCCCTTCACCTGCGCGGCCGCAATCGGGGGAATGTTCACGTTGAACAGCGTATGCTCCGGAAACGCGGGGAGTGCCACGAGATGACGCAGGATGCGCTCGACCGTGCCGGCATGGTCATCGAGCAGCGCATCGGCCCGCAGCACCGAGCCGGCAAAGGAGAATGCGACGGCCGGCACGCCGAGCGCGAGCCCTTCCATCGCCGCCGCGACCGTGCCCGAGTAGAGCACGTCCTCGCCCATGTTGGGTCCGTGATTCACGCCGCTGAGCACGAAGTCCGGACGCTCCGGCAGGAGCGCTTCCAGCGCGAGCATCACGCAATCGGTCGGCGTGCCGTCCACCTGCCAGCGATGCTCGGCAATCTGCACCGGACGCAGAGGATGGTGCATCGTCAGCGAGTGGCTCGTGGCGCTTTGCTCCCGGTCGGGGGCCACCACAAAGACGTCGCCGAGCGGCGTCGCCGCGCGCTCGAGCACCTCGAGCCCGCGCGCCAGGATGCCGTCGTCATTGCTGAGCAACAGTCGCATTATCGGTCCGATGGGTCACGCAGGGAGGTGAGCAGCGCCTGCAGCTCCTCCTCGAGCGCGAGAATGGTCTGCAGGTCGAGGCCGGTGCGCGCCGCCGCCCGTGCACCGCCGGACTTGCGGTAGTCGTCCAGCTTCTGGCGCGCCCCGTCGATCGTGTACTTCTCGGTGTAGAGCAGGTGCTTCACGAGCATCACCGTCTCCACCTCGCGCCGCGAGTAGACACGATTGCCCGAGCGGTTCTTCACCGGGCTCAGTCCCTTGAACTGGCTCTCCCAGTAGCGCAGCACGTGCGGCTTGAGGCCCGTCAGCTCGCAGACGTCACCGATGCTGAAGTACTCCTTGACGGGCTCGGATTGGCTGGCGGCCATCAATCACGCTCCCCGCGCAGTTCGCGCGACATCAGCTCCGCGAGCGCCTGCCGGGCCGGCTGGTGCTCGAACAGCACGCGATGCACTGCGTTGACGATCGGCATCTCCACCCCGCGCGCCGCGGCGAGTTCGCGCGCGCTCTCTGTCGTCACCACGCCTTCCGCCACCGTCTCGCGGCCGGCCAGCACCTCGGGAAGCGTCGCGCCCTTGCCGATTTCCAGCCCCACCTGACGGTTGCGGCTGAGCGAGCCGGTGCACGTCAGCACGAGGTCACCGACGCCGGCGAGCCCGGCAAACGTCTGCGGATGCGCCCCCATCGCAATACCCAGGCGCATGATTTCGGCGAGTCCGCGTGTGATCAGCGCGGCTCGCGTGTTGAAGCCAAGCCCGAGGCCGTCGCTCATTCCGGCGGCGACGGCCATCACGTTCTTCAGCGCGCCGCCCAGCTCGACACCAACGACGTCGTCCGTGGAGTAGACGCGGAAGTGCGGCGCACTGACGCTCTGCTGCACGAACGCGGCGGCCGCCGCTTCCGCCGCGGCCGCCACGACGGCGGTTGGCTGGCGGTTGGCCACCTCTGCCGCGAAGCTCGGGCCCGAGAGCGCCACCACGGCATGCCCGGGCAATTCTTCCGCGATGACCTCAGTCATCAGCGCGAACGAATGACGCTCAATTCCCTTGGTCGCCACCACGGCCGTGGCGCCCGGCACGATCCACGCGCGGGCATGCGAGACCACCTCGCGCAGGACGTGCGACGGCGACGCAAAGAGCACCAGTTCTGCCCCGTCAAGCGCCGATTCCTTGTCGGTCGTGCCGCGCAGCCGCGCGCTTAGCACGACTCCCGGCAGGAAACGCGGATTCGCCGCCGAGTGCGATATGGCCTCGGCCACGTCGGGCTCCAGACACCAGATGGAGGTGTCGTGGCCATTTTCCGCCAGCAGATTGGCGAGCGCGGTGCCCCACGCACCGGCCCCCATCACCGCGCACCTCACGCGCCCTCCCCGGACGCCGTGCGTCCAAAGCGGTGTTCCGTCCCCTCGCGCAACCGCTGAATGTTGGCGCGGTGAGTCCAGAAGACGAACAGGCAGACGAGCACCGCCACGATCGTGAGCGGCGATCGCGGCCCGTGGGAGACGGCCAGCAGGATCGGCAGGAGCGTCGCCGCCGCCAACGACCCCGCGGACACATAGCCGGTCCGCCACAGCACGACGACGAACAGCACCACCACGACCAGCAGCGGCACGGGCGCCAGCGCGGCGAATATGCCAGCCGCCGTCGCCACCCCCTTCCCCCCGCCCTTCCAGAGGAGAAAGACCGGCTTGGCGTGGCCAATGATCGCCGCAACGCCAAACGCCAGCGCCCACCAGATGGCGCGGTCCGTGCCGAGCGATTCCGCCGGCAGGATCCGCGCTGGTAGCAGCGCGGCGGGCAGCGCACCCTTGAACATGTCCACGGCGAAGACGACCGCGGCCACCTTGGCGCCAAGCGTCCGGTAGACGTTGGTCGCCCCCAGGTTGCCGGAACCGATGGTCCGCAAATCAATCCCCTTCACCGCTCGCCCGGCGATGTAGGCCGACGGAATGGAGCCGGCGACGTACGCGATGCCCAAGGCGAGGGCGGCGTTCACGCGCGCGGCCCCGGGTTCTTGCGGCGAAGCATGATACGCAGCGGACTTCCGTCAAATCCCCACGCCTCGCGGAAGCCGTTGTGCAGATAGCGCACGTAGTGCTCCTGCAACTGATCGGGATTGTTGCCGAACACGGCAAACACGGGCGGCG
The DNA here is from genome assembly GCA_021813725.1 of bacterium. GTDB lineage: Bacteria > Gemmatimonadota > Gemmatimonadetes > Gemmatimonadales > Gemmatimonadaceae > PNKL01. Next base: position 1,320 of record JAKAJN010000030.1, on the reverse strand, counting down.
CCGTCTCGACCTGCGTCGCATAGCCGAGCTTGATTTCGAAGCCCGCCGCCTGCGGCGGCTGGCGTCGCGCCAACAGTTGCTGCAGCACGTCGTTCACCTGCGACGTCGAAATGCGCTTCTGCCGCTCGGCGTCCACGTGCAGGATGACGTCGAGTACCTTGGTGACGCGCTGGCCGGTGAGCGCCGAGGTGAAGATGAACGGCACGAACCCGAGGAACGGCGCCTTCTCCACCGCCTCCTTCTCGAACTTCGCTGACGTCTTGTCGTCCTTCTCCTTCAGGTCCCACTTGTTGACGATGAGGATCAGCGACCGCCCTGCCTCCCACGCCAGGTTCGCGATCTTGAGGTCCTGGTTATGCAGGCCGTCCACGGCATCGATCAGCAGGAGGCAGATGTCGGCGCGGTCAATCGCGCGCCGCGTCCGCAGTGCCGAGTAGAACTCGACGCCATCCTCGAGCCGCGACTGGCGCCGCAGGCCGGCGGTGTCGACGAAGATGAGGTCGCGGCCGTGGTAGGTGAACGGCGTGTCAATCGAATCGCGCGTCGTTCCGGCCACCTCCGACACGACGAGCCGCTCCTCGCCGATAAGCCGGTTCACAAAGGACGACTTGCCGACGTTTGGGCGGCCAATCACGGCGACGCGCAGTGCCTCGGCATCCTCGTCACCCGACGCCTCCGGAATGCGCGCGACAATCGCGTCGAGCAAGTCACCCGAGTTCTTGCCGTTCGTGGCCGAGACGGGCTGCGGATCGCCGGCGCCGAGGCGGTAGAACTCGTAGAAATCGGTCTCGCGCGGATCGTCGACCTTGTTCGCCACCACGATCCACGGCTTGCCGGCCTGCCGCAGGAGTTCGCCGACGCGAGCATCGCTGGGATGCACCCCGATCTTCGCATCCACGACGAAGAGCATCAAGTCCGCTTCTTCGATGGCCTGCGCCACCTGCCGACGGATCTCGAGATCCATCGGCAGCGTCGAATCTTCGGTCAGGCCACCCGTGTCCACGAGCCAGAACTTGCGCCCCGCCCACTCCGCCAGGGCGAAGTGACGGTCGCGCGTGGTTCCGGCCTCCTCGCTGACGATCGCCTGATCGTGCCCGATGATGCGGTTGAAAAGTGCAGACTTGCCCACGTTGGGGCGTCCGACGAGTGCAACGACTGGAATGTTCACGCGTGATCTCCGGCGGTGGACGACGCCGGCTCACCCTGCAGCTCCAGCACGTCAATGAAATCGTAGGAAGGAAAGACGGGAAGCGGGAGTCGCGCGCGCAATTCCTCGAACACCACGTCGTCGAGGAAGATGCCATCCTCGTTGATCGTCTC
>JAKAJN010000163.1 GCA_021813725.1 bacterium | reverse complement strand
TCACGAACGCCGCCCACCGAGATGCGATAGAACTTCCGGTCGATGGCGGCGGCAATCGCTTCGCCCAGCGAAGTCTTGCCCGTGCCGGGCGGCCCGACGAAGCAGAGAATCGGTCCCGGCGCGTGCCCGCCACGCAGCTTGTGCACGGCGAGGTGCTCGAGGATGCGGTCTTTCGCCTCGCGCAGCCCCCAATGGCGACGATCGAGCGCCGCCTCGACGCGGTCGAGCGCGATGTCCGACACGCCGCCGCTGCGTCCCCAGGGGAGCGCGAGCACCCACTCGAGATAGTTGCGCAGCACCTGGTATTCGCTCGTCGCGCTCGAGAGGCCGCGCAGTCGCGCTACCTCGCGGCGCGCCTCCGCGGCGACGGTCGCCGGCAGCGGCGCCTCCTCGATCTGCCGCAGCAGCTCGCTGGCCTCGTGCTCCTGTGGATCGCCCTCACCGAGTTCGGCCTGGATCGCGCGCAGCTGCTGGCGCAGGTAGAACTCGCGATGATGCCGCTCGATGTTCGCGTCCGTCTGCACGCGCACGTCCTCGAGCACGGCGGAGCGCGCGAGTTCCTTCTCCAGGCGGGCCAGCACGTAGGAGACGCGGTCGGCGAGGTCGAGCCGCTGCAGCACCTCGTCCTTGTCGGCGGCGCGGAACGGCCCGCGCGCCGCCACCAGGTCTGCTGCATACCCCGGCGTGGCCGCGTTCAGCCGCACGAGCGCCGACAATTCCGGCGGCGTCGCGTCGCTCGACTCCACCAGCCGGTCGGCCGCATCGGCGAGTTGGACCAGCAACATTCGCAGCCCCGGCGCGTCCGCCGCACCCTCGGTCACCGGCTCTGCCTCGGCGTACGTCACACCGTCGCGGCGCGTGAGTTCGTGCAATCGCACCCGCGACAGCCCCTCGAGCGTCACCTGCAGCGTGTCGCCGGCGACGGCGGTGCGCGCCACGACGCGCGCGACGACGCCAATGCGTCCGGCGAGCCCCGTGGCATCACTCGCCGCGTCCCGCACGGGCGCCACGCCGACGATGACCTCGAGGTCACGCTCCGGATGCGCGCGAAGGAGCGCGACATTCTCGGCGGAGCCCATCTGCACGGCGACCGTACCGCGAGGGAAGACCGCCGTGGACCGCAGCACGAGCAGCGGTCGTTCGATGCGGGCGGTATCAGCGAAGGAGGACGGCCCCGGCGCGGTCACGCGTACTAAGGTAGCAATTGCGCAATTCCGCGAAAGCCCATCTCCCGTCTCCCGTCTCCCGTCTCCCATCACTGTCGCCCCCCACCCGACTATCTTGTACAACCATGTTCCAGGAACTTTCCGACAAGCTCGAAGCCACCTTCGCCAAGCTCCGCGGACGGGGCACGCTCAGCGAAGCCGACATCAAGGACGGCCTGCGCGAAGTCCGCCGCGTCCTTCTCGAAGCCGACGTCAACTTCGCGCTGACGCGCGAGTTCCTCGAACGCGTCGAGAAGAAGGCCGTCGGCGTCTCGCAGATCCGCACCGTCTCCCCCGCGCAGCAGCTCGTGAAGATCGTCTACGACGAACTCACGGCCATGCTCGGCGAGCGCAAGGAAGGGCTCAAGCTCTCGTCGGTGCCGCCCACCGTCGTGCTGATGGTCGGCCTGCAGGGGTCGGGCAAGACCACCACCGCGGCCAAGCTGGCGCGCCGGCTCAAGGTCGAAGGTCGGCAGGTGCGTCTCATCGCCGCCGACGTCTACCGCCCCGCGGCCATCGACCAGCTCGAGACGCTCGGCAAGGACATGGACGTCCCCGTCTACGCCGATCGCAGCACGACCGATGTGGTGAAGATCGCGCGCGCCGGCCTCGACGTCGCGCGCCGCGACCGCGACCGGGTGGTGCTCATTGATACCGCCGGTCGCCTGCAGATCGACGAGGAGATGATGGATGAGCTGCGCCGCCTCAAGGAGGCGGTGCGCCCCGACGAGATTCTCCTCGTCGCCGACGGCATGACCGGCCAGGACGCCGTGAAGATTGCGCAGGGTTTCGACGGCGCGCTCGGCGTCACCGGCGTCATTCTCACCAAGATGGACGGCGACGCGCGCGGCGGCGCGGCGCTGAGCATCTACGGCGTCACGAAGAAGCCCATCAAGTACATCGGCGTCGGCGAGAAGACCGACGCGCTCGAGGAGTTCCACCCCGACCGCATGGCCGGGCGCATCCTCCAGCAGGGCGACGTACTCACGCTCGTCGAGAAGGCGCAGGGCGCCATCGACGCCGAAGAGGCCAAGCGCCTCGACAAGAAGGTGCGCAAGGAAGGGATGGACCTCGGCGATTTCCTCGCCGCGATGAAGCAGATTCAGCGGCTCGGACCGATGGAGGGGATCCTCAAGCTCCTCCCCGGCGTGAACGCCAAGATGCTCAAACAGGCGAACACGGACCCCAAGCGCCTCAAGCACCTCGAGGCCATCGTCCTGTCCATGACGGCGGCGGAGCGCAAGCAGCCCGACATCCTGAATGGCTCACGCCGCGCGCGCATCGCCAAGGGGAGCGGCCGCCCGATCAGCGAGGTGAACAAGCTGCTCGAGCAGTTCCGCGGGATGCAGAAGATGATGAAGGCGATGAAGGGCGGGGGGCGGATGCAGTTCCCTGGGATGCGATAGAGGATTTGGACTTAGGACTGCGATTCAGGAGCTCGACAGAGGAAATGGGATAGCGACTTGATCGTCGCGAGTCCCCGTCCGATGTCGGGATCCTGAATGCCCGATCCGATGTCGATAGCGACGCTCCTCAGTGCGGCCGCAGGGCTCCAGGGTGGGCCTTCACAAACAGGGCGAGCGAGAAGCTCGACGTGGACCCGGGTGCCGGCTGCAGGTCGGTGAGGCCGTGGTGGGTGACAATGCCGAGCTGCACCCAGTCGCGCGAGCGGAAGTGCGCCTCGAGGCCGAGTCCGGCGACTAGCGAGAATTCGAAAGGACGTATCGCGGCGTAGTCGCCTCCTCCCGAGCGCCGCAGCCGGACTCCCGCACTGCCGCCGGCGATGAGCACCGGCCGTACCCAGCGGCGCGCACCAGCCGGTGCGAATGGCGTGACCTCCAGTTGCAACGGAAACTGCACATAGGGAATGCTGTACCTTGCGCCGTCGTCTCCCTTCAAATCGAAGACGCCCTGCAGCCCGAGGTGCATGGATGGCGTCAGCGATCGCCGCGCGAAGATCCCGAAATACGGCGACGTGCCATTGCCGCTGCCGCTGGAGAACCCGTCAGCCGGGTCCGCATACGAGACGGACAGCCCGGTCATGGCGATGCCGAGGATCGGACCAAGCTGAACACGTGGGGATGGTGAGGGCGACTGCGCGCCGGCCGTGGCCGCGACGGCGCACACGAGGACCACCGGTGACAGGATGCGCATATGCGAAACCTATCTTGCCGGGGGAAATCGCCATCCCCGTCGCCAATCCAAATCGCCGGTCCCAATCGGAGAACACGCGATTGGAGTCGCAACCCTTGAGTCCCACTCCCAAGCCGCCTATCTTACTAGGCTCGCTGCTCCAGCCGGTCTGACGACTGGCCCCGGGTGCGCTCCGGATTTTCCGGTCGCGCGATGAGCCCGGTGGCGGCGACTCACCGCACTCTCTGGAGCGCATCCGATGGCCGTTTCCATTCGTCTTCGCCGCGCGGGCCGCAAGAAGGCCCCCATGTACCGCATCGTCGTCGCCGACTCGCGCATGCCGCGTGACGGCAAGTTCATTGAAGTCATCGGCCAGTACGCGCCGCGTACCGGGGAGAAGGCGGTGACGCTCAACGCCGACCGCGCCAACTATTGGCTCGACAACGGCGCCCAGCCGTCCGACACCGTCCGCTCGCTGCTGCGCAAGGCGGGCGTGCTCAAGGCGCGCCACGAGCAGCGTCTGGCCTCCAAGCTCAGCGCTGCCGCCGTCCCCGTCTCGGAGAGCAGCGAGGCGCAGTGACCATCGGCCCCGTGGCGGTCGTCGGGCGCGTCCGTCGCGCCCACGGCATCAAGGGCGAACTGGTGGTGGCACTCGAAACCGACGCGCCGGACGCGATCTTCGCGCCCGGCGCGCGTCTCTTCGTCGGCACGCCCGCGGGTGACCTCGCGCCCGACCTGCAGACAGGGGCCGCGCGGGAACTCGCCGTGGAGAGCACGCGCGATTTCCAAGACGGCTTGCTCGTGCACTTCGCCGGCATCGCCGATCGCACGGCCGCCGAGCGCTGGCGTGGCGCGACGCTGCTCGTCCCGATCGATGAGCTCGAGCCACCGGCCGAAGGCGAACTCTGGGTGCACGAACTGCCGGGCATGCGGGCCATCGGCCCGACGGGCGATACAATTGGCGAAGTGCGCGGCAGCTACGACCTGCCACAGGGGCTCGTGCTCGAGATCCTCACGCCCCGCGGCCCGCGCGACGTGCCGTTCAACGACGCATTCGTCGTCGGGTTCGACCGCGAGGCGCGCGTGATCACGCTCGACGTCCCCGAGGGCTTGCTCGAGTGAAGATCAACATCGTGACGATCTTCCCCGAGTTCTTCGCCGGGCCGCTCTCGCTGAGCATCCCGCGCCAGGCGCTCGAAGCGGGGAGCGTGGCGTACAACGTGGTGGACCTGCGCGACTACACGCACGATCGGCACCGCACCGTGGACGACTACCCGTACGGCGGTGGCGCCGGGATGGTGATGAAGCCGGGGCCGTTCTTCGAGTGCGTTGAGGCACTCGGCGCGCGCGCGCCCATTGTGCTGCTCTCGCCACGCGGGAAGGTCTTCTCGCACGCCGACGCCGAACGCTACGCGGCGGGCGAGGAACTGACGCTGCTCTGCGGCCACTACAAGGACGTCGATCAGCGCGTCGCCGATCACCTCGCGACCGAGGAGATCTCCGTCGGCGATTTCGTCCTATCCGGCGGCGAGCCCGCAGCGCTGTGCGTCGTGGACGCCGTGGTGCGCCTCCTGCCCGGTGCGATGAGCGACCACGACAGCGCGCGCGGCGATTCGTTTTATGGCCGCGGATTGTCGGCGCCGAGTTACACGCGCCCGCCCGAGTATCGCGGCCACACGGTGCCCGACGTGCTGCTGAGCGGGCATCACGCGGAGATTGAGAAGTGGCGAAAGGCGGAAGGCGAACGGTTGACGCGGCAACGGAGCGAGGATGACGGAGAGCTCCCACCGCAGCGGAACGAGGAGGGGATGGAGGCGTAGGGACGAGGGCGGAGAGTCGGAACGAGGAGGGATCACTGGCGCACCAGCGATCCCCTCCCCGTTCCGTCCCATCGTCCTAGCC
>JAKAJN010000162.1 GCA_021813725.1 bacterium | reverse complement strand
GCGCCACGACACGTGTGGAACGGCGCGCATGGCCAGGGTGGCCATCGTGCCCTGCGGTGCCGTGGACCCGCCCGGGGTGAACTGTGGCGTGACCGTGTACGCGCGGTGCGCCACGCGTTGCACGTACCACGTGATGCCGATGACCGGGAGACCGGCGAGCATCACGCCGATTGAGCCCGGGAAGACCCAGTCGGGGAGGCCGATGACTTTCGTGGCCGCCCACGCCGTGATGGCCGTCAGCGCCGCGGCCCCACTCCACATGGCCAGCGCCTTGCCGATGTTGATGCGTCCGCCGGCCAGGATGGCGGGGGCCGCGGCGGCCGCGCCGCTCGACGTGATGGTGTCGAGCACGCGCACCAGGTCCAGTGCTTGCTGCGGCCGCGCGGCGGGCTCCTTCTCCAGACAGCGCATCACGAGATCGGCGAGCGTCTCCGGACAGTCAGTGCGAAGCGTGCGCACGTCCTTGGGCGTCTCGCCGAGTTGCGCGGCGAGCAGCCGCGCCGGCGTCATGCCGTGAAATGGCGGACGTCCGGCGAGCAGCTCGTACGCCATCGCGCCAAACGAGTAGAGGTCGGCGCGGTGGTCGGTGGCGGGATCTCCCGCCGCTTGCTCCGGTGCCATGTACGTCGGCGTGCCAATGCTGGTGCCGGCGACGGTCAGCATGGTGTTGGGCGCCGTGCCGTCACTGGTGGTGCGCGCCGCGCTGATGGCCTTGGCGATGCCGAAATCGGTGACCGTGGCGCTTCCCGTCGAGAGCAGCACGTTGTCCGGCTTGATGTCGCGGTGGACGATTCCGTTGCCGTGGGCGTAGGCGAGCGCGCGCGCGACGTCGCGGAGCACGCTCACGATTTCGGTGATGGTCATCGCCCCATGCGACAGCCGCTGGCGCAGGGAATCGCCATCCACGTACGGCATGCTGAACCACGGCAGACCGTCCACGTCGCCCGCCGTAAGCACCGGTACCACATGCGGGTGCTGCAGCTTGGCCGCCATCATGACTTCGCGGCGGAAGCGCTCCACCGAGATGCCGGCGAGCAGCTCCGGCGCCAGCACCTTCACGACGACGCGCCGGTCGAGTGCGCGCTCGCGGGCGAGGTAGGTGCGGGACATGCCGCCGCCACCCAACTCTCGCTCAAAGTGGTAGGTGCCCTCGAGAGCCTGCTCGAGGCGCTGCCGAAGATCGTCCATTGGGGGGCTGGAGGAGGGCCGAGCAGACAAATTATCCCGCGAATATGCGCGGTCTCACGCCCTCTCGCCAGAGAGGGCGGGGCGCGCTGTCGCGCACGCCCCGCCCTGTCCGTGACGCGCTAGCCGGCTATTTCCGTGGCTGCTGCGGATACGCGATGTACTCGGTGTTGAGGTCGCCGGTCATCGAGGACATCCACGTTTCAATGGCTTGCACGTCGGCGGGACCGAGCGTCTTGCCGAGTTGATGGTGTGCCATCAGTCGCACCGCTTCACCCAGGTCCGCCACCGATCCGTCGTGGAAATACGGCGCGGTCTTCTGGACATTCCGCAGCGACGGCACCTTGAAGACGTACAGGTCGTTGTTGTCCCTGGTGACCGCAAAGCGGCCGCTGTCGGCCTGCGTGAACCAGGCGATCTGCGCTCCGGCCTTCATGTAGCGGTCGCCGCCCATGTACGTGCCGGCGTGGCATGCCTGACAGCCCGTGTTCAGATAGGTGCGCAGTCCCTGCTGCTCCTCGGGCGTCAACGCCGTGGCCTCCCCGGCGACGAACCTATCCCACCGTGACGGCGTGAGCAGGCCGCGCTCGAACGCGCCAATCGCCTTGCCGACATTGTCGTACGTCACTGGCTGGCGATCGTCCGGGAAGGCCGCACGAAACTGCGCCACATACGCCGGCGATCCGCGCAGGTGCGTGAGCACCTCGAGCGAGTCGGGCATCCCCATCTCGACGGGGTTGAGGATCGGCCCCTTCGCCTGCTCCTCCACGTCCTTCGCGCGTCCATCCCAGAACTGTGCGGTGTGCCCGGCCGCGTGGTAGACGGTCGGCGCGTTCCGGTTGCCGGGCGTGCCATCATGCCCCAACGAGACACGGCGGCCATCGGCACCCCATCCGTTCAACGGGTGGCAGCTGTTGCACGACACGTCGTGGCTCTTGGAGAGCAGATTCTCGTAGTACAGCGCGCGCCCAAGCTGGATCTTCGCACTGGGGAGCGGCTGGTTGACCGCGACCACCTGTACGGGAAGCGGCGCAAACACTGCAAGGTCGGCCTTGGTGATTGGCGCGGCATTGCTGGCCTGCTCGCGTCTGGTGCCACACCCTGCGACGACCAGGGCGACGACGACGCACGTGAGTGCATGACGCTGAACCATGGTGCCTCCTGCTGTTGTGCGGCGCGTGATCGCGCGTCCCGGCGGGCGTCTGGTCGCACCGCGTTCGTCAATGGCTTCGCCCGATGAAGCGATGCTCCATAGTGTGACGCTTCTGGTGGCGCGTCAGTCGGGCAATGACGGGTCGTCCGTGGGACATTCCCTGCGCGCTCGCCGCCGTTGGCAATTCATGCCATGATGGAAGGCACGCTCGAAGGACCGGGCAGCGAGCCACGAGGCGACAATGGCACCCACTGAACTTTCCGCCGCCGGCGTTGGCGGCGGCCACGATCGCGCCGGTGACCTCTGGGGCGGACTGGCGGCGATGCTCGTCGCGCTCCCCTCGTCCATCGCCTTTGGTGTGCTGGTCTACGGCGCCATCGGTCCCGAGCAGGCCGGCGCCGGTGCGCTCGCGGGCATCCTTGGTGCGGCCGCCCTCGGCATCATCGCGCCGCTCGTGGGCGGCAACGGCGGCTTCATCACCGCGCCCTGCGCGCCGGCGGCCGCCATTCTGAGCGCGCTCGCGGCGGGCCTCGCCGCGAGCGGAAGCATGCCGCCCGACCGAATCGTCGCCCTGCTCGGACTCACGGCCCTGCTTTCCGCGCTCTTCCAGCTGGTGTTCGGGTTCGCACGCGTCGGCCGTCTCATCAAATTCATCCCGTACCAGGTGGTCAGTGGCTATCTGTCGGGCGTCGCCGTGATCATCGCGGTCGGCCAATTGCCGAAGTTGTTGGGCGTACCCAAGGGAACGCACCTCCACGCGATGCTCGTGTCGCCCGACCTGTGGCGCTGGCAGGGGATTGTCGTCGGACTCATCACCATCGCCGCCGTCCTGCTCGCCCCCAAGGTGACCACCAAGGTTCCGGCGGCGATCATCGGCCTTGCCGTCGGCGTTGCGACGTATTTCGCGCTGACGCTCGTGGATGCGTCGCTGCTCACGCTCGACGGGAATAAGCTGGTGATTGGCCCGATCACCGCCTCGGGTTCCTTCGTCGGCGCCGTGATGTCGCGTGCATCGTCGCTGATGGAGATCCGCCCCGCCGATGTGTCACTCGTCTTCAGTTCCGCCATCACGCTCGCCGTGCTCCTCTCCATCGACACACTGAAGACGGGAGTCGTGCTCGACACGCTGGTGCGCAGCCGACACAACTCCAACCGCGAACTCATTGGGCAGGGGACGGCCAACCTGACATCGTTCTTCATTGGCGGCATGGCCGGCGCAGGAACGATGGGCGCCACGCTGGTGAACGTCACCAGCGGCGGACGCAGCCGTTGGTCGGGCATCGCCGAGGGTGTGTTCGTGCTGCTGGCGTATCTGGTGCTGGGTTCGCTCATCGCGTGGGTGCCGATTGGCGCGCTGGCCGGCATCCTGCTGGTGGTCGCCTTCCGGATGTTCGACCGTGCCGCCTTCAAGCTGCTCCGCAACCCGTCCACGCGCGTGGACTTTGTGGTGATCCTCACGGTGATTGTCGTCGCCCAGGTGGAACTGATTGCCGCATCGGCCGTCGGCGTCTTCCTCGCCATCCTGCTGTTCATTCGCGATCAGGTGCGCAGTTCTGTGATCGTGAATAAGCGCGATTTGCGCGCCGTGCATTCCAAGCGGCGGCGCCTGCTGGCGGAGTCGGTGATTCTCGAGGAGTTCGGCACCGAGGCGGTGCTGGTGCAGCTGCACGGCAATCTCTTCTTCGGCACGACCGATAAGCTGTTCAGTGAACTCGAGGCCGACCTTGGCCGCTGTCGCCACGTGCTCTTCGACATGCGCCGGGTGCAGTCGATGGACTTCACCGCCGCACACCTGTTTGAGCAGATGAAGGCGCGCATTGCCGACAACGGCGGCGAACTGCTCTTCAGCTCGATGCCGTCCGGGCTCGCGCGCAGCGCCGACATCGAGGGCTACCTCTCGCAACTTGGCCTCGTCGGGAGCGGGCACGGCATCCGCCTGTTCGAGACGCGCGACAGCGCCATCGAGTTCATCGAAGACCAGATTCTCGACCGGCATGGCTACACCGAGGAAGAGGAGGGGGCCGCGCTCGACCTCCACGAGATCGAGGTGCTCTCCGAATTCGACGCCGAGACAATCTCCGAGCTGAGCGGCGCGGTGACGGCACTCAGCGTGCCGGCGGGCGGCACCATTTGCCGGCAGGGCGAGGCGGGTGACGAGCTTTTTCTTCTGCGACGCGGGCGCGTGAGCGCACTGCTGCCGCTCGAGACGGGGAAACGGCACCACGTGGCCACCTTCTGTCGCGGAGACTTCTTCGGCGAGATGGCCTTCATTGACCAGGAACCGCGCTCGGCCAGCGTCGAAGCCGTGACCGCCACCGAGCTGTTCGTGCTGTCGCGCAAACGGTTCGATGAAGTGGCGGTCCGGTATCCCGCGCTCGGCGGCACGATCTTCGAGCGACTGGCCGTTGCGATATCCAAGCGACTGCGTACCGCGGACACGGAGTTGCGGGTGCTGGAAGAGCGCTAGTTTCCAGCGATGGATCCCGTCACACACACGCTCGCCGGTGCGACGATGGCGCGCGCAGGGCTCGACCGTCGCACGCCGCTCGCGACCGCCGCGTTGCTGCTCGGCGCCAATGCGCCGGACATTGACATCGTCACCGCCTTCTTTCGCGCGGAGCACGCGTCGCTCGCCTGTCGGCGCGGCTGGACGCACGGCCCGCTGGCGATGCTCGCCCTGCCGTTCATTGTCGCGGGCGTACTGCTGGCCTACGACCGGTGGGGGCGACGTGCACGGTCGCCAGGCGCCTTACCCGCCGACGCCTGGTCGCTCCTCCTCGTCGCGGCGCTTGGGGTGTTCAGTCATCCGGCGCTCGACTGGCTCAACACCTACGGCATTCGCCTGCTGATGCCGTTCAGCGCACGGTGGTTTCGCGGCGACAGTGTCTTCATCATCGATCCGTGGCTCTGGCTTGTCT
>JAKAJN010000161.1 GCA_021813725.1 bacterium | reverse complement strand
CAATGCGATCGCCTCGCACACCCTACAGTGATCTCATCTCGATTATCAATCAGCTCATCGTCGCGCTTTCCGCGATAGCCTTTAACTATACTGCGATGTCGTGCCTCTGTCAACGGTTGCAGCGAAAAAATCGTGAAACATCTCGCCCGACTTTCCGCCGACACGAACGGGCCCTCGCGGGCCCGCTTGGCACCACCCTCCCCCATCCAGCAGATGGTTGCGGGGAGGAGGGATAAAGTACAACGCCACACGGCAAGACGCAAGGGCGTTTCAGGAGGGAAATAACGGCCGTGGAACTCGGATCGCGACCGCGCATCGCGAACCCGAAACGCCATCGTGAAACGCGGCAAAAAAAGCCGCCGCATCTCTCGACGCGGCGGCTTCGCATGCACCCGGTAGGAATCGAACCTACAACCTGCGGATTAAGAGTCCGTTGCTCTGCCAGTTGAGCTACGGGTGCGGGAGGAACAGGCGAAGAACAGAGAAACTACAGACAGAAAACAGAAAGAAAACAGAGAGAAAACAGAACTGCCACATCCCGCAGCGCGCCAGGAGGGAATCGAACCCCCGACCCACAGCTTAGAAGGCTGTTGCTCTATCCACCTGAGCTACTGGCGCTGAGCGTCCGCACTTCACCGCATCCGGCGTGCTGCTTCGCGGCGCGCCGGCCTCCCATCCAGGAGCATACAATCGGGGCGGCCGGATTCGAACCGGCGACCTCCTGCTCCCAAAGCAGGCGCGATACCGGGCTACGCTACGCCCCGCGAAGACCTGCAAAATATCCGGACCGCACGCGAGAATCAACTCCCCGATTCGAGCTTCTTCAGTAACGCCGACACGGCACGCGCGCGGTGGCTCACGCGCGCCTTCTCCTCTCGCGACACGCACCCGAACGACTGGCCCAAGTCGTCGCTGAAGAACAACGGATCATAGCCGAAACCGCCGGTCCCCTCCTCATGCTCGAGGATGCGTCCCGTCGTCTCGCCGCGCCCCACCACCTCCCGCACGCCGTCCACGAATGCCGCCGCACAGACGTAGCGCGCCGCGCGCGACACACCGCCCTGCAGTGCGCGCAGCAAGCGTGCGTTGTTGGCCGCGTCGAGGGCGAGCCCCTGCCGCTCGCCCTGCGCGCTCCAACGCTTGCTGTGCACGCCTGGCGCGCCGCCGAGCGCATCGCACGAGAGGCCGCTGTCGTCGGCCAGCGTCGGCAGGCCGCTGCGCGCGTGAAAATGCCGCGCCTTCGCCAGCGCATTGCCCTCGAAGGTCGGCGCATCCTCCAGCGCTTCCTCCACCACCGGCTCCTCCGACAGCCCCGCGGCGTCGAGGTCCACCACTTCCCACCCGTGCGCGCGCAGCATCGGCTCGAGTTCGCGTCGCTTGCCCTCGCTGCGCGTCGCCAGCAGCAGCCGCCCGCGCCGCGCGACCGGGCCCGCGCTCACACGATGCCCAGCGCGCGTCGCTGCTGCGCGTCGAGCTCGGCGATGGACGCCCCGGCGAGGTCGAGCAACGCGTCGAGTTGGCGACGGTCGAACGTCCCGTGCTCCCCCGTCCCCTGCACCTCGACAAACTGGCCGTTGCTTGCCATCACGACGTTCATGTCCACCTCGGCGCGCACGTCCTCGGCGTAGCAGAGGTCGGCGCACGCCACCCCGTCGATGACACCAACGCTCACGGCGGCGACGCGCCGCTTCACCGGCGACACCGACAGGTGCTTCTGCGCGACCATCCAGTCGAACGCGTCCACCACCGCCACGCACGCGCCGGTGATGGCGGCCGTGCGGGTGCCGCCATCGGCCTGCAACACGTCGCAGTCCACCTTCACGGTCCACTCGCCCCAGGCGAAGTCGTCGAGCATCGCCCGCACCGAGCGCCCGATCAGGCGCTGAATCTCCTGCGTGCGACCGCCGAGTTGCCCGCGCTCGCGCGACGTGCGCGTGTGCGTGGCGCGCGGCAACATCGCGTACTCTGCCGTGATCCACCCCTCGCCGCGCCCCTTCTTCCATCCCGGCACGCCCTGCTCCACCGAGGCCGCGCACAGCACGCGCGTGCCGCCGAAGACGCTCAGGCAGCTTCCCTCGGCGTACGCCACGGCCTGCCGCTGCAACGACACGGGACGCAGCGCCGACGGCGCGCGTCCATCCGGACGACTCTCAGCCACTCGATCCTCTCAGCTTCTCGATGATGCCGGTCGTGGAATGCCCCGGCGTGAGCGGAATGATCACCACGCGTCCGCCGCGCGCCATCACATCGCTGGCGCCGACGACCGTCTCGGGCGAGTAATCGCCCCCTTTCACGATCACGTCGGGCGCGAGATGCCGCACAAGATCACGCGGCGTATCCTCGGCGAACACCACGACGGCATCCACACACTCGAGCGCCGCCAGGACATACGCGCGCTCCGCCTCGCTGCGCACGGGCCGGCCAGGGCCCTTGAGGCGGCGCACCGAATCGTCACTGTTGAGCCCGACCACGAGATGCGCGCCCTGCGCGCGCGCGCCGGTCAGCACGTCCACGTGCCCGGGATGCAGCAGATCAAAGACGCCGTTGGTAAAGACGAGCGGCCCCCGCAGGGCGCGGCGCCACGCGGCCGCGTCGTCCCACGTGAGGATCTTGTCGGCCGGCGGCCTCGGCGTCAGTACGTCCACTCGACGTGCGGCGACAGCAGGAGCTCCTTGGAGAGGAACGGGAGCTCGATGTTTTCGTAGTACTCCGACCAGATGAAGATGCGGCGCTGCTGGCGCTTGACGCGCACGTGCCGCGCCCCCTCCGGCAACCCGATGGAGTCGGCAAACATGATGAGGCGCCGCTTGATGACGCCGTCGGTGCGGCTCCCGGCGAAGCGCGCTTCCTGCAGCATCCGGTCGCGATACTGGAAGTAGTTCCAGTAGACGTTGCCGATGCCGAGTCCGAAATAGCCGACGGCTGCCACCACGAGCAGCATCACCAGGCAGCCGGCCCGCCCAGAACCCCGCCGCGTCCTCGTCACCATTGTGATTGCGCCCCCTCGATGACCTCGTTGACGATGCGACCGATCGCCTGCTTGCGTCCTTCGGCCTCGAACCGCTCCGAGTACTCCCCCTCGCCCACGATGCCCTTCTTCTGCCAGATGGTGCGACCCAGCGTCTGATCGTACAGCTCGACATCGACGACGATCTGCAGGCGCCGGCGCGTGGCCGTGGCCTGCTGCCGATCAGCGCTGTAGGCCACGGGCACATCCATCTCATACCGCACAATCGTGCCGCGCGCGATGGCGCTCGCCTTCTCCTCACTCGCGTCGCGCAGGCCCAGCCGCTTCGACAACCCCTCGCGCAAGGCGTCGGTGAACTCGCGCGTGATTTCCGGCGAGGCCGTCTCATTCGAGAACGGGATCACCGCCACGGTGCGCACGTGCGACGGCAGGCCGCCGCCGCTGAAGCCGTACGCGCACGCCGACCCCGCCGCCGCGAGGACGACGGCCAGCCGGCGCAGGGAATGAATCGCGTGCATTTGTTAACCGACGAGCGGGCCGCGTTCGAGCAACGCGCGGATGGCGGGCGCGAGGGCGATGGTGCGCCCGTCGCCCGACACGGACATCAGGGTGGTGGCGGCGGAGGCGATGCGCGCGCCGTCGGCCCGGCGCGTGATTTCGTAGGCGAACGCGACGGCGCGCGAGCGCACCGATGCGAGTCGCGTGGTGACGAGCACCTCCTCGTCGTAGCGCGCCGAGGCGTGCAGTCGCAGGGTGGCCTCGACGACGGCAAGGCGAATGCCCTCCCGCTCCATGTCGGCGTACGACATGCCGCACTGCCTGATGAAGTCGGTGCGGCCAACCTCGCACCACACGAGATAATTGCCGTGGTAGACCACCCCCATCTGGTCGGTCTCGGCGTAGCGCACCCGCAGTTCCGAGACCGTCTCGCCACCCCGCTCGCTCATCTCGCTCCAGCCGCACAGTGTGATGCTGGAAGTCTCCCGGCGCGCGCGCCGTTTGTAAAGGCCGCGCCGGGGCGGTAAGATGTGGCGATGCCCGCGGCCATTCCGGAGTTCCTCCCCTCCCCTGTCTACGTCATCGCCGATGCCCATCTGGGGGTCGCGAGCGCGGAGCAGGAATCGCTGCTGTGGAGCTTCCTGGCGCACGTCCGGCGCGAGCGCGGTTCGCTCGTGATGAACGGCGACATGTTCGAATTCTGGTTCGAGTGGGGGCACGTCGTGCCGCACATCGGCGCGCGCTTGCTCACGGAGTGCGCGCAGCTCGCCGAAGCGGACCTGCCGGTGGTGTGGATCATCGGGAATCACGACTGCTGGGGCGGTGACGTCCTGCGGCGCCATAGTCGCGCCGCGTATCTGGACGGCCCGTGGACGGGCGCACTGGCAGGCTGGCGCGCGCAGGTGGCGCACGGTGATGGCCTGCGCCCCGAACTCGACAAGGGCTATCGGCGTTTGCGCGCGGTGATTCGGCATCGCTGGGCGGTGCGCGCCTTCCGCCTGCTGCACCCGGATTGGGGCGCCGCGCTGGCGCGCGCCACGTCGCACACGAGCCGCAACGTGCGTCCGCGCGACGGCGGCGAGGGGCTGCGCGCGGTGGCGCACCAGACGCTCTCGGCAGATCCGTCGCTGGATGTGGTGATTTACGGCCACACGCATTTGGCGATGCTCGAACGCAAGTCCCGGGAGACGGGCATTTACGCGAACCCCGGCGCCTGGCTGGACGCGGCGACGTTCTTGAAGTTCACGCCCGCACGCGTGGCACTTGGCCACTGGGACGGCGCGCACGAACGGTTCGAGGTGGACCTGGAGCGGGTCAGCGGAAGCTGAGCGACGCCACCACCGCGGGCTGTCCCGCCGGGGAGGTGCGCACGCCGACGCGCGCCGGGAGATCCCACAACTGCGCCGCGACAAACGCGTCAGCGCCGGCAATCAGATGGTTGAACACGAGCACGGCGAGCCAGTCCTCGTAGTGCGTGCGGCGGGCCCGCACGCGCGCCGCCGAGTAGCGGCTGACGTTCCAGGTGGCAACGGTCGGCCGCCCGCTGCCGTCCAGCACGGGTTGGCCGGCGGCATCCACCTGATAGCTGGCTGGGACGGAATCAGCCCGGAACTGCCGTGCGAGTCGCAGGTCTTCCGCGCTGCGATAGACGAGCGCCAGCGAGAGTCCCTCGGCGAGGAAGAATGCGCCGCCCCAGAAGTGGCGTCCGAGCGACGCCTGCCCCGCACCCGGAATGGCGAGTGAGTACAGAAACGCACGGCGCGGTGTGACCGGCGGCCGGAAGGCGGCCGAGTCGTCACGCGGGAGCACGG